>CAIQUG010000086.1 GCA_903874895.1 uncultured Caulobacterales bacterium | reverse complement strand
CGTGATCAACCCCGATCTCCTTCAGGAAGGCGACCTTGTCCGCCCCGCCGGCGGTGCCGATCACGGTGGCACCCTTGATCTTGGCGATCTGGCAGACGATCTGGCCGACGGCCCCGGCCGCGGCGGAAACGAACACGGTGTCCCCGGCCTTGCAGCCGGCGATCTTCAGCAGGCCCACATAAGCGGTCATGCCCGGCATTCCGGCCACGCCCAGGAAGGCCTGGGGCGGCAGGCCCATGGTGTCGATCTTCTGCAGTCCGGCGACCGGGGCGTTGAAGACTTCCCGCCAGCCGAACATCGACTGGACCAGATCGCCGGGCTTCAGGGCGGGGTCGGCCGACACCACCACTTCGCCGATGGCGCCGCCTTCGAGCGGGGCACCGATCTGGAAGGGCGGGACATAGCTCTCGCGGTCATACATCCGGCCGCGCATGTAGGGGTCCACGGACATGTACAGATTGCGGACCTGGGCCTGGCCCGCGGCCGGCGCAGCCACCTCCACCGTGGCCAGCTCGAAATCGGATGCCTGTGGCATGCCGACCGGACGCGACTTGAGGCGGATTTCCCGTGACTGGGTCATATGGCGATCTCTCCCGAATGTGGTGGGTCCGTTGTCCGGACGCCGGGCACCTTATGTCTCCGGCAAGCGGGCGGCAATGTGGCTGGCGGGGGCCTTGCCCCCTTGCGCGGATCGCCGGGGAGCGACACTAACGCTGCAGGCCCGGCGAAGCAGGATGCGGGCCACACCACAGCGAGGGTCAGATGAGGGAATTTGTGGCCGGCCAGGAACTGCGGGCCGGTGTCGCCGGTGCCGGCGTGTTCGGCGGCTTCCATGCCCGCAAATATGCCAGTCTCGACGGCGTCCGGCTGGTGGCCGTGTTCGATCCGGATGCCGAGCGGGGTGCGGCCCTCGCGGCGGAGCTGGGGGCCGAGGCCTTCACCGACCTGCGAGACTTCCTTGCCGGACTGGATGTGGTCACCGTGGCCACCCCCGGCGCGACCCACTACGAGATCGCCCACGCGGCCGTGGCGGCGGGGGCGTCGGTCTATGTGGAGAAACCGCTGACCTACACCCTGGAGGAGGCGGACCGCCTGCTGACAGCCGCGGCCAAGGCCGGGGTGACCGTCGCCTGCGGGCACCAGGAGCGGGTCACGTTCGCAGCCATGGGTCTTCTGGGACAGGGCGTGCGTCCGATCGCGCTGGAGTCGATCCGCCACGGAACCCCCAACACCCGCAACCGCGACATCTCCTGTGTCCTTGACCTGATGATCCACGATCTCGACCTGGCTCTGGCCATGAGCGGGGACGAACCCGTCGCCGTGGAAGCGGAGGGCGTGTTCGACAAGGTCCGGGCAGAGGTCACCTTCAGCAGCGGATGGACGGCGGTCTTCGAGGCCTCCCGAATCGAAGAAGCCCGCCGACGGGTGATGCACGTGGATTTTCCGGGTGGGTCCGTGGATATCGACTTTCTCGCCCCGTCCTTCGTCAACGGCTCCGGCCTGACCCTCGATCCCGATTTCGCGGCCACGACCGAGGGTCGCGATCCGCTGGGGGTCAGCGTCGCACGCTTCCTGTCGGCTGTCAGAGGGCAGGGGACTCCGGTCGCCACCGGGACAGACGGGGCCCGGGCGCTGGATCTGGCCCTTGCGGTGGAACAGGCCGCCGGGATCTGATCCGTGTCGGGACGATTGCCCCACCGGCGAAGCTCGAACTTCTGGAGGTGAACATGACTGCAGACCTTCGACGGCGTGGCGCACTGGCCCTGGCCGCAGCACTCCTGGCGGTCTCTCCGACCCGGGCGGCGCCACCGCAGCCGGTAGCCAGCGCTGCCGACATCATCGCCGCGGCCCCGCCGTCCGAGTGGCGCACCCTGGCGCCGGACCGGCTGATGGTGATCGACCTGCCCAAGGGGCGCGTGGTCATCGAACTGGCCCCGGACTTCGCCCCGGTCCATGTGGCCCGCATCCGACAGCTGGTGCGGTCTGGGTATTTCGACAAGGCGGTGATCCTGCGCTCCCAGCCCAACTATGTGGTGCAGTGGGGTCTGCCGGAAGACCATCGTCCGACCCCGGCACCGCCGCCGTTGAAGGCCGAGTTCGACGCCCCCGGAACCCTGCCCCTCGATTCGCTGGCGGACCGGGACAGCTATGCGCCCGAGGTCGGGTTCTCCGGCGGCTTTCCAGCGGCGCGGGACTGGGCCGACGGGCGCAGCTGGCTGGCACATTGCTACGGGATGGTGGGCGTCGGACGGGACAACAGCCCGGACAGCGGGGACGGAACGGAGCTCTATGCCGTCACCGGGCACGCGCCCCGGCAGCTCGACCGCAACATCACCGTCGTGGGCCGGGTGATCCAGGGGATGGACCTGTTGCTGGCCATGCCCTTCGGCACCGGTGATCTGGGATTCTACCGCACGCCGCCGGAGATGACGCCCCTGCGCAAGGTCTGGATGGCGGAGGACATGCCGCTTGCGGAACGGGTCCGGCTGCAGGCCCTGCGGACGGACAGCCCGAGCTTCCAGAAGCTGCTGGAGAGCCGTCGGAACCGGCGCAACCCCTGGTTCGTCCACCCCGCCGGTCATATTGATCTGTGCAATGTGCCTCTGCCCGTAAGGCCGGCCCCGTGAGCGGGACCCTGATCATTCGGCCTGTCCGGCCCGACGATCATCCGTCCTGGCGTCCCCTGTGGGATGGCTACAACGCCTTCTACGGCCGATCCGGCCCGACGGCGCTGCCGGAAGCTGTGACGGCGCAGACCTGGGCGCGGTTCTTCGACGCCTACGAGCCGGTCCATGCCCTGGTGGCGGAACAGGACGGCCGGCTGGTCGGCCTCGCCCATTACCTGTTTCACCGCACCACGACCCGCCTCGAGCCGAACTGCTATCTGAACGACCTCTTCACCGATCCGGACGTCCGCGGCGCGGGCGTCGGCCGGGCCCTGATCGAGGGCGTGTTCGCCGCCGCAGGCGAGGCAGGAGTCGCCGGGATCTACTGGCTGACCCATGAGACCAACGCCACCGCGATGCGGCTCTATGACAAGGTGGCAATGCGGTCGGGCTTCGTCCGCTACACGAAGGTCGATTGAACAGGTGCCGGGCGCGATCAACTCCACGGGAGATGGCGCGCCTGTCTTGCGCCCGGCGCGCGGCGCTGTTACACGACGCGGCTCCGGTAAGCGCTAGTGCGTCGGCGGTTTTCACTGCCCGGCGCACGGGGTGTTTGTCCGGGCAGGTTATTGTCTATGTTCGGAGCGGCCTTTCCGGCGGCTTCGGGCGTCTAGGAGTGTAGCTCAGCTGGTAGAGCATCGGTCTCCAAAACCGAGGGCCGGGGGTTCGAGTCCCTCCACTCCTGCCAGGACCATCTTCCTGGGCCGACCCCCGGCCCGGGCATCTTTTAGGACTGAAGCGAGCCACTGATGGCTAAGGATCAGGGTGCCAATGCACCCGCCGCCCGCCGGCCCAAAGGGGCCGCCCGACCCACGCCTCCCGCGAAGCCCGGTGCCGCGGGCGCGGCGTCGCGCGCCGCTGCGCCCGCCCCGCCGAAGACCCCGTTCAACCCCACCCAGTTCGCCCGGGAAGTGCGCGCCGAAGGCCGCAAGATCACCTGGACCAGCTGGAAGGAGACGTGGATCACGTCGACCATGGTGTTCATCATGGTGGCCGTCACCTCTCTGTTCTTCTTTGTCGTCGACATCGTTCTGCGTGCGCTGGTCCAGCTGCTGCCGCAGGTCGATGTGCTGATCACCTATGTGTCGCGCCTTCTCGGGCTCGCGGGCTGAGGGTCCCCATGAACGCTGAAACCCCATCCAATCCGAATCACAAGTGGTACATCGTCCACGCCTACTCGAACTTCGAGAAGAAGGTGGCCGACTCCATCCGCGAACAGGCGGCGACCCAGGGTCTGGACGACTGCTTCTCCGAGATCCTGGTTCCCACCGAGGACGTGGTGGAAATCCGCCGCGGCCGGAAGATCAATGCCGAACGCAAGTTCTTCCCCGGCTATGTGCTGGTGAAGATGAACCTGACGGACGAGGCGTTCCATCTGGTCAAGAACACCCCGAAGGTGACGGGCTTCCTCGGCTCCGGCTCCAAGCCGATGCCGGTCTCGGAAAAGGAAGTCATGCGCATCATCGGCGCCATCGAGGAGGGTGTGGAACGGCCGAAGCCGACCATCCGCTTCGACATCGGCGAGAAGGTCAAGGTCACCGACGGTCCCTTCGCCAGCTTCGACGGCGTTGTGGAAAGCGTCGACGAGGATCGCGCGCGTCTGCGCGTGAGTGTCTCGATCTTCGGGCGCGCAACGCCCGTGGATCTCGAATACAGCCAGGTGGAGAAGGCGGCCTGAGGGCTGCCGGATCGATCCGGCTGAAATCCGTGGGAGGGGGAAGCCACCGCAACCCCGCACCACGGCTCAACTGAGCGGTTTCGCTCGAGGGGGAGGGATGGTCTCACCCCCGTTGGAGGAGAAAGATGGCTAAAAAAATTCTTGGCTACGTGAAGCTGCAGGTGAAAGCCGGCTCCGCGACGCCATCCCCGCCGATCGGGCCGGCTCTCGGTCAGCGCGGCGTGAACATCATGGGCTTCTGCAAGGAGTTCAACGCCCGGACCGCGGAAATGCCCAAGGGCACCCCGCTGCCGACGGTGATCACGGTGTACCAGGACAAGTCCTTCACCTTCATCACCAAGACCCCCCCGGCGACCTTCTTCATCAAGGAAGCCATCGGGCTCAAGTCGGGTGCGGCCAAGACCGGGCGCGAAGTGGTCGGCAAGATCACCAAGGCCCAGTGTGCCGAAATCGCCAAGTCCAAGATGAAGGACCTCAACGCCAACGACATCGAAGCCGCGACCCGGATCATCATGGGTTCCGCGAAGTCGATGGGCCTGCAGGTGGTGGAGTAAGCGCCATGACGAAGATTGCAAAGCGTATCAAGGCCTGGTCCGTGGACCCGGTGAAGCTCCACGGCCTCGATGAGGCGGTGAAGACCGTGAAGGCCAATGCCAAGGCCAAGTTCGACGAAAGCGTCGAAATCGCCGTGAACCTGGGCGTCGACCCCCGTCACGCCGACCAGCAGGTCCGTGGCGTCTGCAACCTGCCCGCGGGTACCGGCAAGGATGTCCGCGTCGCGGTGTTCGCCCGGGCCGGCAAGGCGGATGAAGCCCTGGCTGCCGGGGCCGATGTCGTCGGTGCCGAAGACCTGGTCGAGCGCGTCCAGGGCGGCTTCATGGACTTCGATCGCGTGATCGCCACGCCCGACATGATGGCGCTGGTGGGGCGTCTCGGTAAGGTGCTGGGCCCCCGCGGCCTGATGCCGAACCCGAAGGTCGGCACCGTGACCCCGAACGTCGGCCAGGCCGTCAAGGACGCCAAGGGCGGCGCCATCGAGTTCCGGGTCGAGAAGTCCGGCATCGTGCATGCGGGCATCGGCAAGATCTCCTTCACCGAAGAGGCGCTGACCTCCAACGTGAAGGCGCTGATCGAAGCCCTGAACCGCTCCAAGCCGTCGGGTGCCAAGGGCACCTACATCAAGCGCATCTCGCTCTCGTCCACCATGGGCCCGGGCGTGAAGGTCGACACCACCTCGATCAGCGCCTGATCCTCGGCTGAGCCAAGACCATGACAGGGGCCCGGTGCAGCCATGCGCCGGGCCTTTCTCATGGCCAGGTTGCCGGTGAACGTCAGGGCGGGTGATCCGCCGGTCCGCGACGACCCCTTGCCAGACCCTGTCGCTTCGCCTATACACCGCGCCTTCGACGGAACGGGTTCGCCCGGGCCGTCATCCTGTCCGAGAACCGCGGGGGCTCCTGGCCCTCAAAACTCCACCGCGGGGAGACGGGGACGTCGACGCCGTTCAAGCGTCCAGTCCGGCATCCGGGTCCGCGTCAGCGGCCGGGGCGGGGTGGGCGGCGGCTGAACCTCCTCACGGTACAGGTCGATCGACCGGGACGCATCGGGCCCCTTGCCCGCCTGTGTCCCGTTTCTGTCGGCTGCCGGATGGTCCGGCCGTCGTTATTGTTACGGAGACCGCAATGGACCGCGCACAAAAGGCCGAAGCGATCGAAGCGCTCAAGGGCGTATTCGAAGGCGCCGGCGCCGTGGTCGTGACCCACAACCTGGGTCTGACCGTTGCGGAAATGACTGATCTCCGGGGCCGCCTCCGCAAGGAAGGCGCGACCTATCAGATCGTGAAGAACACCCTGGCCATCAAGGCGTTGAACGGATCCGTCGGGGAAAAGGGCGAAGCCCTGTTCGCCGGTCCGGTCGGCATCGCCTATGCGCCGGATCCGGCTTCGGCCGCCAAGATCGTGACCGAATACGCGAAGGGGAACGACAAGTTCGCCATCGTCGGTGCGCTCATGGGGACCGCGGTGCTCGACCAGAAGGGCGTGGGGGCTCTCGCCACCCTGCCGACCCTGGACGAGATCCGGGCCACGCTGCTCGGGCTTCTCAATGCGCCGGCGACCAAGGTCGCGGGCGTGCTGCAGGCTCCCGCCGGCCAGCTGGCGCGCGTCTTCTCGGCCTATGCCGCCAAGGACGCCGCCTAAGTCGTTTCCGCATTTCCAAGACATCCCAAACTCTGAACCCCAACTGAAGGACCGCCGCACATGGCCGCCGACCTCTCCAAGATCGTTGAAGACCTTTCCGCCCTGACCGTCCTCGAAGCCGCTGAACTGTCCAAGCTGCTCGAAGAAAAGTGGGGCGTCTCCGCCGCCGCTCCCGTCGCCATGATGGCCGCCCCGGCCGGTGCCGGTGCCGCTCCGGCCGAAGCTGCTGAAGAGCAGACCGAGTTCACCGTTGTTCTCGTCTCCGGTGGGGACAAGAAGATCAACGTGATCAAGGAAGTCCGCGGCGTCCGTTCTGACCTGGGCCTGAAGGAAGCCAAGGACCTCGTCGAAGGCGCTCCGCAGAACGTCGTCGAAAACGTCTCGAAGCAGATCGCCGAAGACGTCAAGAAGAAGCTGGAAGACGCCGGCGCCAAGGTCGAAATCAAGTAATTTCGATCTGCCAGCACTGCCTTTGCGAGCGGGCCCGGAGACACTCTCCGGGCCCGTTTTGCGTCGGGGTTTCGACGCGAGCCGGGCAGGGGGGAGATATTCGGCACATTTCCCCTTTCCAAGCGGGAACAAATCCCCTATCTGGCTTCTCTCGCACAAAAACCGAATCAGCGCCCACGGGCGAACTGACGGCTTTTTGCGTTTTGTGCTCCGAGGTCTGGCCCTAGGCCCTTAGGTCAGACGAGGGAGCGCTCCGCCAAATGCGGCGGGGCAAGCCCAGCATCCGGCGCCGCCACGGCGCACAAGGGCGGATGCGTGGACAAACTTCGCGCAAGGTCTCTTCGGCCTGCGCGCTCAGGGACACATAAATGGCGCACACCTTCACCGGCAAGAAGCGGATCCGCAAGTCGTTCGGCCGCATTCCCGAGGCCGTGACCATGCCGAACCTGATCGAGGTTCAGCGGTCTTCCTACGAGCAGTTCCTGCAGCGCGACGTCCGCCCGGCGGAACGCAACGGTGACGGGCTCGAGGCGGTCTTCAAGTCGGTGTTCCCGATCAAGGACTTCAACGAGCGTGCGGTCCTGGAGTACGTATCCTACGAGTTCGAGGACCCCAAGTACGACGTGGAGGAGTGCATCCAGCGGGACATGACCTTCGCGGCCCCGCTGAAGGTGAAGCTGCGCCTGATCGTGTTTGAAAACGATGAGGAAACCGGCGCCCGCTCGGTGAAGGACATCAAGGAGCAGGACGTCTACATGGGCGATATCCCGCTCATGACGGACAAGGGTACCTTCATCGTCAACGGCACCGAGCGCGTGATCGTCTCGCAGATGCACCGGTCGCCCGGCGTGTTCTTCGACCACGACAAGGGCAAGACCCACGCGTCCGGCAAGCTGCTGTTCGCCGCCCGGGTGATCCCGTACCGCGGCTCGTGGCTCGACTTCGAGTTCGACGCCAAGGACATCGTCTATGTGCGGATCGACCGCCGCCGCAAGCTGCCGGCGACCAGCTTCATGTATGCGCTGGGCATGGATGCCGAGGAGATCCTCGGCACCTTCTACGAGACCATTCCCTTCGAGAAGCGCGAAGGCGGCTGGGCGACCCCCTACCGTCCCGAGCGCTGGCGCGGTGTGAAGCCCGAATATGCCCTCGTGGACGGCGACACCGGCGAGGAACTGGCCCCCGCCGGCCAGAAGATCAGCGCCCGGAACGCCAAGAAGTTCGCCGACAACGGCGTGAAGTCCCTGCTGCTGCCGCCGGAAAGCCTCGTCAGCCGCTTCATCGCCAAGGACATGGTCAACTACGAGACCGGCGAGATCTATGCGGAAGCCGGCGACGAGCTGGACGTGACGCAGATCGCTGCCCTGGGCGAACTGGGCTTCTCCACCATCGAGGTTCTCGACATCGACCACGTGACGGTCGGGGCCTATGTCCGCAATACGCTGCGCATCGACAAGAACCAGGTCCGCGAGGACGCCCTGTTCGACATCTATCGCGTCATGCGTCCGGGCGAGCCGCCGACCTCGGAAGCGGCGGAAGCCATGTTCCGTGGCCTGTTCTTCGACCAGGAGCGCTACGACCTGTCCGCCGTCGGTCGGGTCAAGATGAACATGCGCCTCGAGCTGGACTGTCCGGACGACGTCCGCGTCCTGCGCAAGGAAGACGTGCTGGAAGTGCTGAAGGTGCTGGTCGGCCTGCGCGACGGCCGCGGCGAGATCGACGACATCGACAACCTGGGCAACCGCCGGGTCCGTTCGGTGGGCGAACTGCTGGAGAACCAGTACCGCGTCGGCCTGCTGCGCATGGAGCGGGCGATCAAGGAGCGCATGTCCAGCGTCGACATCGACACGGTCATGCCGCATGACCTGATCAACGCCAAGCCGGCGGCGGCGGCGGTGCGGGAGTTCTTCGGCTCCTCGCAGCTCAGCCAGTTCATGGACCAGACCAACCCGCTGTCGGAAATCACCCATAAGCGCCGCCTGTCGGCCCTTGGCCCCGGGGGCCTGACCCGGGAGCGTGCGGGCTTCGAAGTCCGCGACGTGCACCCGACCCACTACGGCCGGATCTGCCCGATCGAAACGCCGGAAGGTCCGAACATCGGCCTGATCAACTCCCTGGCGACCCACGCCGTGGTCAACAAGTACGGCTTCATCGAAAGCCCGTACCGCAAGGTGACCAATGGCAAGGCCCAGGCCGAGGTGACCTACATGTCGGCCATGGAGGAGAGCAAGCACACGATTGCCCAGGCGAACGTGAAGCTGTCCTCCACCGGCGAGATCCTGGAAGACCTCGTGCCGTGCCGGATCAACGGCGATGTCATGCTGTCCGGCCGTGACCAGGTCACCTACATGGATGTGTCGCCCAAGCAGGTGGTCTCCGTCGCCGCGGCGCTGATCCCGTTCCTCGAGAACGATGACGCCAACCGCGCGCTGATGGGCTCCAACATGCAGCGTCAGGCCGTGCCGCTGGTGCGCTCCGATGCGCCGCTGGTGGGCACCGGCATGGAAGGGATCGTGGCCCGGGACTCCGGCGCCACCGTGGTGGCCCGCCGCTCCGGCCAGGTCGAGCAGATCGACGGCACCCGGATCGTGCTCCGCGCGACGGAAGAGACCGACCCCACCAAGCCGGGCGTCGACATCTACCGCCTGTCCAAGTTCCAGCGCTCCAACCAGAACACCTGCATCAACCAGCGTCCGCTGGTGCGGGTGGGTGACCGGATCAAGGCCGGCGACATCATCGCCGACGGCCCGTCCACGGAGCTTGGCGAACTGGCCCTCGGTCGCAACGTGCTCGTCGCGTTCATGCCCTGGAACGGCTACAACTTCGAGGACTCCATCCTCATCTCCGAGCGGATCGTGTCCGATGACGTCTTCACCTCGATCCATATCGAGGAGTTCGAGGTCATGGCCCGGGACACCAAGCTCGGCCCCGAGGAAATCACCCGGGATATCCCGAACGTCGGCGAGGAAGCCCTGCGCAACCTCGACGAGGCGGGTATCGTCGCCATCGGCGCCGAGGTCATGCCGGGGGACATCCTGGTCGGCAAGGTGACGCCGAAGGGCGAAAGCCCGATGACGCCGGAAGAGAAGCTCCTCCGCGCGATCTTCGGTGAAAAGGCCTCCGATGTCCGTGACACGTCCCTGCGTCTGCCCCCGGGCGTCGCCGGAACCGTCGTGGAAGTCCGCGTGTTCAACCGGCATGGCGTGGACAAGGACGAACGCGCCCTGGCGATCGAGCGTTCGGAAATCGAACGTCTGGGCAAGGACCGCGACGACGAGTTCGCCATTCTGAACCGCAACATCCAGGGCCGCCTGCGCGAACTGCTGGTGGGCAAGACCGCCGTCTCGGGTCCCAAGGGCCTTGGTCGCGGCGAAGTCACCCTCGACAAGCTGAACGAGATCCCGGCCGGCCTGTGGTGGCAGATCGCCCTGGACGACGAGAAGACCATGGGCGAGCTCGAGGCCATGAAGCGTCAGTTCGACGAGGCGCGGAAGCGTCTGGACCGTCGCTTCGAGGACAAGGTCGACAAGCTGCAGCGCGGGGACGAACTGCCGCCGGGCGTGATGAAGATGGTCAAGGTGTTCGTGGCGGTGAAGCGCAAGCTGCAGCCGGGCGACAAGATGGCCGGCCGTCACGGGAACGAGGGGGTCATCTCCAAGATCCTGCCCGTGGAGGACATGCCGTTCCTCGCCGACGGCACCCATGTGGACATCGTGCTGAACCCGCTGGGCGTGCCGTCGCGCATGAACGTGGGTCAGATCTTCGAGACCCATCTGGGCTGGGCCTGCGCCGGTCTCGGTCGCCAGATCTCGCGGCTGATGGAAGACTGGCAGGCGGGGGGTCGGCGCGATGCGCTGGTCGAGCGTCTGCGGGACATCTACGGCCCCGACGAAGAGCTCCCGGACACCGACGATGAACTGCTGGAGCTGGCCCGCAACCTCGGCAAGGGCGTCCCCATCGCCACGCCGGTGTTCGACGGTGCCCGCATCGGCGACATCGAGGACATGCTGGCCTCTGCCGGTCTCGACCGGTCGGGCCAGAGCATCCTCTATGACGGCCAGACCGGGAACCAGTTCAAGCGTCCGGTCACGGTGGGCTACATCTACATGCTGAAGCTGCACCACCTGGTGGATGACAAGATCCACGCCCGCTCGATCGGTCCGTACTCCCTCGTCACCCAGCAGCCGCTGGGGGGCAAGGCCCAGTTCGGCGGTCAGCGCTTCGGGGAAATGGAAGTGTGGGCCCTGGAAGCCTACGGCGCGGCCTACACCCTGCAGGAGATGCTCACGGTCAAGTCTGACGACGTGGCCGGCCGGACCAAGGTCTACGAGGCCATCGTCCGCGGCGACGACAGCTTCGAGGCCGGCATCCCGGAGAGCTTCAACGTGCTCGTCAAGGAAATGCGGTCGCTGGGCCTGAACGTGGAGCTGGAGACCAACTCCTGATCCGCTAAGCCCCTCCAGACTGCGCAGCCAACGCCGCGCGTCCGCTGAAGGTCACGATGACCCGGCGGGCGCGCGGCGCCCAAAACATCCAAGGCGGGCCACGGCCCCCGATGAGGAACTCCGATGAACCAGGAAGTCCTGAATATCTTCAATCCGGTCCAGGCCCTGCCGACCTTCGACCAGATCCGCATCTCCCTCTCCAGCCCGGAGAAGATCCGCAGCTGGTCCTTCGGGGAGATCAAGAAGCCCGAGACGATCAACTACCGGACCTTCAAGCCGGAGCGCGACGGCCTGTTCTGTGCCCGCATCTTCGGTCCGACGAAGGACTACGAGTGCCTGTGCGGCAAGTACAAGCGCATGAAGTACAAGGGCATCATCTGCGAAAAGTGCGGCGTCGAAGTCACGCTGGCCCGCGTCCGGCGGGAGCGGATGGGCCATATCGAGCTGGCCTCGCCCGTTGCCCACATCTGGTTCCTGAAGTCCCTGCCGTCGCGCATCGCCATGATGCTCGACATGCCGCTGAAGGACATCGAGCGGGTGCTGTACTTCGAACAGTACATCGTCACCGAGCCCGGCCTCACCCCTCTGAAGCAGCACCAGTTGCTGACCGAGGATGACTTCGTCCGCTATCAGGACGAGTTCGGCGACGACAGCTTCACCGCCGAGATCGGTGCCGAGGCGGTCCGCAACCTGCTGATGGCCATCGACCTCCACCAGGAGGCCGACCGCCTGCGCGGCGAGCTGGCCGACAATCCGTCGGAGATGAAGCAGAAGAAGGCGTCCAAGCGCCTGAAGATCATCGAGGCCTTCATCGAGTCCGGCAACCGCCCGGAATGGATGATCATGACCGTGGTTCCGGTCATCCCGCCGGAGCTGCGCCCGTTGGTGCCTCTTGACGGCGGTCGCTTCGCCACCTCCGACCTGAACGACCTGTACCGCCGGGTCATCAACCGGAACAACCGCCTCAAGCGCCTGATCGAGCTGCGCGCGCCCGACATCATCATCCGCAACGAGAAGCGGATGCTCCAGGAAGCCGTGGACGCCCTGTTCGACAACGGCCGTCGCGGCCGGGTCATCACCGGTGCCAACAAGCGCCCGCTGAAGTCGCTGGCCGACATGCTGAAGGGCAAGCAGGGGCGTTTCCGCCAGAACCTGCTCGGCAAGCGCGTCGATTATTCCGGCCGTTCGGTGATCGTCGTCGGTCCCGAGCTGAAACTTCACGAGTGCGGCCTGCCGAAGAAGATGGCGCTGGAGCTGTTCAAGCCGTTCATCTATGCGCGCCTGGACGCCAAGGGCCTGTCGGGGACCGTCAAGCAGTCCAAGCGCATGGTGGAGCGCGAGCAGCCACAGGTCTGGGACGTGCTGGAGGAAGTGATCCGCGAGCATCCGGTGCTGCTGAACCGCGCGCCGACGCTGCACCGTCTGGGCATCCAGGCGTTCGAGCCCAAGCTGATCGAGGGCAAGGCCATCCAGCTGCACCCGCTGGTCTGCGCGGCGTTCAACGCCGACTTCGACGGTGACCAGATGGCCGTCCACGTGCCCCTGAGCCTCGAGGCCCAGCTGGAAGCCCGCGTGCTGATGATGTCGACCAACAACATCCTCTCCCCCGCCAACGGCAAGCCGATCATCGTGCCCTCGCAGGACATCGTGCTCGGCCTCTACTACCTGTCCCTGGCCAAGGACGGAGAGCCGGGCGAAGGCAAGCTGCTGGCGAACCTGGGCGAGATCGACGCGGCGCTGGACGCCGGTGTCGTGACCCTGCACTCCAAGATCAAGGCCCGATTCGCCGAGAGTGACGCGGACGGCAATGTGATCCCGAAGGTGATCGACACCACGCCGGGCCGCATGAAGATCGCAGCGCTCCTGCCGCACAATCCGATGATCGGCCACCGTCTGGTGGAGAAGCCGCTGACCAAGAAGGAAATCGGCAACCTCATCGACATCGTCTATCGCCACTGCGGTCAGAAGGCGACGGTGATCTTCGCCGACCAGATCATGGGCCTGGGCTTCCGCGAGGCGGCCAAGGCGGGCATCTCCTTCGGCAAGGACGACATCATCATTCCGGAGCGCAAGGTCGCCATCGTCGACGAGACCCGGACCCTCGCCGAGGAGTACGAGCAGCAGTACGCCGACGGTCTGATCACCAAGGGTGAGAAGTACAACAAGGTGGTCGACGCCTGGGCCAAGGCCACGGACCGGGTCGCCGACGAGATGATGCTCGAGATCTCCACCAAGAAGAAGGATCCGGACGGCCGCGAGAAGGAGATCAACTCCATCTACATGATGGCCCACTCCGGCGCCCGGGGATCCCAGGCGCAGATGAAGCAGCTCGGCGGGATGCGCGGCCTGATGGCCAAGCCGTCCGGCGAGATCATCGAGACGCCGATCATCTCGAACTTCAAGGAAGGCCTGACCGTGCTCGAGTACTTCAACTCGACCCACGGCGCCCGGAAGGGTCTGGCCGACACCGCTCTGAAGACCGCCAACTCGGGATATCTGACCCGTCGTCTGGTGGACGTGGCGCAGGACTGCATCGTCACCGAAGAGGACTGCGGCACGACCCGGGGCATCACGCTCCGTGCCGTGGTCGAGGGCGGCGACGTCCTCGTCACCCTGGGCGCCCGGATCCTCGGCCGTACCGCGGCGGAGGACATCAAGCACCCGATCTCCGGCGAGGTCATCGTGCCGGCGGACACCTATCTGGACGAACCCATGGTGGAAATCGTCGAGAAGGCGGGCGTGTCGGCGGTGAAGATCCGCTCCGTGCTGGTCTGCGAAGCCCCGATCGGAATCTGCGGCGCCTGCTACGGGCGGGATCTGGCCCGGGGAACCCGGGTCAACATCGGCGAGGCGGTCGGCGTCATCGCTGCCCAGTCCATCGGCGAGCCGGGCACCCAGCTCACCATGCGGACCTTCCACATCGGCGGGACCGCCCAGGTGGCGGAACAGTCCTTCTTCGAGTCCAGCAATGACGGCGTGGTGAAGTTCGCCACGACCTCGACGGTGACCCTCGAGGACGGCGACCTGATCGCCATGACCCGGAACATGCAGATCATCGTGCAGGTGGATGGCAAGGACCGGGAGTCCTACAAGCTGCCCTACGGTTCGCGGATCAAGGTCAAGGACGGGGCGCCCGTGAAGCGCGGCGCGCGCCTCGCCGAATGGGACCCGTACACCACCCCGATCATCACCGAAGTGGGCGGCAAGGTCCGTCTCGAGGACCTGATCGACGGTCTTTCGGCCCGCGAGGAAGTGGACGAGGCCACCGGCATTGCCAACCGCATCGTCGCGGACTGGCGCGCCAGCCCGCGGGGTTCCGACCTGCGTCCGGCCACGGCCGTGACCATGGACGGGGCCTACCGCAAGCTCGCCAATGGCGGCGACGCCCGCTACCTGCTGCCGGTGGGGGCCATTCTTTCCGTCGGTGACGGGGACGAGGTGAAGCCCGGCGACGTGCTGGCCCGTCTGCCCACCGAAGGTGCCAAGACCCGGGACATCACCGGCGGTCTGCCCCGCGTGGCCGAGCTGTTCGAGGCCCGTCGGCCGAAGGACTGCGCGATCATCGCGGAAATGTCCGGTCGCGTGGAGTTCGGCAAGGACTACAAGAACAAGCGCCGCATCAAGATCACGCCGGAGGATGATGGCGAGGCGGTGGAGTTCCTGATCCCCAAGGGCAAGCACATCGCGGTCCACGACGGCGACTTCATCACCAAGGGCGAATACATCATCGACGGCAACCCGGATCCGCACGACATCCTGCGGGTCCAGGGCATCGAGGCCCTGGCCGAATACCTGGTCAACGAGATCCAGGAGGTCTATCGCCTGCAGGGCGTGCCGATCAACGACAAGCACATCGAGGTGATTGTCCGGCAGATGCTGCAGAAGGTGGAAGTGATCGAGCCGGGCGACACGGGACTGATCCGTGGCGACCATATGGACAAGCCTGACGCCGAGCTCGAGAATCGCAAGGCCGAGGCCCGGGGCGGACGTCCCGGCATCTTCCAGCCGGTCCTCCTCGGGATCACCAAGGCCAGCCTGCAGACCCGGTCCTTCATCTCGGCGGCGTCGTTCCAGGAGACCACCCGCGTCCTCACCGACGCCTCGGTCCACGGAAAGTTCGACACCCTCGAGGGCCTGAAGGAGAACGTGATCGTCGGACGTCTGATCCCGGCGGGCACGGGGGCGCAGCTGCGGTCCATGCAGAAGGTCGCTGCCAAGCGCGACGCGATGCTGGCCCAGGCCCGCGAACAGGCCATCGAGAGCTTCCCGGCGGACCTCGCCGCGGAGATCGAACTGGCCGAGCAGACCGCCCCCGCCGAATAGGCGACGGTCATCCTGCGATCCGAAGCGCGGCCCGGGGGGAAACCTCCGGGCCGTTTTTCATGGGGCGGACTATTTCGGCTGAGACCCGGTATGGGCCTCCGGCGGCAGGCAGCCGCCTCCGAGGTTGGAGCCGGGTCCGTCACAGGGAATCACCGGCGTGGCCAGAGGGCCTTCCCGCTGGGCCCGGCGGCGGGCATTGGCGGCGGCCTCCACGTCATAGGCGGCGCGTTTGTCCGCCGGGACGGCGTCCACGGCCAGGCCCCGCCCCGCATCCCGGGCGAAGGCACCCAGGCAACGCTCCCGTTCGGCGGGGGTCAGGTGGACATAGTCCTCGTGGGCGCAGCCCACCGTGGCCCGCAGCACGCCCCGCAGACCACCGCCAGCGGCCTCGTCCGGCTGACGGCCATAGCCCGGCGGCAGCCGGAAGCTCGGGGCCACTGCCGGTCGTGCTGCGGCCGTCGCCGCCGGGGGGGAGGCTGCAGGGGGTACCGGCGGCAGCGGTGCCGGTTTCGGCGTTTCAGCCTGCTTGATCTCCCGTGCCGTCTCCCGGTCCTTGTCCTTCTCCTTCTCCCGGTCCTTCTGCGCGTCCCGTACGGGCGAGGGCGCAGGCTCGGCCGGGAGAATCCGGGGCGGCTCCAGACGCGCCGGCTGCGGTGCCGGAGGGGCCGGGGAGGCGACAGGTGCCGGCTTCGCGACCTCCGCGGGCTGGGGCCGAGGCGTGTCGCGGACGGGTGCCTGTACAGGCACGGGGGCCACGGCAGCCCTCACGGCAGGGGTCGGTGCCGGGGTCGGTGCCGGGGTCGGAGCCGGAGTCGGAGTCGGGACCGGAGTTGGCCGGTGAGCCTTCAGCGGGCGGGTCTTCACCGGAGGTCGGTAGATCTCCGGGGTGAGCTGCACCTGGACAAGGGTTTCGGGCTCCGTCTCCGTTTCCGGACGGGGCGGGATGACCAGGTGGGGGGAGGCGAAACCGATCAGCAGGACCACGGCAAGGTGCAGCGATGTGGCTGTGGCCACCGCCGTGCCGCGATCGCTCCATTGCCTTCGCGCCATAGGGTGTCGTCCGTTGATTGCCGCAGGTCATCGCAAGGGATACGCTTTCAGCGATCCGTGACCGCAAGGTGGCGTGTCAGAGGGAAAAAGGCGAGGGGCTGGGCCGGGCAAATTCGGTCATGGTCGCCGCAGGGCCTGCCGGGAGATCGCCGCGCTTGACCGCGGGCTCATTTGCGCATAACTACGCGCCTCTGTTTCGAGACAGTGTGCCGGTCATCCGGGGCTCTGCATTCGACATCCGTGCTTGAGGGCTGTGCCCGCCGGAACGCCCATAGCGCGCGTCCCGGCCGGTTTCGTTGTTTCAAGCGTGGCGGTCAATGACCTCGCAGCCGATACCGACCCGTGCGTCTCCAGGGTGACCTGAGCGGCGTTCAAAAGAAGGATCCGCGGCGCGCCCGGCCGAAAGGCACAGCGTCGCTCTCGCCAAAGGACTGTCGTCAGAACCGATGCCTACAATCAACCAGCTGATCCGCAAGCCGCGCACGCCCCGCGTGAAGCGCAACAAGGTTCCCGCCCTGAAGGGCAGCCCGCAGCGCCGCGGCGTCTGCACCCGGGTCTACACCACCACCCCGAAGAAGCCGAACTCGGCGCTTCGCAAGGTGGCCAAGGTGCGCCTGACCTCGGGCATCGAAGCCGTGTGCTACATCCCCGGCGAAGGCCATAACCTGCAGGAGCACTCCGTGGTGCTCATCCGCGGCGGCCGCGTGAAGGACCTTCCCGGCGTCCGCTACCACATCCTGCGCGGCGTGCTCGACACGCAAGGCGTGAAGAACCGCAAGCAGCGTCGCTCGCACTACGGCGCCAAGCGTCCGAAGTAAGGATCATCTGAATGTCCCGTCGTCACCGCGCAGAGAAGCGTGAAGTCCTCCCCGATCCCAAGTTCGGCGATCTCGTCCTCACCAAGTTCATGAACTACGTCATGTACGAAGGTAAGAAGGCCGTCGCCGAGAACATCGTCTACGGCGCCTTCGACATCCTGGCGGAAAAGCGCCGGGACATGGATCCGCTGACCGTGTTCCATTCGGCCCTCGACAACGTGGCTCCGGCCATCGAGGTGCGCTCCCGCCGGGTCGGCGGCGCCACCTACCAGGTGCCCGTGGAAGTCCGTCCGGACCGCCGTCGTGCCCTGGCCATCCGCTGGCTGGTGAATGCCGCCCGCAAGCGCGGCGAGAACACCATGACCGAGAAGCTGGCCGGCGAACTGATGGACGCCTCCAACAACCGTGGTACGGCTGTGAAGAAGCGCGAAGACACCCACAAGATGGCCGAGGCGAACCGCGCCTTCTCCCATTACCGCTGGTAAACGCCTCGGTTCGAGACGGTACGTGTCTGACAGCTATTCCTTGAGCGGGCGGTTTGAGCTAAACCGCCCGCGAATTGCGAGCAGACCGTACCTTCCGACCCGAACCGCGAACTGAACCGACCGATCCTGATACGGCCCCAGAGCCTCCCCCCAGAGCCTGATCCAGAGCGAGCCCCATGCCCCGCAGCAACGCCATCGAAGACTACCGCAACTTCGGCATCATGGCCCACATCGACGCCGGCAAGACGACGACGACGGAGCGGATCCTCTATTACACCGGCAAGAGCCACAAGATCGGCGAAGTCCATGACGGCGCTGCCACCATGGACTGGATGGAGCAGGAGCAGGAGCGGGGGATCACCATCACCTCCGCCGCCACGACGGCCTACTGGGCCGGCAAGCGCCTGAACATCATCGACACCCCCGGCCACGTGGACTTCACCATCGAGGTGGAACGCTCCCTGCGCGTCCTCGACGGCGCGGTGGCGGTGCTGGATGGCAACCAGGGCGTGGAGCCCCAGACCGAGACCGTGTGGCGTCAGGCTGACCGCTACAACGTTCCCCGGATCGTGTTCGTCAACAAGATGGACAAGATCGGTGCCGACTTCGACAAGTGTGTCGAGTCCATCCGCGACCGCCTGGGCGTGAAGGCCGTTCCGATCCAGATCCCGATCGGCTCGGAAGCGAGCCTGAAGGGTCTGATCGACCTGGTCCGCATGAAGGCCGTGGTTTGGGACAATGACGGTCTCGGCGCCAACTATCATGACGAAGAGATCCCGGCGGATCTGAAGGACAAGGCGGAAGCCGCCCGTCACTACATGATCGAGAACTCCGTGGAACTCGACGACGAGGCCATGGAAGCCTATCTGAGCGGCGAGGAACCGTCCTTCGAGGTGATCCAGAAGTGCCTCCGCAAGGCGGTGCTGAACGGGGCCTTCTATCCGATCCTGTGCGGCTCGGCCTTCAAGAACAAGGGCGTCCAGCCCCTGCTCGACGCCGTGGTGGCCTATCTGCCGTCTCCGGTGGACATCCCCCCGACCAAGGGCATCGACTACAAGACCGAAGAGGAAGTCGTGCGCCTGGCGTCCGACGACGAGCCCCTGTCGGTCCTGGCCTTCAAGATCATGGACGACCCGTTCGTCGGCTCGCTCACCTTCTGCCGGATCTATTCGGGCAAGCTGGAAACGGGCATGGGCCTCTTGAACTCGACCCGGGAAAAGCGCGAGCGCGTCGGCCGCATGCTGCTGATGCACTCCAACAACCGGGAAGACATCAAGGAAGCCTATGCGGGCGACATCGTCGCCCTGGCCGGCCTGAAGGACACCCGCACCGGTGACACCCTGTGCGACCCGCTGAAGAGCCCCGTCATCCTCGAGAAGATGGAGTTCCCGGCCCCGGTGATCGAGATCGCCATCGAGCCCAAGTCCAAGGCCGACCAGGAGAAGCTGGGCGTTGCCCTGCAGAAGCTGGCCTCCGAGGATCCGTCCTTCTCGGTGTCCACCGACCTGGAAAGCGGCCAGACCATCCTCAAGGGGATGGGCGAACTGCACCTGGACATCAAGGTCGACATCCTGCGCCGGACCTACAAGGTCGAGGCGAATGTCGGCGCGCCGCAGGTGGCCTATCGCGAAAGCCTCGGCAAGAAGGTCGAGATCGACTACACGCACAAGAAGCAGACCGGCGGTACCGGCCAGTTCGCCCGCGTGAAGATCATCTTCGAGCCCGGCGAACCCGGCTCCGGCTACCAGTTCGAGAGCTCCGTCGTCGGCGGCTCCGTGCCGAAGGAATTCATCCCCGGCGTGACCAAGGGCATTGAATCGTCCAAGGACAACGGCCTGCTGGCCGGGTTCCCGCTGATCGACTTCAAGGCCACCCTGATCGACGGTGCCTATCACGACGTGGACTCCAGCGTGCTGGCGTTCGAAATCGCGGCCCGCGCCGCGTTCCGCGAACTGCGGGAGCGGGGTGCTCCGAAGCTGCTCGAGCCGATCATGAAGGTCGAGGTCCTGACCCCGGATGAGTATCTGGGCGACGTCATCGGCGACCTGAACAGCCGGCGCGGCCAGATCCAGGGCACCGACCAGCGCGGGAATGCCCAGGTGGTGTCGGCCTTCGTGCCGCTCGCCAACATGTTCGGTTATGTGAACAACCTCCGTGGCATGAGCCAGGGCCGGGCCCAGTTCACCATGACCTACGACCACTACGAACAGGTCCCGCAACACGTGGCCGACGAAGTCATCAAGAAATACGCGTAACTCCCAACCCGTCTAGAGGCCCCGCGTCGGGCCGGAGCTTGAGAAATGGCCAAGGAAAAGTTTGAACGTAACAAGCCGCATTGCAACATCGGCACGATTGGTCACGTTGACCATGGCAAGACGACGTTGACGGCGGCGATCACGATCACGCTCGCGAAGGCGGGTGGTGCGAAGGCGATGGCGTAT
>CAIQUG010000085.1 GCA_903874895.1 uncultured Caulobacterales bacterium | reverse complement strand
TGGCGCAATCGTTGGGCTATTACGAGTATTGGCACAATGGACTCGGATCACAGATCTATGTATTTATAGCTGCGGCATCCGTTGTGATAATCAGTGTCAACGGCTCAAAATGGGCGGGGCGGCCGTGATGAGGCTCGAGCGCGCAGTCTTGTTGGCGCTCATCCTGGTCATGATCGGCTGGAAGGCGGCGCACCTCGGGGGCCACGCGGCGGCGATGGGGCCCGGGGCGCGGCTTCAGGCCGTCCTTGGGGATCGCCTGAGCGCGCCAGTGGGTCTCCGCCCCTGGGGCGCGGCGCGGTTCAATAGTGACATCCTGACCGTCCCGATGAGGGGATGCCCCCGGCCGCTTTTAATCGTGACGCTGCGGCCGAGCTTCCTCGCGCTTCCCGCCCTGAAGATGATGGAGGCGCGCGGCAGTCATCACTTCTTCGCCTACCTCGACTGGGTAACCGACACGCCAGACCGGTGGCAGCTGCTTGCCCTCAGGGTGCGGCAGCGCGTCGCGGCCATGGCGGGTCTGAGTGCGTTCCAGGCTGAGGATGTGATGCTCTTCGTATCGGAACCGGCCGGATGCGATCAGGCGCGGTCGCTACCCTGGCTGCGGTACTGGCGAACGGCCCGCTGAGGCCCCGCCCCGCCGCGGAATTCTGGCCTCCCGGGTGTCGATCGCGGGAGCGTCTAAGCGGCGCGGGTGGGTTCCAAGCCGAAAGATGCTGCCAGACCACAAGTGGCCGCGCGCGCGCTTCTACTGCAATGGTGGCCGCCCACGCGGGACCGATCGGTGGGCAGATCATCTCCCAGTCCGCCACCTCTTCCGCGTCCCACCGGACGAGGCGCGGGCGTGCGTCGATCGACACCTCGATCATCGTCGGGTCGCCTGCGAAGCCCACCCCGGTGGCTTTGGTGATCGCCTCCTTGCGCGTCCATAGCCGGGCGAAAGCCCGGCGTCGGTCCCGAACAGGCAGCAAGGTGAGAGAAGCCAGTTCCTGGCGGGAGCAGACCGTCTCGGCCAGATCCAGATCGACTGACGTCTCCATCTCGATGTCCACGCCGACCCGGGCACCGTCGCAGATCGCGATCAGCATCCGGCCCGAGGCATGGCTCAAGCTGAGATCTGTTGTCGGCGGCAGGTCGGGAAACGTCGGCTTGACGCCTCGGCGGCTGTCGATCCGTACCTTGTCCGGTGGCTGGCCGAGGCGACCAGACAGGCAGCGACGTAGCGCGGCCCTGGCCGAAATGAAGGCCAAGCGGTCGCTCTCGCGATGCAGCCGGCCGGCCCTGTCCCGTTCCGTCGGCGAGAGTTGGGCGACGTCGTCCGGGGTCAAGGATGTCGGGAGACGGAGTGACCACAGATCGACATGCAGTGGCTCCGAAATCAGCGCAGCGGTCTTTGCATGGGCCAACATAGTCACATGACTACGCCATCGCGGACTGTATCGGCAATGCCCGGCCGCCGTCAGGCGGCGCTTTCGTCCAGCCGCTGAGGCGTACCGCTCTGACCGGAGGCACCCGAGCCGTCCCCCGCCAGTACCGCCACGATCGCCTCGTGCAGCAGGGCCAGTTCGATGGGCTTGGGCACCACGGCGTCGATGCCCAGGTCATGATAGCTGCGGATCTGGTGTTCCATGGCATTGGCCGATACGGCGATGATCGGTGTCCTGCGCCGTCCGCTGGCGGCCTCCGCCTCGCGGATGGCCTGGGTGGCGGCCATGCCGTCCATCACCGGCATCTGGATGTCCATCAGCACAAGGTCGTAGTCCCGCTGGGTCCAGGCCTCCACCGCCGCCTGACCATCCTCGACCATGTCGAGGTCGTATCCCAGGATGCTGATCATGGCCTCGAGCACGAGGCGGTTGGTGGCGTTGTCCTCGGCGGCCAGGATGGTCAGGACCGGCGCATCCTGGTCGATGGCGTCGACCTCGATCTCCTCCGGCACGGAAACAGCCGGGTCCGGCCCGATCAGGCCGCCGGCAGCTTCGGGGCCCAGCTCCGCGGTCAGGTCCGACGGGTTCGGCAGGGCGTCAGGACCCTCCTGGGTGGCGTAGGGCAAGGGCAGAAGCACATGGAAGGCGGTGCCCTGGCTGCGGGTCTCGTCGACCCAGATCCGCCCGCCCATCATGGCGCAGAGATCGTGGCAGATGGCGAGGCCCAGTCCCGTGCCGCCGACGCGCCGCGTGGGCGAGGCGTCCAGCTGCACGAACTTCTGGAACAGCAGCGGCATCTTGTCCGGGGGAATGCCGACGCCGGTGTCGGCGACGGTGATCCTCAGGGCCTCGTCCTCGACGGTCAGCAGGATCTCCACCCCGCCGGAAATCGTGAACTTCAGGCCGTTCGAGATCAGGTTGTTGAGGATCTGGCGGATCCGCGCGGTGTCGCCCAGGCGCATCCGGCTCGTATCCCCCTCGGTGCGCAGCTCGAGGCTGAGGCCCCGGGCCTCGGCCATGGGCGTGAAGGCCGCCACGGTCTGGCGGACAACCTGGTCAGGATTGAAGCGCATGCGGTCCAGGGTCAGCCGGCCGGCCTCGATCTTGGCCACGTCCAGAATGTCGTTCAGCACGTCAAGCAAGGAGTCGCCCGACTGCCGGACGATCGCGAGGCGGTCCCGCTGCCCGGGAAGCAGATCATCGGCGGCCATGACCTGGGCCATGGCGAGGATGCCGTTGAGGGGAGTGCGGATCTCGTGGCTCATATTGGCCAGGAATTCGGACTTGAGGCGGTTGGCGTCGTCGGCGGCATCCCGGGCGGTGATCAGGTCCGCCATGGTCCGGCGCAGGGCCACGTCATGTTCATTCAACCGATCCAGGAGGGTGTTGAACGCATCGGTCAGGATTCCGACCTCGTCCTCGGTCGTCTTCGGTGCCCGGGCGTCGAGGCGCCGGGATCGCGCCACGGTCCGCATCAGGTCCGAAAGTCGGCTGATCGGGTCCACCACGTTCCGGGCCAGGCGCCGACCCACCAGCAGGGCCAGGCCGGCCGAACCGAACAGCAGGGAGCCGGTCACCGCCAGATAGCGGGGCAGCGCACTTGTCAGATCGCGGGAGGCGTCCACCACCTGCAGGGTTCCCAGCTTTCGCCCCCCGAGGGAAATGTCGGCGTTGAGGGTCACGTGGGAATGGCCGTTGCCGCCGTCGGCCGCGCGACCGCGGGGATAGGATGCCAGGGGGCGACCGGACAGGTCGGTGATGCGGGCGTTCAGGACTTCCGGCGAGGCGGCCAGGATGTCGAGGGTCTTCTGGGCGGCTTCAGCCCGATCCGGTCCGGCCCGCGTCAGGGACGGCGCCGCCAGACGGGCGACAACCTCGGCCAGCTCCCGGGTCCTGCGGAGCTGCACGGCATTGTCCTCGGTGATGCGGTCGAGAATGAACACACTGCACGCCGCCACCAGCACCACCACCGCCGTGAGCAGGGCGGCTGTGGCGATCCGGGTCTGCAAGGTTTCGCCCTGCGGTGTGTAGTTTTCGACGTTGTTCATTTCCGATATGTGAACCGTCAGCCGTTCTTGGGCACAGGGTGAGGCGATCATCCCTGATCTGCGTTCATTATAAAGGCCGCTAGACTAAAATTTAGATTACGAAAGCGATCCGCTCTGCCTTCAAAGCCGCGATTTTAAACGGTATGGGGCGGTAATTTCGTGGCATGCTTAATGAATATATAATTCAGACGGCAGGTCTGATCTCCCGGGGGCTGTCGCAAGGGGGGGGCTGTAAAAGTGGACGGCCTTTGAGGCCGGCGACAAGACCTTGCCGAAATCCGGGGGAAAGTGAGTCATTTGCCGCGTCAAAACGTCGCGATTGCCCAGGATTCCCCGAAACGGCGGCCGTTAGGGTTACTTTCTAGTTAAAAAATTCTTGCGTGAGGGGAACTCCTCGCGCATAAACTGTGTCTGTTAACCTCGTTCAAAAGGGACAGAGCATGACGAAGCAGGAATATGCTCAGCAGATCGCTGACCAACTGAAGGCCACCGAGCGGATGATGAACAAGGCCGCTGGCGAAGCGTCCAAGCTCATGTCCAAGCTCGTCGAGGCCCAGATCGAATTCGACGTGACCGACATCGAAGGCGAGCAAGCCCTTTCGCATGTTGGCGCGTCGCTCCAGTCCGTCACCGAAGCCCGTGAAGCCGTGATCGCTGCCCACAAGGCCCTGGCCGGCATGCAGGACCGCCACAACGTGACCGTCGCCCAGACCCTGTACGAAGCCCGTGCGGAACTGGTCGAAGCGGCCCGGCAGCTGCGGGTCGTGCGCTAACCACCTTCACAGGTCGTTAGTCACGCTTCTCATCTAGCCCTTAACCGACCTCAGGTAGGCTGCAGCATCGAACTTTCGGGTGCTGCAGCTTGCTTGAATGGACTCCCTATCTCTACGCCCTGCTCACGGGGCTCGTTCTGGTCGGAACGGGCTTCGTTGCTGTGCGTTATGGCGGGCCGTCCGAGCGCTGGGGCGCGGCGATCATCGCCACCGACTGGATCATGGGGGCCGTGATCCAAGCCGGGACCGGCCACCTCCCCCCCTACATCCCCTATATCAGCATCGAGTTCTGTGTCGGCTTCTCGTTCCTGCTTCTGGCCTTCCGCTATGACGAGTCCTGGACGGCCTGGGTGATGGTGATGGAGGGCGGCACCCTGTTCCTCGCGGATGGGGTCGTGGACAAGTACCATCCCCTGCACCGGCTGTACTTCACCCTGTCCAATATCCTGGGCATCGCCATCGTGGGTGTCGTGCTGATCTCGGTGCTGACCGGCAAGTGGCGTCTCGAGCGCCGCGCTGCCCGGCGGGAAGCGGCGTTCGCCCGCATCCATCAGGACACCCTGAGCCGCTTCGGCGCGGATCC
>CAIQUG010000084.1 GCA_903874895.1 uncultured Caulobacterales bacterium | reverse complement strand
GTCAGCGCCTCCATCTCCACGCCGGTGGGGCCGGTGGTGCGGACCGTGGCGGCCACATGCAGGCCGGACCCGTCGTCCAGGGCCGTGACTGCCACCTTGACCGACGACAGGGCCAGGGGGTGGCACATGGGGATCAGGTCGGAGGTCCGCTTGGCGGCCATGACGCCGGCAATCTCCGCCACCGCCCGGACATCCCCCTTGGCGCCGTCGCCGGACAGGGCCAGCGCCAGGGTTTCGGGAGCCATCCGCACCCGGCCCTCTGCGATGGCCGTGCGGGCGGTGTCCGCCTTGCCGGAGACGTCCACCATCCGTGCCCGGCCGTCGGCATCGATATGGGTCAGCCTGCCGCCCGTGAGGTCAGACGGGCTCATGTCAGACTTCGAGGAGGCGGGGCATCAGCTCCACCATGTTGCAGGGGCGATGGCGGCTATCCAGCTGGGCAGCGATCACCTTATCCCAGCCATCCCGCACCGCGCCGTTGGAGCCCGGCATGCAGAAGACGAACACGCCGCGGATGATCCCCGCCAGGGCGCGGGACTGGAGCGTCGACAGGCCGACGGTCTGGTAGGAGACGAGGTGGAAGATCACGGAGAAGCCGTCGATCGTCTTGTCGAACAGGGGCTGGATGGCTTCCGGCGTCACGTCCCGTCCGGTCAGTCCGGTCCCGCCGGTGGTCAGGATCACGTCCACGGCGCCAGAGTCCACCCAGCGATTGACGATCTCGCGGATGGCGGTGACCTCGTCCCGGACCACGGCCCGTTGCGGCACCTCATGGCCGGCGGCCCGGGCCCGGTCGATCAGGATCTGGCCGGAGGTATCGCTCTCCTCGTCCCGCGTGTCGGAAATGGTCAGCACGGCCACGCGCACGGGCTTCAGGGGCTGGCCTTCGTCGATACGGCCGCCAATGGGCAGGGTCATGGCAGGGGTCCTCTTCCTCAATCCCAGCGGGATGCGTCCGTATAGTCCTCCGGACGGGGCTCGATCCAGCGGCTGCCGTCGGGTTCGTGGCTTTTCTTCCAGAACGGAGCCCGGCTCTTCAACCAGTCCATCATCTGGTCGCAGGCCTCGAAGGCGGCGCGGCGGTGCCGGGCGGCCGTGGCGACAAAGACGACCGCAGAGCCGGGCGCCATCCGCCCGATCCGGTGCACGATGCGCCAGTCCAGCAGGCCGTGCCGCGCGGCCGCGGCGGCGGCCATGGCGGTGATCTGCGTCTCCGCAAAACCGGGATAGGCTTCGAGCTCCAGCGCCGTCACCGACCCGGCCTCTGCCCGCACCAGTCCGGTGAAGCAGACGATGGCACCGGTCTCCCCGTCGCGGCTCCGCCGGGCGGCTTCGAAGGCGGCCAGTTCATCGGCGGCGACGAGGATGTCTGAGGTGAGGCGCGTGGTCATGGGTCTCGGACGAGGGCGGACAGGTCGCCGGGGCGGCTTGCCCGGAACGTGGGATTGGTCCACCAGAGATTGGACCCATTCCGTCGCCATGCAAGGCCGCCTCTGTTCATGCCGTTGACCGATCTTCCCCCCGCTGCCCCTCCGACCGCGCCGCTGGTGGAGGCCGTGGTGGTTGCTGACTACCGCCGGCCACCGGTTCCGGACCTGACGGGCCTGTCCTGGATCCGCATAGACGGGGATGTGTTGACCGGCAGCGCCCGGACCGATGACGCCCTGACGGCCACGCCCGGCGTCTCCCTGTTTCGCCGGACGTCCAGCCAGGGAGCCAATCCCACCACCCAGGGCGTGTCGGTGCGCGCCATCGCCGGAACCGGGGCCGGGCGCGCGCTGGTGACCCTCGACGGTGTGCCGCAGAACGATCCCTTCGGCGGATGGGTGATCTGGTCAGCCATTCCGTCAGCGGGCCTCGGCTCGGCCGATATCATCCGGGGAGCCGGGTCCGTCCGCGAGGGGCCCGTGGCGCTCACCGGCCTGATTGCCCTGACAAGGACCGACGACCCTGTCCTTTCGGTGGGGGCCGGCGGGTTGGGGGAGCGGCAGGCCTTTGCCCAGGCGTCTCTCGCGGCCCCCGGCGGCCATGTGTCTGCCGATGTCGCCCATGACAGCAGCGACGGCTGGATTCCCGTGATCCGGGGGCGAGGGGCCGCTGACCGGAACCTGACCCTCGATGCGACCTCGGCGGCGATCCGCTATGACGGGGACCTCGGCGACACCTATCTGTCGGCGCGCCTGTCGGGCTATTCGGAGCGCAGGGGATCGGGCATTGCCGGGGCACTCTCCCGCTCCACCGGCGCGCAGCTGGCCGTCACCGCCGGCACCGCCCCCCTGCGGGAGGGCTTCGGCTGGCGCGCCCAGGGCTGGGTCACCGGGTCCAACCTCTATAACACCTCCGTCTCCACTGCCGTCGGGCGGGCGACGGCCACCCCGGCCAACCGGCAGTACGACACACCGGCGCTGGGGTTCGGGGCGAGCCTGGAGGCGCAGCAGGTCGCGGGCGGACGAACCCTGCGCGCCGGCATGGATGTGCGCGGCGCCTCGGGCGAGAGCCGGGAGCAGTTCCGCTATCTGTCCGGGGCCTTCACCCGCAACCGCGTGGCTGGGGGAGACGCCGACACCGTGGGGGCCTTCGCCGAGGCCGCGGTGCAGGGGTCGGACTGGACCCTGGGCGGCGGCGTCCGCGCGGACTACTGGCGGGACAGCCATGCCCATCGCGTGGAAACCAATGCCGTCACCGGAGCCCAGACCCTGAACCTCTCCGCCGCGGACCGGGACGGGGTCGCACCCACGGCCCGGCTGGCGGGAACCCGGAAGCTGACGGACGGCCTGACCCTTCGGGCGGCGACCTATGTCGGCTTTCGTCCGCCGACCCTGAACGAGCTGCATCGGCCGTTCCGCGTGGGCAACGACGTGACGGAGGCCAATCCCGGCCTGAAGCCCGAGCGCCTGTCCGGGGCGGAGCTCGGCCTCGATGGCAGGGCCGGCCCGATCCGCTGGACGGCGGGCCTGTTCGCCAATCGCCTCGCCGACGCCGTGACCAATGTCACCGTCGCCAGCGGGCCGATCACCGACAGCGTGGCGGGCTTCATTCCGGCGGGTGGCGTGCTGCGCCAGCGTCGGAACGTGGACGCCGTGAACGCCACCGGGGCCGAGCTTTCGGCCGTGGCCCGCCTGTCCGATGACCTGTCGCTCACCCTCTCCGGGGCGCTGACCCGGGCCCGGGTGGACGGGGGCGGCGGAGCCCCGCGCCTGACCGGCCTGCGACCCGCCGGAACGCCGGACATGGCGCTCCTCGCCCGGCTGGACTGGCGGGCCAGTCCGACCATTCGCCTGAGCGGCGCGGTCCGCCGGGAGGGGCGGCGCTTCGACGATGACCAGAACCTGCGGCCCCTGCGCGGGGCGACGGCGGGGTCGCTGACGACGGCCTGGACCTTCCAGCCGGGGCGTGAGGTGGCGGTCGCCTTCGAGAACATCGGCCAGCGGGCCCAGACGGCCCGGGACGCCAACGGGCTCCTGTCCTGGGGGCCGCCGCCGACCGTGCGGATCTCCCTCACCCTGCGCCACTAGTGCGCCGTGCTAGCATGATCGCTGCGAATCGCTGCGGAGGCCGTCGGCAGATGGGCTGGGGACTGAGGATCTGCGGGGCACTGGCCGCCGCTCTGCTCGCCGGGACGGCCATGGCAGCCCCCCGCGCGGCACCGAAGGGGGAGCCGCCGGCCCGGTTCGACCTGGAGTGTACGCTCCAGCACATGGTCAAGCAGCGCATGGTGTCGGTCCGGACGCACCTGCGCGTCGATCTCGAGCAGCGTCGCTGGTGCGAGGACACCTGCGAGACCGTGAATGAACTGACCCTGCTGGCGGACGTGGCCACCCTTGCCAGCCGTCCGGTCACCGAAGGGCCGGTGGTGACCAGGCGGACGCTCACCATCAATCGCCGCTCAGGGCGCATGAAGGACGAGCGGGTGGCGACCCTGGATCAGGACACGGTGATGGACGACGTCCGCGAGGGTGTCTGCCGCGTCCGCCGCTATACGGACATCGACCGGAAGCTTTTCTGATCAGATATCCCGGCGCAGGCCGAAGAACAGGCCCCGGCGGGCCCCGTACTGCGGCGCGCCCACGCCCACGCCGCTGCCGTCGCGGATCTCGTAGATTTTGTCGAAGGCGTTGATCAGGTCGACCCGG
>CAIQUG010000083.1 GCA_903874895.1 uncultured Caulobacterales bacterium | reverse complement strand
TTCCAGGCGGCCCTGCTGGACGGGGTCACAGGCTCCGGCAAGACCGAGGTGTATCTGGAGGCCGCCGCCGCCGTCCTGGAGCGCGACCCCGACGCCCAGGTACTGATCCTGCTGCCGGAGATCGCCCTCACCCAGGCCGTGCTGAAGCGGGTGGAGGCCCGGTTCCGCGCCCCCCCGGGAGAGTGGCACTCCGGCGTGGCCCCCCCGGCCCGGCGGCAGCTGTGGGAGGCCGTGGCCGCCGGCGACTGCCGCATCGTGGTGGGCGCCCGCTCGGCCCTGTTCCTGCCCTACCGGAAGCTCGCCCTGATCGTGGTCGACGAGGAGCATGACGGCTCCTACAAGCAGGAGGACGGCTTCATCTACCAGGCCCGGGACATGGCCGTGGCCCGAGCCAAGCTGGAGGGGGCGCTGGTGGTCCTCGCCTCCGCCACCCCGTCCCTCGAGAGCCTGTGGAACGCGGAGAGCGGCCGCTATCGCTGGCTGCGCCTGGCGGAGCGGCACGGGGTCGCCACCCTGCCGGACATCACCCTCATCGACCTGCGCGCCGACCCGCCGGAGAGCGGCCGCTGGCTGTCCCGCCCCCTGGTCACCGCCATGGCCGAGACCTTTGCCCGGGGAGAGCAGTCCCTGCTGTTCCTGAATCGCCGGGGCTATGCGCCGCTGGTCCTGTGCCGGGCCTGCGGCGAGAAGCTCACGGCGCCGGACACGGACAGCTGGCTGGTGGAGCACCGCTATTCCAACCGGCTGGTCTGCCACCTGACCGGTTTTTCCATGCCCCGGCCCGAGCGCTGCCCCCACTGCAACGCCAAGGACAGCCTGGTGCCCGTGGGGCCGGGGGTGGAACGGCTGGAGGAGGAGGCGAGGGGCCTGTTCCCCGAGGCCCGGATCGCCGTCTTCTCCTCCGATACCACACCCGACCCGGAGCAGGCCCGGGCCATGGTGGACCGCATGGCCGCCGGCGAAATCGACATCATGGTGGCCACCCAGGCGGCGGCCAAGGGGCACAACTTCCCCAACCTGACCCTGGTGGGGGTGGTGGATGCCGATCTGGGCCTGCGGGGCGGCGACCTGCGGGCGGCGGAGCGGACCTTCCAGCTTCTGGCCCAGGCCGCGGGCCGCGCCGGGCGGGCCGATCGTCCCGGCCGGGCCCTGGTCCAGACCTATGCCCCGGAACACGCAGTGATGCAGGCCCTGAGGGACCAGGACCGGGACGCCTTCACCGCCGCCGAGCTCGACCAGCGGCGCCTGAGCCGCCTGCCCCCCTTCGGCCGGCTGGCGGCGCTGATCGCGTCCAGCGAGGATGCGGGCGCCCTCGACAGCTTTGTCCGGGCCCTGGCCGCCGCCGCGCCCAATGCCGACGGGGTGGAGGTCTATGGCCCCGCCGATGCCCCCCAGGCCCTGATCCGCGGCCGTCGGCGCAAGCGCTTCCTGGTGCGGGCGGACCGGAACATCGACCTGCAGGGCTTTCTGGGTGCCTGGCGGGCCCGGGTGAAGGTTCCCGGCGCCATCCGGTTGACCCTCGACGTTGATCCGTACAGCTTCCTCTGAGATCCTCCGGAGCCAACCCGTGCCCGACCTGTCCTCGCTGATGACCTTCGACACCCTGGTGTCCTTCCTCGCCCTGACCTTTCTCGAGGTGGTGCTGGGGGTGGACAACATCGTGTTCGTGGCCCTGGCCGCAGACGCCCTGCCGCCGAAGGACCGGGGCCGGGGACGCCTCCTGGGCCTGTGGCTGGCCATGGGCCTGCGGGTGCTGATGCTGTTGGGGATCGTCTGGATCACCCGGCTGGACACGGTGCTGTTCGACCTGCCGAACGGCCCCTTCAGCGTGAAGGACGCGGTGCTGGCGGGCGGTGGCCTGTTCCTGCTCTACAAGGCGTCCACCGAGATCCATGAGGAGCTCGAGCCCGCCAGTCGCCATGCGCGGCCAAGGACCGCGGCCGGCGAGCGGCAGAAGCGCTTCTGGACCGTGGTGCTGGAGATCGGGGTGATCAACATCGTCTTCTCCCTCGACAGCGTGATCACCG
>CAIQUG010000082.1 GCA_903874895.1 uncultured Caulobacterales bacterium | reverse complement strand
TACGGTCGAGGGGCTGTGGAACGCGATCGGTCGCTTCGTTGACGCCTTCACCCCCCAAGAATGCGCCAACTTCTTCGCCGCCGCCGGATATGACGCTATCTGATCGTGAACCGCTCTAGGGGCACGCGTCCCCGAGTCGGGCCCGACGGCCCGCCTCGGGGTGGCGTCGGGTCCGCAAGGGCGGCGTCTCAGCGCCGGGCGAGGGCCGCCAGGATCTCCGCCGGTCCGCAGACACCGACGATCCGTCCGCCCTCGGACAGGAATGCCGGACGACCGGACCGGTGCAGGCGATCGATCAGATCGCCCAGGGATGTGTCCGCCGGCATCACATCCTCCACTGCCGGAGCGCCGTCCCGATCCGGATCGACTCCGCGCATGACCGTCGTGCCGGTGAGCACCGACAATGGGTTCATGTGCCGGACGAATTCCGCCACATATTCCGTCGCCGGACGCAGAACAATGTCTTCCGCGCCACCGGACTGGATGATCCGCCCGCCCTCCAGGATGGTGATGGTGTCTCCGAGCTTCAGGGCCTCGTCCAGGTCGTGACTGACGAAGAGGATGGTCTTGTGCACGCTGGCCTGCAGGCTCAGCAACTCGTCCTGCAGCCGGCTGCGGATCAGCGGGTCCAGGGCGGAGAAGGGCTCGTCCATCAGAAGGATGTCTGCGTCCGTGGCGAAGGCCCGGGCGAGGCCCACCCGCTGCTGCATGCCGCCGGACAGTTCCTGAGTCTTGCGGTCGGCCCAGTCCGTCAGGCCCACCAGGGCCAGCTTCTCGTCCACCCGCCGGGCGCGCTCGGCCTTGTCCATCCCCTGGAACTCCAGCCCGAGGCCCACATTGTCCCGCACCGTGCGCCATGGCAGCAGGCCGAACTGCTGGAAGACCATGGCGACGGAGCGGCGTCGCACCTCCCGCAGGGTCGCCGCCTCACAGCGGGCCACATCCACTGTCCCGCCGGCGTGCCGCACGCGGACTTCGCCGCGGGTGACGGGGTTCAGGCCATTGGCGGCGCGCAGCAGGGTGGATTTTCCGGACCCGGACAGACCCATCAGCACCGAGATCTCCCCGGCCCGGACGGTCAGGTTGGCGTTGGCCACGCCCAGCACCACGCCGGTCTCGGCGGCGATCTTCGTCCGGTCCGCGCCGGCCTTGAGCAGGGCCTCCGCCCGGGTCAGCGCCGGGTCACGGGGTCCCTTGGGCGCGAACAGGATATCCACATTGCGGAACTCGACGGCCGCCCCGTCGGCACTGGCTTCGGCGCTCATGCCGGATCCTTTCGCGGGCGGGTGATCCGGTCGAGGATGATGGCCAGCAGCACGATGGCGAAACCGGCCTCGAAGCCCATGGCGACCTGAACCGTGTTCAGGGCCCGCACCACCGGCACACCGAGGCCACCTGCGCCCACGAGTGCGGCGATCACCACCATGGACAGGCTCAGCATGATGCACTGGGTGATGCCGGCGACGATGGTTGGGAGCGCCGAGGGCAGTTCGATGGTGAACAGGAGCTGCGTCTTTGTCGCGCCGAACGCCTCCCCCGCCTCCAGAAGTGGTTTCGGCGTGGAGGATATGCCGAGGTGGGTCAGGCGCACCGGGGCGGGCAGGGCGAAGATGACCGTGGAGATCAGGCCCGGCACCACCCCCAGCCCGAACAGCACCAGGGTCGGGATCAGATAGACGAAGGTCGGCAGGGTCTGCATGAGGTCCAGCACCGGGTGAAGGCCGTTGTAGAGCCACGGCCGGTGCGCCGCCGCCACACCGAGCGGCACGCCGATCAGGGTGGATATCAGGGCCGAGAACAGCACAAGGGACAGGGTCTCCAGCATGGCGTCCCAGTAGCCCTGGTTCATGATCAGCAGCAGCGCCGCAGCCACGAAGACCGTCAGGGGAATGGAGCGCTGGAGGCCCCAGGCCGCGGCGGCGATGAGCGCCACCAGCAGGAGGGGCGGGATCAGCTTCAGGACCAGGGTCAGGCCGTCGACGGCCCCGTGCACGCCGATGGAGATGGCGTCGAAGAGGCCCGAACCGTGCGCCTTGACCCCGTCCACCAGGCTCGACATGGCCGGACCGATGGGAATCTTGTGAGCGGTGATGAACGACATCGGTCCGCCGACCGTCGCGGCGGAAGCCAGCGTCGTGCCGGGCCTGCCGTCAAAGGTGGTCACCCCCTCCAGCCAGCGCTTCAGGATCTCCGGATGGGCGGCCAGCCACGCGGTGGCTGCGGCCTTGGGTGGCTGGTGGGCATCCAGGATCGCGCCCATCAGCTCATCCTCGTCCTTGAGGGTGAAGCTGAGGTTCTGCAGCAGGCGCCCGACATTGGGGCAGTCCCGCAGATAGCCCGTCCGCGTGTTCGTGTAGATCCTGGCCCCGCCGAAATTGGGCCCGAAGCTGGCGTCACCCCCGGACAGGTAGCGCATCTTGAACCGGGTGTTCATGGGGTGTGGTTCCCACCCGAGGAACACCACCGGGCGCTTGTCCCGGATGGCGCGCTCCACCTCCGCCAGCATGCCCTGCTCGGAGGACTCGATCAGCTTGAAGTCGCCCAGGCCATGGGCGTTGTTGCGGATCAGGGTCAGCACCTGCCGGTTGCCGTCGTTCCCCGGTTCGATCCCGTAGATGGCGTGGTTCAGCGGTCCGGCGAACTTCCGGATGTCGTTGAAATCATGGAGCCCGGCCTGATACAGCGCCTCCGGAACCGCCAGGGTGTACTTCGCCCCGTCCAGGTTCATGCGCACCACCTGGACCGAGCCGTCCTTGACGAAGGGGTCCCGGTCCTGGGCCATGGCAGGCATCCAGTTGCCGAGAAAGACATCCACGTCCTTGTTCTTCATCGAGGCGAAGGTCACGGGTACCGACAGCACCGTGATCTTCGGCTCATAGCCCAGGTCTTCCAGGATCACGCTGGTGACGGCCGTGGTGGCGGTGACGTCGGTCCAGCCGATGTCTGACATCCGCACGGCCTTGCATGTGGCCGGCTCCGCCGCCGACGCTGTCCGGGCAGGGGTAAGCCCGAGGGCGATCGCGACCGCGAACAGCATCAGGACGCAGAGGGTCCTCACCGGTCCGAGGGACCGGTCGGCGCGGGTCCCGGGCGCGCTCCGCGTCATGCAGCCTCCACTAAACGATCATTCAACCGTCAGAGTGCGGCAGGGTTTCCCGGCAGGCAAGGGTCAAATCCCACCACCGGTCGCCGCAATTCGGGGATGCCGATTGAATCGCCGTTCAGGCCTCGTCCGGAACGAAAACCGCCGCCCGGTCCAGGAGGACCGGGCGGCGGCGATGTCGCACCTCAGATGAGACGGCTGGGTATCAGTAGCTGGCGGTCAGCTTCACGCCCACATAGGCCACGGCATCCCGCGGAACCTGCAGACGGGTGAAGGACCCGGCCCGCAGCGGCGACAGCGTGCCCGGAGCCGGGCCCGCGCCACCGGGGGTGACGAAGGTGGTGTAGTACTGGTTGGCCAGGTTCTTGCCGATCAGCGAGAGCCGGTAGCGGCCGTCCTTCGAGGAGAAGGTCGCCTGGGCGTCCCAGAGGCCGTAGCCTTTCTGACGGGCCAGATCAGACTGGTCGAGGTCGAAGTTGATGGTGCTGGAGTAGGTGTAGGTCGAGCTGACCTTCAGGTCGAAGGGCAGGCTCTGCGGCACCGGCACCTCATAGACGCCGGTGATGTTGAACTTGTTCTTCGGGGCGAAGGGCAGGGGACGGCCGTTGTGCAGGGTGCACTTGGTCAGGCTCTGCTGGTTCGCCGTGGTCGGGCTGGCCGTGTAGACGTTCTGCGCGGCGATGCAGTTGTAGGTGACGATGGTGGCGTCGTCGAAGGTGTAGCCGCCCGTGATCGTCAGGTCCGGCGTCGCATGCCAGGTGGCGTCGATCTCGAGGCCCTTGGACCGGACGTTACCCGCGTCACCCAGGGTCACGAAGGTCGTGGTGCCCTGCAGGACGAAGGTGTTGGCCTGGAAGTGATCGAAGTCTTCCCAGAACAGATCGGCGTTCACGGTCAGGCGATGACTGAAGAACTGGCTCTTGGCTCCGACTTCATAGGCGTCGGAGGTTTCCGGCGCGATGGTGCCCTTGTTGCCCGTGTTCTCGCTGTAGAAGTCGTTCAGCGACGGCCCCTTGTAGCCGCGGGAATAGGTCGCATAGAGCATCTGGTCGGTGTTGAGCTGGTATTCCGCCCCCAGCTTGCCGGAGACGCCCATCTTGTCCGCATGCTCGGCCCCGGTGAAGCTTGGCTGGATGCCGGCGGCACCGAAGGCTTGCGAGCTGTCCCGCGTCAGGGAGTAGGATACGCGGTCGTGGCTGACCCGCAGGCCGCCGATCACCTTCAGGGCGTCGGTCACCGCGTAGGTGGCCTGACCGAACACGGCCTGGTTCCAGAAGTTGGTGGTCCAGTGGGCCGGGGCCTGGCCGTGGATCAGGGTGGAGACCCCCGGCGTGGTACTGCACGGCTTGAAGGTGGTTGCGTCCGCCGGCAGGGTCGAGGCCGTGCACTGGTCGACGATGCGGTTGAACCAGTCGTTCTCGTGGGTGTTCCAGAAGAACAGGCCTGCGACGTACTGCAGCTTGCCGTCACCGGTGGAGGCCACCCGGAATTCCTGGCTGAACTGGTTGAAGTTCAGCGCGCCATAGTCCCGGTCCGCCACATCGATGGAGTTGGCGTAGTTGGAGTTGCTGGCGTGGAAGTCCCCGTCGCGGATCTGCTTGTTGCGCCAGTTGCGCCAGGCGCTGATGGAGGTGATCTTCAGGCCCTTGACGTCCCAGTCGAGCTGGGCGGATGCGCCGCCGTTGTCGTCGCGGGTGCCCGGGGTGAGGTCGTCATAGACCCGCTTGCTCCCGTAATAGGCCGACACCGGCGAAATGGTCGGCAGCAGGATGTTCGCGATCGGCGACGTGCCGGGGATGTACTTGCCCAGCACGTCTGCGCAGCAGTTGTCGTCAGCCTTCACGTAGTCGGCCCGCAGGGTGAGCAGCAGGCTGTCGGACATCTGGTTGGTGAACGTGCCGCGCAGGCCCTGGTGGCGGTAGCCGTTGGTCCACTTGTTGGTGAAGTTGTTGAAGACGTTGCCCTTGAAGTCGCCATAGACGGCGGAAATGGCGTAGCCCATCTTGTCGTTGAACGGGCCGCTGATGTTGGCGTCCGCGCGGATTTCGCCGTGCTGGTAACCGGCAATGGAGAAGTCCCCGGCCGGCGTCGCCGTCGGACCCTTGGTGATGATGTTCACGGCGCCTGCCGAGGCATTCTTGCCGAACAGCGTGCCCTGGGGACCGCGCAGCACCTCGATGTGGTCGAGGTTGGTGAACTCCTGGAAGGCCATGCCGGAGCGGCCGAACACGACGCCGTCCACCACGGTGGAGACACTGGGTTCCGCGCCGGAGGAGAAGGACTGCGTGCCGATGCCGCGGACCGACAGGGTCGAGTTCACGTTGGCCGTGCCCTTCTTGAAGGTCAGCGACGGCACCACTTCGTCGAGGCTTTCGGCATTGCCGATGGCGTTGTCCCGCAGGGTTTCCTGGCTGGCGACGCTGACCGCCAGCGGCACCTTCTGCAGGTTTTCCGACCGCTTCTGCGCCGTGACGATCACGTCGGCGACGGTGTCCGGGGCGGCGGCGGCCGCAGCCATCGCCGGTTGCGCCACGAGGGCGCCGCCCATCAGGGCGACCGACGCGGCCGACAGCATGAGGCTGCGGGTGATCCCGTTTGTCATATTAGGTAGTCCTTCCCGTTTTCATTCTTGCGGGTTCAGACATTGCTGCATTCGCGCCGGAATGCGGCGCACATGCGGTCTGACCACTCTGGCCCGTACCTTTGGCTTTGTCGTCAATCTGTCAAGGGAACGACGTCGAAAGTTTACGATTCCACAGGAACTGTGTGAGTTTGGCCATAGGCCGCGAGGGCTTTCGGGGGACGGTCAGATCCCGAGGGCGGGGCGGATATCGAACTTGCGGCGGCGGGCCTCGGCCTGTTGCCGGGCCTGTTCCATCGTCTCCACTTCGGTGGCTTCCAGCAGTTGGTCCATCACCCTCGCGAGATGCGCCGACATGGCGTTGCGGGCCTCATGCGGGTCCCGGGCCGTGAGGGCCGCCAGAATCGCCCGATGCTCGTTGACCCCGGGCTTCACCCCGGCTGCGAGGGCCTTCACGCTCAGCCGCTGGATCAACGGGGACCGGGCGCGGGCGTCCCAGAGCGCGGTCACGGCCGCCATCAGCGCCGTGTTTTCCGTCGCTTCCGCAATGGTCTCGTGGAACTGGCGGTCGGCGCGTTCACTCAGCAGCACGTCGGTCTCGTTCTGCCTTTCCATCTCAGCGATCAGCGCCTCAAGGCGTTCGAGCACGGCGGGTGTCATCCTCAGGGCGGCGCAGGCGCAGACTTCGCTCTCGATGATCCGCCGGGCTTCAAGGAGTTCGAAGGGGCCGACGTCCGGGATCGCTGCGGGCTGGGACGGCGTCGTCTGCCGGACATAGACGCCGGACCCGAGGCGGACCTCCACCAGTCCCTCGAGCTCGAGGGACATGATGGCTTCCCGGACCGTCGGGCGGGAGACCGCCAGGGACTGGGCCAGTTCCCGTTCCGACGGCAGACGTCCGCCGATCCGGTACTCGCCCGACCGGATGCGGTCACCCAGCACATCCGCCACATGCTCGTAGAGACGGCGGCCGGGGGCCGGAGGCGCGACGGGGCGTGAGGTGCGATGCGACGATGCGGGCCGGGACGGAGCTGCCATGGATCGACGCCTTAGCATGTCACCCGCCGGTCTGCCCAGAACCGACAGGCCCGGACAGGCCCACCGGACAGTCCTCCGGCAGCCAGGCCAGTCCCCGGCCGGCGTGTTTGATTTGACCAGATTGGACTTACCAATTATCGCTCTGGCTCACGAAACGCCGATCCGGCGTCGCCGGAACGGAATTCCGGTGTAGGCTTACCCGCCCGATCGCAGGCTTGAAAGTACGACATGGCGCGCGCCCTCCATCTCCCGCCGGACCGGTTCTTTTCGCCGGACGCCACGCTGCGGCGTCTGTCCTGCGAGCTGTTCGAGGCGGTGGAGCGCCTGCCGATCCTCAGCCCGCACGGCCACACCGACCCTGCCTGGTTTGCCACTGACGCGCCCTTCGAGGACGCCGTCAGCCTGTTCCTGTGGCCGGATCACTATGTGCTGCGGATGCTCTACAGCCAGGGCATCAGCCTGGGTGATCTTGGCCTGCGCGGAGGCCATGGGCCGGTGGAGACGGACCGCCGGGTGATCTGGCGGCGGTTCGCGGCGAACTACCGGCTGTTCCACGGCACCCCGTCCCGCCTCTGGCTGGACCACGCCTTTGCCACCGTGTTCGGCCTCTCCATCCAATTGGAGGCGGAGACGGCGGATCATTATTTCGACGCGATCGCCGAGGCCCTGGCCCGTCCAGACTTCCGCCCTCGGGCCCTGTTCGAGCGCTTCGGCATCGAGGTCATTGCCACCACCGAGGGCGGGCTGGACAACCTGGCCCACCACCAGGCCATCCGGGCCGACGGCTGGTCCGGGCGCATCGTTTCCACCTTTCGTCCCGATGATGTGGTCGACCCGTCCCGGGAGGACTTTGCTGAAAATCTCGACCGGCTGGAGGCGATCACCGGACATTCCACCGGGACCTTCCGCTCCTATCTCGACGCCCTCGCCAGCCGGCGCGACGCGTTTCGCCGCCTGTCCGGCGCCACGGCCACGGACCACGGCCACCCCACGGCGCGCACCGCTGACCTCGACCGGGGCGCGTGCGAGGCCCTGTTCGCCCGGGTCCGGCGGGGTGGTGCCGCCTCAGGCGATGCCGAGCTGTTCCGCGCCCAGATGCTGACGGAGATGGCCGCCATGTCCGTGGAAGACGGCATGGTCATGCAGTTGCACCCGGGCTCCTGGCGCAACCACAATCCCTGGCTGTTCCAGACCTATGGCCGGGACAAGGGGGCGGACATCCCCACTGGGACCGGCTTCGTGGAACAGCTGAAGCCGCTCCTGGACCGGTTCGGCAACCGGGCCGACCTGACCCTGATCCTGTTCACCCTGGACGAGACGACCTATTCCCGGGAGCTGGCACCGCTGGCCGGTCACTATCCGTGCCTGCGCCTCGGCCCCGCCTGGTGGTTCCATGACAGTCCGGAGGGGATGATGCGCTTCCGTCGTCAGACCACGGAAACGGCGGGCTTCTACAACACGGTCGGCTTCAACGACGACACCCGGGCCTTCCTGTCCATCCCGGCGCGTCACGACCTGGCCCGCCGCATGGACTGTGCCTATCTGGCGGAGCTTGTGGCCACCCACCGGATGGACCTGGACCAGGCGCGGGAGATCGCCATCGACCTCGCCTACAACCTGCCCAAGGCGGCCTACCGGCTGTGAGGCTGTCCCTCTCCACCCTGGCTCAGGCCGCAACCGCCGTCCGTCGCCCGGCCTATGACCCACGGGAGATCACCTGCGGCGTGGTGCACCTGGGCGTGGGCGGCTTTCACCGGGCCCACCAGGCGGTCTATCTGGACGACGCCATCGGGGCGGGGGACCGGCGCTGGGGCATCATCGGCGTCTCCATGCGCAAGCCCGATGTGGCAGACGCCCTGTCGGCGCAGGACGGCCTCTACACGGTGGAGACCCTGGACGTGCAGACCACCTGGCGGGTGATCGGGGCACTGCGCCAGGCCCGGACCCTGCCGCCGGACCCGCAGGGCGTGATCGCCGACCTCGCGGCCGCCACAACCCACCTCGTGACCCTGACCGTGACCGAGAAGGGCTATTGCCTGGCGGGAGACGCCCTGGACCTCACCCACCCGGACATCGTCCACGACCTTGCCGCTCCGGACTCGCCGCGGTCGGCGGCGGGAGTGCTGGTCGCGGGACTGGCCCGGCGGCGGACTGCGGGTGGG
>CAIQUG010000081.1 GCA_903874895.1 uncultured Caulobacterales bacterium | reverse complement strand
CATTGGTGACCGGGACGCTCAAGCCGTGGCGGCCAAGGTGGTTCGGTTTTTCAAGCGTGGCATGACCCTGGCGCTGCCGACCGGCCAGACCCTGCAGATCATCAACGCCACCGAGGCCCCCTATGCCCGCAACTACCAGATGGAACGCTATGTCACGGAGGAGCTTCCGGCGGTGCTGGAAGCCAACTTCCCGGTGGACCTCGCCCGGCACGGCCTGTTCGGTCATTCCATGGGCGGGCACGGAGCCCTGACGCTGGGGCTGAAGCGACCCGACCTCTATCGCAGCCTGTCGGCCTTTGCCCCCATCGCCCATCCGGTGGACTGTCCCTGGGGCAAGAAGGCCTTCAGCCGCTATCTCGGCGGCAGCGAAGCCGGCTGGCGCGCCCATGACGCGTCCGAGCTGCTGGCCAGGGCACCGGCGGACGGCCCGGCCATCCTGGTGGACCAGGGTCTTGCGGACAATTTCCTCGCCGAACAGCTTCGGCCCGAGGCGCTGGAACGGGCGGCGGCGACGTCCGGCCGGTCCCTGACCCTGCGCCGGCATGCGGGCTACGACCACGGCTACTACTTCATCCAGAGTTTCGTGGCCGACCACATCGCCCATCACGCCACCGCGCTGGGCGCCTGATCCACAGCCCCTTCCGAGGACGACCCGACCGATGACGCAGATCCTTGAACCGGCCCGCGCCATCGACGTGATTGTCGAGACGGACGTGCTCGTGGTGGGCTCCGGCCCCGGCGGGCTGGCCGCCGCCATCGCCGCCGCCCGGGCGGGGGTGAAGACGGTGCTGGTGGAGCGTTACGGCTGCCTCGGCGGAAACATCACCCAGGTCGGGGTCGAGGGCTTTGCCTGGTACCGGCACGAGCAGACCGTGGATTCCGAGGGCATCGGCCCGGAATTCGAGACCCGCGCCAAGACCATGGGCGCGGCCATGCCCGAACCCCAGTCCATCAGCCACGCCCTCGACGCGGAGATGTTCAAGCACGTGGCCGACGTGATGGCGCAGGAGGCCGGCGTGCAGGTCATGCTGCACCGGCTGTGCGTGGCCCCGATCCTCGAAGGCCGGACCCTGCGGGGCGTGATCGTCGAGAGCAAGGCCGGGCGGGAGGCGATCCTCGCCAAGCGGGTCATCGACGCCACCGGCGATGCCGACATCGCCTTCCGGTCCGGGGCCCCGACCCACAAGTCACCGAAGGAGGACATGATGGCCACATCGGTCATGTTCTCCATGAGCGGCGTGAACAAGCAGCGCTTCATCGACCATGTGAAGGCCGATCCCCAGACCTACAAGGACTGGGGCGGCAACGGGGAATGGGACATCGAGACCTCCGGCAAGGAGGACGAGATGTTCAGTCCGTTCCTGCGCAAGCCCTTCAAGCAGGCCCTGGACGCGGGTCTGCTGCCGCCGAACCTGGCCACCATTGCCGGGACCTGGGGCGCGGTCTCCGACCAGGGGGACCTGACCTATCTCAACCTGATCGCCCTTCCCGCCTGCGACGGCACGGATCCCGACGACCTGACCTTCGCCGAGATCGAAGGACGGCGTCAGGCCATCTACGCCATCGAGGCCCTGAAGCGCTTCCTGCCGGGTTGCGAGACCGCCAAGTTGCGCAATTTCGGCATGACGCTGGGGGTGCGCGATACCCGCAAGATCGAGGCCGTCTACAACATGACCGGCGAGGACGTCCGGGAGCAGGCGCGGTTCGACGACTCCATCGGCATCTTCCCGGAATTCATCGACGGCTACGGCATCCTGATCCTGCCGACCACCGGGCGTTATTTCCACGTCCCCTACCGGTCCCTGCTGCCAACCGGCATCGACAACCTGCTGGTCGCCGGGCGCAGCATCGGCGGTGACCGCACGAGCCACGCCGCGGTGCGCAACATGATGTGCTGCGCCGTCAGCGGCCAGGGGGCCGGGGCGGCGGCAGCCGTCTCGGTGAAGACCGGCCGGGGGTTCGCGGAGATCGACATCGCAGCGGTGCAGTCCGAACTGAAACGCCAGGGGGCGCGGATTCATTGACGGTGGTGTCCTTCGAGGCGGTTCTATCTGCTCCACCTCAGGACAATGAAGGTTCGGGGACATCAAACCGCCTCGTCTCGGCGCTGAGCCCTGAGGGGGCGTCTCGAACCCCGCAGTACAGGAGACGCCCAGCGCCATGACCCCCTCCCGACTGAAATGGCCGGTCCTGGCCCTCCTCGCCGTCTCCATTGCCGGCAACTACTACGCCTATGACGCCATTGCGCCGGTGGCCGACATGCTGCGCTCCCAGGCGGGGTTCAGCCAGTCGCAGATCGGGCTGCTGAATGCCGTGGCCAGCCTGCCCAACGTGGTCCTCGCCCTTGTCGGCGGCATCCTGATCGACCGCTATGGTGCTGCCCGGGCCAGCTTCGCCTCCGCCGCCCTGTGCACCGTGGGCGCCGTCCTGACCGCCGTGGCCAAGCCCTTCGGGGTCATGGTAACCGGCCGGCTGCTGTTCGGCGTCGGCGAGGAGACCCTGCTGATCGCCCTCCTGGCCGGGATCTCCCAATGGTTTGCCAGCGGCGGCATGGCGCTCGCCATGTCCCTGTTCTTCAGCCTGGCCCGCGTCGGCTCCTATACCGCCGACATTTCCCCCAGCTGGGCGGGGGGCATCTATGCCGGCGGCTGGCAACCACCCCTGTGGCTGGCGGCGGGCCTGACGGGGATCAGCCTCGTGGCGGCGACGGTCTATCTCGTCCTCGACCTCCGCCGGGACCGGAGCCAGGGACCTGCCTCGACGCACAATCCCGAGCCGTTCCGCCTGAAGGACCTGGCACAGTTCGACCTGTCCTTCTGGTACATCTTCACCCTCAATGTCCTCTTCGCCTCGGTGTTCTTTCCGTTCCGCTCCACCTTCGCCATCGCCTACTTCCAGGATGCCAAGGGCCTGACCCTGCAGGACGCCGGTCAGGTGAACAGCCTGGTCTTCTTTGCCGCCATCTTCGCCACGCCGTTCTGTGGGGCCTTCGCCGACCGGTTCGGCCGCCGCTCCGCCCTGCTGGTGCTCGGCACGGCCCTGGTGCCGGTGACCTTCCTGCTGCTGGGGGCGACCACAGCGCCCCTGTGGATCTCCACCGCACTGATGGGGGTGAGCTTCTCGGTAATCCCGGCGGTGATCTGGCCGTCCACGTCGCTCCTCGTGGCCCCCAAGCGGCTCGGCACGGCCTTCGGCCTCATCAATGTCCTGCAGAACCTCGGGATCGGAGGCTTCAACCTCGCGGCGGGCGCACTGAACGATGCCTTCCATGCGGGGCCGAAACATCCGCAGGGCTACGAGCCGATGATGCTGATGTTCGGCCTGGTGAGCCTCGTCGCGCTCGCGGCCACGGTGTTGCTGTGGCGGCGGGAACAGGGGCCGAACGGTCACGGCCTGGACCGGGCGGCGGCCTGAACAGGATGCTCAGACCTTCGACGAAGCCCGTGCTCTGACCTACCGCGACAGCGCGGCGTGCAGGTCCCCGGCGAAGCTCGGGGCCACATAGACGGCGACGGCGTCATCCGCCGTGGGGCACAGCATCACCGGCGCATGGTGCAGCATGGTCGCCGCCACGCAGCCTGTGCCGAAAGCGGGGTCTTCCGCGTCGAACAGGCCGTCGATCATCAGCCGCCCGCGCCAGCCAGGCCCCTTGAGGTCGATACGGCGCCAGGCGCCCGCGACGTCGGAGACCGCCGCCACCTCCGCAAGCGCCCTGGCGAGGGCCGCGGCATCGCCGGACGCCAGGACCACCTTGGGTTCCGCCCAGATCACCGGGCCCGCGGGGGCGTCGGTCACCTTGCCCACCGCCGGAACCGGCGCACCCACCGCCGCACCGAAGACCGCAGCGAAGGCCGCATCGAGGGCAAAGGCTTCAACCCGAACCAGACGGGTCGGCTGCGGATCGGACACGGTCACGGGATCAGTCACGATAGCGGTCTCCCGCCGGATCATGGAACACCGGCTCGCTCACCCGGACACGGGCGCTGGCCGTACGGGTGGGCGACCAGGCCAGCAGTTCGTCCCCCAACCGGGCGCGGCCGCCCTTCAGCAGGGCGAGGCCGACGAAGCCCTCTTCCAGCACCCGGATCCCCGCGGCCGTGACATGGCCCTGCACGGCAAAGCCCGGCCGCTCCACCAGCATGCTCCCCTCCGGGATCGGCCCGCCCAGGCTCTCGAGCCCGACGAACTGCAGGCGGTCCGGATCGGCGAAGGCCGGGCGCTGCTGCGCCAGCTGGCCCATGTAGCCCCCCCGGGGGTTCAGCATCTTCTCCAGCCGAAGGTCGTGGGCCGAGGTGCGGCCATCGATCTCGCCGCCGGTCTCCACATGGCCCTTTTCGACCCGCAGGATCTCCAGCGCCTCGAGGCCGTAGAGCCCACCTTCCTGTGCCTCGGCGGCCTCTGCCAGTGCCGTCCAGACAGCGACAGCCTGATGGCTCGGCGCATAAACCTCGAAGGCCCGCTCCCCGGAATAGCTGGCCGCGATGACCAGCACCGGAACACCGGCGACCACGCCCCGGTCGAGGGACATGTGCCGTGGCGGCACCATCCCCTCCACGACCGCGGCGATCACGGCCCGGGCCCGGGGACCGGCGACGGCGATGGCGGCATAATGCTCCTGCACGTTGGCCGCACCCACCCGCAGGTCCGGATAGAGCACGTTGCGCGCATAGCTGATGAGCCCGGCCATGCGATCGGCCCCACCGGTCGAGCTGGTGAGCAGGAACCGGTCCTCCCCCAGCCGCCAGACGGTACCGTCGTCGTTCACGAGACCGTCCTCGCGGAGCATGAAGGTATAGCGCCCGCGACCCACGGCCAGCTTCGAGACACTGGTGGCGCAGACCCGCTCCAGCAGCGCCGCCGCGTCGGGGCCGGACACCTCGAACTTGCCCAGGGTGGAGACATCGGTGATCCCCACGGTGGTCCGGACCATGCGCGCCTCCCGCAGGGCTGCCGTCGCCAGGGTCTCACCCGCCCGGAGATAGGCGCGCGGACGGCGCCAGTAGCCCACCGCCTGCCAGGGCGGATCGAAGGCCGCATGTAGATCGTAGAGGGGGGTGCGGCGCAGGGGCGTGACGTGGAAACCCGCATCCTCCCCGGCCCAGAGGCCGAGCGTGGTGGGAATGAAGGGCGGACGGAAGGTGGTCAGCCCCACCTGCGGAGCCGGGCGGCCCTCGTTCTCCGCCAGCCGGGCCAGACCGATCAGGTTGGAGGTCTTGCCCTGGTCCGTGGCCATGCCCAGCGTGGTGTAGCGCTTCTGATGCTCGACGGACCGGTAGCCCTCGCGCCAGGCCAGGTCGAGGTCCCCCAGGGTCACGTCATTCTGCGGATCGACGAAGACCTTCTTCGGATTGACCCCGGGCGCGGGAACAAACGCGCTGGCCTGGTCGGCGAAGGCCCAGGTCTCCGACCGGGGCGGCGTGTCGGCCACCGGCTTGCCCCCCGTCGCGGCGGCGGCGTCCAGACCCGCGCGCCACGCGTCGGACAGGGCATCCGCCAGCTGGAAGCGTCCGGCACAGGCGCCCACGCTGACCTGTCCCTGCCGCGGCGCCGTCGGGGTGAACACGCCCCGGCCCTCGTCCCAGTCGAGGCCGCCGCCCGCCTGCATGTGCAGGTGCACGCTGGGGGTCAGCCCCCCGGACACGGCGACCACGTCCGCCACGTATTTCACGGTCCCGCTCGCGGCCCGGACCTCGAGCCCGGTCACGCCCCGGGGTGTGCCGATGGCCCGAAGCGGACGGACCCCCGTCTCCACCGGGCACCGGTCCCGGGCGCGCCGGAGCAGGGCGGGATCAATGGCCTCCGATGGTCGGGAATCCAGAACGGCATCCACCCGCAAACCTGCGTCGCACAGGCGGACGGCCGTGCGATAGGCGTCATCGCCGCTGGTGGCGAGCACGAACCGCTCCCCCGCCGCGACCCCGAAGCGGTCCAGATAGGTGCGGACCGCGCCCGACAGCATGACGCCCGGCCGGTCATTGTCCTCGAAGGGCAGCGGACGCTCGATGGCACCCTGGGCCAGGATCACCCGGCCGGCCCGCATCCGCCACATGCGCTGGCTGATCCCGTCGGTGCCGGTCCGGGCGCCGGGTTCCACCACCCGCTGGGCCAGATAGACCATGTTGTGGTCGTAATAGCCGATGGCCGTGGTGCGGGTCAGGATGCGGACGTCCCGGGTCCGGAGCTCGGCCTCTGCGGCGTCGATCCAGTCCTTCGCCGGCTGGCCGTCAATGGTGACCGGATCGCCCAGCAGCGAACCCCCGAGCCGACGGTCGAGATCGACGAGGGCCACCCGGGCCCCGGAACGCGCGGCGGCCAGCGCCGCCGAAAGGCCGGCCGGGCCCGCGCCCACCACGAGCACGTCGCAGAAGGCCGCGCGGCGCTCGTACCGGTCCGGGTCCGGCAGCTGTGGCGGACGCCCCAGCCCCGCCGCGGCGCGGATCACGTGCTCGTACAGCTTCCACAGGGCCGGCGGGCCGAGGAAGGTCTTGTAATAGAAGCCGGCCGGGATGAACGGGGCGATCCACTGGTTCACCGCGCCGACGTCCAGATCGAGGGACGGCCAGCGGTTCTGGCTCTCGCTCACCAGGCCGTCATAGAGATGCAGGTCCGTGGCCCGGGTGTTGGGCTCGAACCGCCCGCCCTCCCCCGCACCCACGAGGGCGCTGGGTTCCTCCACCCCGGCGGCGAGGAGACCGCGGGTGCGATGGTACTTGAAGCTGCGGCCGAACACCCGGACGCCGCTGGCCAGCAGGGCCGAGGCCAGCGTGTCTCCGGGATGGCCGGCATAATCCCGACCATCGAAGCGAAACCGCAAGGTCTGGCTGCGGTCGATCACGCCGCCAGTGGAAAGCCTGTGGCCGCCGCTCATGCGTCTGCCCCCACGGGCCGGACGTCGGTGATGGCGTGGGTGGCCGTGTCCCGGGTCAGGGTGATCCACGAGCGGCAGCCATAGGTATGGCGCCAGAGCTCCCGCGAGGGGCCCCGGGGATTGTCCCGGCTGAACAGGTTCCGCACGAGGGCGTCCGGCGTTTCGTCAGGACGGGTGATCGCCTCCACCGGCCGGTCGAAGGTGAACTCTGCATGGGCCCGGGGGCCACAGTGGGGACAGGGAATGAGCATCATGATCCGGCCCGCCTATCGGTTCTGCGGCATCGGGCCGACGCCGGGTTCGTCCATGGTGTGCCCGGTCTCGAAGCGGTCGAGACGGAAGGGCGCGGCCACCGGGTGGCTCTCGCCGCGGGCCAGCAGATGGGCGAACAGCCAGCCGGAGCCGGGGGTCGCCTTGAACCCGCCATAGCACCAGCCGCCGTTGAAATAGAGCCCCTCCACCGGCGTGGCATCGATGAAGGGCGAACCGTCGAAGCTCATGTCCGTGGTCCCGGCCCAGGACCGCAGCATGCGCAGGCGGGACAGGGCCGGAACGAGGGCCAGGGCCTCCGCCGCCGCCTTCTCGATGATGTGGGGCGCGCCCCTCTGGCTGTAGGTGGGATAGGCATCGGGGTCGCCGCCCAGCACGATCTCGCCCTTGTCCGACTGGCTGATGTAGCAGTGGAGGGACTGGGTCATGATCACCGTGTCGATCATCGGCTTCACCGGCTCCGACACGAAGGCCTGCAGGAGATGCGACTCGATCGGCAGTCGAAGGTCCGCCAGGGCCGCCACGCGCCCGGAGTTGCCCGCCACCGCGATGCCCACCCGGTCGGCGCCGATCGCGCCCCGGCTGGTCTGGACGCCGGTGATGCGGCCGCCGGTGATGTCCATGCCGGTGACTTCGCAGTTCTGGATGATGTCGACCCCCAGCCGGTCTGCAGCGCGGGCATAGCCCCAGGCCACGGCATCGTGGCGGGCCGTGCCGCCCCGGCGCTGGATCAGGCCGCCCTGCACCGGATAGCGCGCCGTCGATGACACATCGAGGAGCGGGATCAGCCTCGCCACCTGGTCGCGGGTCATCAGGTCCGCATCGATGCCGTCGGCACGCATGGCGTCGCCCTTCTGGGCCAGCTGCAGCATATCGCTGTCCGAATGGCCGAGGAACAGGGCACCCCGCTGGCTGAACATGACGTTGTAGTTGATCTCGTCGCTCATCCCCTCCCAGCGCTTGAGGGACAGCTCCATCAGGGCGTGCAGCTGGGGCAGGCGATAGTTGGAGCGGACAATGGTCGTATTGCGCCCGGTATTGCCGCCACCGATCCAGCTTCGCTCCAGAACCGCGACCTTGCGGACGCCGTGCACGGCGGCGAGATAGAAGGCGGTGGTCAGGCCATGACCGCCGCCGCCGATGATGATCACGTCATAATGCGGCTTGGGGTCCGGGTCCCGCCAGGCACGGGGCCAGTCCTTGTGTCCGCCAAGACCGGCGCGCAACAGGCTGAGGGCTGAGTACTTCATCCGGCAGGGCGAATCCGAGGGTCACAGGCGACGCGAACCTCACACGTAACCCGCCGGGATTTGTCGCGCAAAGCCGCAAATTCACATCTGGCCGTGCCGAAATTAGATCGAGATCAAATATCGACCCGGTGGGGATGGGTGAACACCTCGAACCCGTCCCGCCGGGCGACGGCCACGAGGGTGATGCCCGCCGCCTCCGCGGTCCGGACGGCCAGGGCCGTCGGGGCCGACATGGCCACCAGGAGGGGCGTGCCGAGGCTCGCCGTCTTCTGCACCATCTCCACCGACACCCGGCTGGTGAGGAGGACGGCCCCCGCCAGATCGGCCTCCCCCGCCCGGGCGAGCCCCCCCACCAGCTTGTCCAGGGCATTGTGCCGCCCGACATCCTCCCGCAGGGCCACGAGACCTGCACCCGGTCGCCAGAACCCGGCCGCATGCACCGCCCGGGTCTCCGGGCCGAGTTGCTGGCCAGCGTCGAGCTCGGCCAGGGCCTGCAGCAATCGGTCGGCGGTCACGGGGGCAAGGGTTGCGAGGGCGCGCCCCTGCCGCAGACGCCCGGCCTCCGCCAGGCTGTCCACGCCGCACAGGCCGCATCCCGTCGGACCGGCCCGGGTGCGGCGGCGGACCGAGGCCTCCCGGCTCCGGTCCGGTGCCAGCCACATCCGCGCCTCGATGCCCTCGGCCAGGGCGAGGATTTCCAGCCCGCGGATTTCGGCGGGATGACGGACCAGCCCCTCCGTGAGGCTGAAGCCGACGGCAAAATCCTCCAGGTCGGCGGGGGTGGCCATCATCACCGCCTCGGTGGATCCGTCATAGACCAGGGCCACGGGGGTTTCCTCGGGGATGGCGCGGTCCGCCGCCAGGGCCTGCCCGTCCCGCCAGCCCCGGGGACGGACCCGGACCACCGACGCGGGGAGGTCGCGGTCGCCGGGGGCTGCCTCCGCCGAATTCCTCGTCCCTTCAACCATTTGTGCAGGTTCCAGAGCAAAATTGTATGGCCGTTCCCCTCGACCGGGGGAGGGGCGGATATATAGTCATATCATATCTGCCGTCCGGCCCTGTATCCGGCCGTACCGGCCCTCGACGCTACCGCCGACCTGAAACAACAAGGCCTGACCGCTTGACCCACCCGCCAGACAGCGCGGCCGACGACGCCCTTGACAGCCTGATTGCACCGCACCGGAACCACCCCGGCGCGCTGCTGCCGCTGCTGCACGACGTGCAGCACGCCCTGGGCTGCATCCCGCACGAAGCGGTGCCGCGGATCGCTGCCGCCCTGAACCTGTCCCGGGCCGAGGTGCACGGGGTGGTGACCTTCTATGCCGATTTCCGCACCACGCCCCCGGCCCGCCGGGTGGTGAAGCTGTGCATGGCCGAGGCCTGCCAGGCCCGGGGCTGCCACACCACCGCCGCCCGTCTCAGTGCGGCCACGGGCCTCGCCGTGGGGGAGACCTCCGCCGACAACGCCCTGGCGCTGGAGCCGATCTATTGCCTCGGCCTGTGCGCCAGCGGTCCGGCGGCCCTGGTGGACGACGTCCCCGTGGCGCGGCTGTCTGGCCTGCGCCTCGACGCCCTGATCGCGGAGCTCGGCCGATGAGCGTGCGCGTCTATGTGCCGGGAGACATGGCCGCCGTCGCCGTCGGCGCCGACCAGGTGGCCACGGCCCTCACCGCGGCCGCCCGCGCCGCCGGGATCGACATCGATGTGGTGCGCAACGGCTCCCGCGGCCTGTTCACCCTCGAGACCCTGGTGGAGGTCGAGACGCCGCAGGGACGCATCGGCTATGGCCCGGTGGACGCAGCCGACGTGCCCGGCCTCGTGGCGGCCGGTCTGTTTGCGGGCGGGGCGCACGCCCAGCGCCTCGGGCCGGTCGAGGCCCTGCCCTTCTTCGCCCGCCAGACCCGGCTGACCTTCGCCCGGGCGGGACTGACCGATCCGCTGAGTCTGACGGACTATCGCGCCCATGGGGGGCTGAAGGGGTTGGAGACGGCGCTCGCCCTCACCCCCGCAGAGGTCGTGGCGCGGGTGAAGGCCTCCGGCCTTCGCGGCCGCGGCGGTGCGGGATTTCCCACGGGCATCAAGTGGGAAACGGTGCTCGCCGCGCCCGGGCCGCACAAATACATCGTCTGCAATGCCGACGAGGGCGACAGCGGCACCTTTGCCGACCGCCTGCTGATGGAGGCCGATCCGTTCGTGCTGGTGGAGGGGATGGCCATCGCCGCCCATGCCGTCGGCGCCGACTACGGCTACGTCTACATCCGCTCGGAATATCCCTTCGCCATTGCCAGGATGCAGGCGGCCATCGACCTCGCCCGGGGCGACGGCTGGCTGGGGCGGGGCTTTGACCTGGAGGTCCGGGTCGGGGCCGGGGCCTATGTCTGCGGCGAGGAAACGGCCCTGCTGGAGAGCCTCGAGGGCCGCCGCGGCCAGGTTCGGGCCAAGCCGCCCCTGCCGGCGCACAAGGGCCTGTTCGGCCGTCCGACCGTCATCAACAACGTCCTGTCCCTGGCCGCCGTGCCCTTCATCCTGGCGGAGGGGGCGAACGCCTACCAGGACTTCGGCTTCGGCCGATCCCGGGGGACCATGCCCATCCAGCTGGCGGGAGATGTCGTGAACGGCGGCGTGTTCGAGACGCCCTTCGGCCTGACGCTGGGCGAGCTGGTGGACGACATCGCCGGCGGCTGCGTCGGCGGTCGGCCGGTGCGCGCGGTGCAGGTGGGCGGGCCGCTCGGGGCCTATTTCCCCCGAGGCCTGTTTGACACCCCCTTCGACTACGAGGCCTTCACCGCCCGGGGCGGACTGATCGGTCACGGGGGCGTGGTGGTGTTCAACGACACGGTGGACCTGGCGCAGCAGGCCCGCTTCGCGATGGAGTTCTGCGCAGCGGAGAGCTGCGGCAAGTGCACCCCCTGCCGCATCGGCTCCACCCGGGGGGTGGAGGTGATCGACCGCATCGTGGCGGGTGAGGCGCGGGCGGCCAACATCGCCGTGCTGGAAGACCTGTGCGAGACCATGAAGCTCGGCTCCCTCTGCGCGCTGGGGGGGTTCACCCCCTATCCGGTGATGAGCGCGCTGGATCATTTCCCTGAAGATTTCGGCGGCGCGGACGCCCGCCGGGCCGCGGAGTAGACGCGATGTCCCTGATCCAGGAAACCGACTATGGCACCCCCGCCGCCCGCTCGGACAGGATGGTCCGCCTGACCATCGACGGGGTCCAGGTCACTGTGCCCGAGGGCACCTCGGTGATGCGCGCGGCGAAGGAACTGGGCACCACCATCCCCAAGCTCTGCGCCACGGACAGCGTGGCCGCCTATGGCTCCTGCCGCCTGTGCCTGGTGGAGATCGAGGGCCGGGCCGGGACACCGGCCTCCTGCACCACGCCGGTTTCGGAGGGGATGTCGGTCTCCACCCAGACGCCGAAACTCGCCAAGCTGCGCAAGGGGGTGATGGAGCTCTACATCTCCGACCATCCCCTGGACTGCCTGACCTGCGCGGCCAACGGGGACTGCGAGCTGCAGGACATGGCCGGCGCCGTGGGCCTGCGCGAGGTCCGCTTCGGCTACGACGGCGCCAACCATCTGGTGGCGACCAAGGACGAGTCGAACCCGTATTTCACCTATGATCCGTCCAAGTGCATCGTCTGCTCGCGGTGCGTCAGGGCCTGCGAAGAGGTGCAGGGTACCTTCGCCCTGACCATCGCCGGACGGGGCTTCGGCAGCCGGGTGTCGCCGGGGCAGTCGGAAGCCTTCATGACGTCCGAATGCGTCTCCTGCGGGGCCTGCGTCCAGGCCTGCCCCACGGCCACCCTCACCGAGACCCGGGTGATCGAGATCGGCCAGCCGGAGCATTCCGCCGTCACCACCTGCGCCTATTGCGGGGTCGGCTGCACCTTCAAGGCCGAGATGCGCGGCGAGGACCTGGTGCGCATGGTCCCGTGGAAGGACGGCAAGGCCAATCGCGGCCACAGCTGCGTCAAGGGCCGCTTCGCCTGGGGCTATGCCACCCACCGGGAGCGAGTGACGGAGCCGATGATCCGCGCCTCCGTCAGCGACCCGTGGAGGGTGGTCAGCTGGGACGAGGCCATCACCCATGCGGCGTCAGAGTTCAAGCGCATCCAGGCCAGGTACGGCCGCGACAGCGTCGGCGGCATCACCTCGTCCCGCTGCACCAATGAAGAGACCTATCTGGTGCAGAAGCTGGTCCGCACCGGCTTCGGCAACCACAATGTCGACACCTGCGCCCGGGTCTGCCACTCCCCCACCGGCTACGGGCTGAAGACCACCTTCGGCACCTCGGCGGGCACCCAGGACTTCGACAGCGTCGAGCAGACCGACGTGATGGTGGTGATCGGCGCCAATCCCACCGACGCCCATCCGGTGTTCGCCTCTCGCATGAAGAAGCGCCTGCGGGCCGGCGCGCGGCTGATCGTCATCGACCCGCGCCGGATCGACCTCGTCCGCTCCGCCCACATCGAGGCCGACCATCACCTGGCCCTTCGCCCCGGCACCAATGTGGCGGTTCTGACCGCGCTCGCCCATGTCATCGTCACCGAAGGCCTGGCGGACGAGGCCTATGTGCGGGAGCGCTGCGACCTGCAGGCCTATGCCCACTGGGCGGAGTTCGTCAGCCTGCCGCAGAACAGCCCGGAGGCGACGGAAGCCGTCACCGGCGTCCCGGCGGCCGACCTGCGCGCCGCGGCGCGGCTCTATGCCACCGGTGGCAACGGGGCGATCTTCTACGGCCTGGGCGTGACCGAGCACAGCCAGGGCTCCACCACCGTCATGGCCATCGCCAACCTGGCCATGGTCACGGGCAATGTGGGCCGTCCGGGGGTGGGCGTGAACCCGCTGCGGGGCCAGAACAATGTCCAGGGGGCCTGCGACATGGGCTCGTTCCCCCACGAGTTCTCCGGCTACCGCCATGTGTCCGACGACGGGGCCCGGGACCTGTTCGAGCAGGCCTGGGGCGTGTCCCTCGGATCAGAGCCCGGCCTTCGCATTCCCAACATGCTGGACGAGGCCGTCGCCGGTCACTTCAAGGGCATCTACATCCAGGGGGAGGACATCCTCCAGTCCGACCCGAACACCCGGCACGTGGCCGCGGGCCTGGCGGCCATGGAGTGCGTGGTGGTGCAGGACCTGTTCCTGAACGAGACCGCCAACTATGCCCACGTCTTCCTGCCCGGCTCGACCTTCCTCGAGAAGGACGGCACCTTCACCAATGCGGAGCGGCGCATCCAGCGGGTCCGCCGGGTGATGCGGCCGCGGAACGGCTATGCCGACTGGGAGGTGACCCAACGCCTGTCCAACGCGCTCGGCTATCCGATGGCGTACAGCCACCCGTCGGAGATCATGGACGAGATCGCCCGCCTGACCCCCTCCTTCGCCGGGGTCAGCTTCCAGCGACTGGACGAACTGGGCTCGATCCAGTGGCCCTGCAACGCAGCGGCACCGGACGGCACGCCGGTCATGCACATCGACCATTTCGTCCGCGGCCAGGGCCAGTTCATCATCACCGAATATGTGCCGACGGAAGAGAAGGTCGGGCCGCGCTATCCCCTGCTGCTGACCACCGGGCGCATCCTCAGCCAGTACAATGTGGGGGCCCAGACCCGGCGGACGGAGAACTCCCGCTGGCACGAGGAGGATGTCCTCGAGATCCACCCCCACGATGCGGAGGAACGGGGCGTGCGGGATGGAGAGTGGGTGCGGCTGAAGAGCCGGTCGGGGGAGACCGCGCTGCGGGCGCAGATCACCGACCGGGTGGCCCCGGGGGTGGTCTACACCACCTTCCACCACCCCCTGACCCAGGCCAATGTGATCACCACCGACTATTCCGACTGGGCCACCAACTGTCCCGAATACAAGGTGACGGCCGTGCAGGTGGCCCGGGGCAACGGCCCCGCCGACTGGCAGGTGGAATACAGTGCGCAGGCCCGTCGCAGCCGCCGGATCGAGGCGGCGGAATGAGTTCGGACGAGGTCCACGCCACCTCGGTGGTGCCCATGGCCAACCAGATCGCCGCCTTCTTCGTCAGCCAGGGCAACCACGACGCGGCCGTGGCGGGTACCGCGGACCACATCAAGGCCTTCTGGGCACCGGTGATGCGCCGGGACCTGCTGGCGCTGATCGATGCCGGCCAGGCTGACGGACTGTCGGACATCGCGCGGGATGCGATCCTGCAGTTGCGGTAGATCTTTCGTCCTTCCCCTGCCCCCGGGTCGCCCCTACATCCTGACCACCGATCGACAGGATACCGCCCATGAATGCGCCCGCCCCGGAACGGACCCGCCTCGCCCTGACCCGTGCCGACCTGTTCCGCGAGCAGGCCTATGTCAACGGTGCCTGGGTGGACGGGGACGAGACCCTCACGGTGACCAATCCCGCCACCGGCCATGTCCTGGGCGTCGTGCCGTCCCTGCAGGCCCGTGAGGCCGAGGCTGCCGTGGCCGCAGCCGAGGCCGCCCTGACCGGCTGGCGCAGGCAGACCGCCAAGGCCCGGGGCGCGATCCTGCGCCGATGGTTCGAACTGATGATGGTTCATCAGGAAGACCTGGCCCGCCTGCTCACCGCCGAACAGGGAAAGCCGCTGGCCGAGGCCAGGGGAGAGATCGCCTACGCCGCCAGCTTCCTCGAATGGTTCGCCGAGGAGGGCCGCCGGGCCTATGGGGAGATTGTTCCGCCGCACCTCTCGGATCGTCGGGTGCTGGTCACGAAGGAACCCGTCGGCGTGGTCGCGGCCATCACGCCCTGGAACTTCCCATCGGCCATGATCACCCGCAAGGTGGGTCCGGCGCTGGCCGCCGGTTGCACCGTGGTGCTGAAGCCCTCGGAGCTGACCCCCTACTCCGCCCTCGCGCTCGCCGTGCTGGCGGAGGAGGCGGGGGTTCCCCCGGGCGTCTTCAGCATCATCACCGGCCTCCCCGCCGGCGTCGGCGCGGTGCTGACCGACGATCCGCGCATCGCCAAGTTCACCTTCACCGGCTCCACCGCCGTGGGCAAGATGCTCGCCGCCCGCTGCATGGGCACGGTGAAGCGGGTGTCCCTGGAGCTGGGGGGCAACGCGCCCTTCATCGTGTTCGACGACGCCGATCTCGACGCCGCGGTCGAGGGAGCCATGGTCTCCAAGTTCCGCAATACCGGCCAGACCTGCGTCTGCGCCAACCGGTTCCTGGTCCAGCGAGGCATCTACGACTCCTTTGCTGCAAGGCTCACCGCCCGGGCCGAGGCGCTGGTGGTGGGAGACGGCCTCTCCGGTCCGACCGACCAGGGGCCGCTGATCAATGCCGCGGCCCTGGCCAAGGTGGAGCGGCACGTGGCCGCCGTGCAGGCGGCGGGAGGCGAGCTGCGCACGGGTGGCGGGCACCATGCCCTGGGCGGAACCTTCTTCCAGCCCACGGTCATGACCGGCCTCAAGGCCGATACCCTCCTGAACACGGAGGAGACCTTCGGGCCCCTGGCCGGTCTGGTGGCCTTCGACACCGAGGACGAGGCGATCCGCATCGCCAACGACACCCGCTCGGGGCTCGCCTCCTATTTCTACAGCCGGGATGTGAGCCGCATCTTCCGGGTGAACGAGCAACTGCAGTACGGCATGGTGGGCATCAATACCGGCCTGATCTCCACCGAGATCGCCCCCTTCGGCGGCGTGAAGGAAAGCGGAATCGGCCGGGAGGGATCCAAACACGGGATTGACGAGTATCTGAACCTGAAGCTCAGCCTTCTCGCCCTGTGACCGGAGACCCCATGACCCGCACCCTGCCTGTTCTAGCCCTCGCCCTCGCCCTCCCCATGGCGCTGGGCGGCTGCGCCAGCATGCCCTCCGCCCCCCTCGCCCCGGCTCCAACCAAGCCCGTGGACATGGCACGGTTCTACAGCGGGGTCTGGCGCGAGGTGGCCCGGCGGCCGGAGTCCCTGACCGACGGCTGCGTCGCGGGGGCCACCGAATACACGATGCTGGACGCGACCCACGTCAAGGTGCGGGACACCTGCACGGTGGGCACGCCAGCGGGCAAGCTGAAGGACATCGGCGGCACGGGCACGATCCTCGACCCCGGCACCAATGCCAAGCTGCATGTGGGCTACCGGGTGTTCGGCATCTTCACGGTGGGTCGGGACTACTGGGTGCTCGACCACGACGAGACCTGGTTCATCTCCACCGACCCGACGTTCACGCGGCTCTATCTCTACACCCGCCCGGACAAGGACACGCCGGAGCTTCGGACGCAGCTGGCCGCCCGGGCCAAGGCCCTGGGTTACGACGTCTCGAAGCTGGAATATCCCGCGCAGCCGTGACGGGCGTACAGGGCCCGCGAAACCCTCATCCCAGCACGGTCCCGTAGAGGTCCCGCAGGCGCTTCTTGTCGATCTTGCCCGTGGCCGTCAGCGGTACAGGGGCGAAGATCAGCCGGTCCGGCATCCACCATTTGACGATGTGAGGGGCGAGGAAGTCCAGCACTTCGGTCTCGGTCAGCTCGGTCCCGTCGTGGGGCTCCACGATCAGGACCGGGCGTTCCTCCCACTTGGGGTGGAAGACGCCGACGACGGCGGCGACCTTGACCCCCGGACAGGCGGCGGCGACGTTCTCGATGTCGATGGAGCTGATCCACTCGCCGCCGGACTTGATCACGTCCTTCTTCCTGTCGGTGATGCGCATGAAGCCCAGCGGGTCGATGGTGGCAATGTCGCCGGTGTCGAACCAGCCGTCCGCGTCCAGCGCCGTGCGCTCCGCCCGGTAGTAGCGTTCCAGCGTCCACGGCCCCCGGACCAGCAGGGCCCCGGAGCTTTCCCCGTCATGGGGCAGGGGCGCGCCGGTCTCGTCCACGATCTTCAGCTCGATGCCGAACTGCAGCCGTCCCTGCCGGGTCCAGATGACCTCGTTGACCTCGTCCTCACCCAGCGCGGCCAGGGCCGGGGTGGGGGTGGCGACGACGCCGAGCGGGCTGGTCTCCGTCATGCCCCAGATCTGCAGGACACTGACGCCATAGGTGGTCTGGAAGCTTTCGGCCATGGCCCGGGGGACTGCGGAGCCGCCGATCACCACCCGCTTCAGGGCCCCGGCCCCCTCCCCCGTCCGGTTCAGATGGTCGAGATACATGGTCCAGATGGTGGGCACGCCGCCGGAGAAGGTGACCCCCTCCCCCTGGATCAGCTGCTGCAGGCTGACCGCATCCATCCGGTCGCAGGGCAGCACCAGCTTGGCCCCGTTCATGACCGCAGTGAAGGGAAGCCCCCAGGCCGTGGCGTGGTAAAGGGAACTGCAGGGCATGATCACGTCGAACGCCGATATGCCGAAGGCACTGGACAGCCCCCCCGCCAGGGCGTGCAGCACCACCGAACGATGGGAGTACAGCACCCCCTTGGGGTCCCCCGTGGTGCCGGAGGTGTAGCAGAGGAAGGACCCGGCATTCTCGCTGAACACCGGCCAGTCGAAGGCATCCTCCTGGGCGGCGAGCAGGGTCTCGTAGCTGTCAAGTCCGTCGCAGAGCTCCGGCGGGCTCAGCTGGATGACGTGCCGCAGACTGGTCAGATGCGGCCGGATCCGCGCGACCAGCCCGGCGAAGCTTCGGTCGAACAGCAGCACCCGGCTTTCCGCGTGATTGATCGTGTAGATGATCTGGTCGTCCGACAGACGCGGGTTGGCCGTGTGCAGCACGGCCCCCATGCCCGGGACGCCGTAGAACAGCTCCATGTGCCGGTGGGTGTTCCAGGCGAGCGACGTGACCCGGTCCCCCGCCTCGACCCCGAGGGCCGCCATCAGGTTGGCGACCTTCGCCGCCCGCCTGGCCAGACCCCGGTAATCGTAGCGGAACACCGGCTCGTCCACGAGGCGGGAGACGATCTCCCGCGTCGGGAAGGCCAGGGCGGCGTGGCGCAGGATGCTCGAGATCTGCAGCGGCGCAGACTGCATCAGACCGGGCAGCATGACCTCACCTCATCTTTCGGACCAGCCGCCGCGGCTCAGACCGCGTCGGCGACCTTCAGCGTATCCCGAAGCTCTCGCTTGAGGAACTTGCCGCTGGCATTGCGGGGGATCGCCTCGCTCAGGAACCAGATGTAGCGGGGCGACTTGTGCTTGGCCATCACCGCGGCGCAGTGGGCTCGCACGGCGGCCGCGTCCAGGCTGGTGCCCGGGCGCAGGACGATGGCGCAGCCGACCTCTTCTCCCAGCCGCTCGTCCGGCACGCCGAAGACGCAGCACTCGGCCACCTCGGGCAGGCGATAGATGCAGGTCTCGACCTCGGCGCAGTAGATGTTCTCCCCGCCCCGCAGCACCATGTCCTTCTTGCGGTCGACGATGAAGATGAAGCCGTCGGCGTCCAGCCGGGCCACGTCGCCCGTATGCAGCCAGCCGTCGGTGATGGAGTCCGCGGTGGCGTCGGGGCGGTTGATATAGCCCTTGATGACCGGGGAGCCCTTGACCCACAGCTCGCCGATCTCGCCGACCGGGACCGTGTTTCCGTCATCGTCCACGCACTTGACCTCGAAGGTCGGCATGGCCGGGCCGGCGCTGTCGGGCTTGTCGACGAAGAAGTCGCCGCTGATGGAGGTGATGATGCCGCAGGTCTCGGTCATGCCGTAGCCGGTCTGCGGCCGGGCCGTGGCCACGGACTTGTCGATCTTGTGCACCAGGTCCGGCTGCAGCTGAGAGCCACCGCCACCGAGGGATACCAGCGTGGACAGGTCGTGCTTGTCGAAGTTCGGGTGGGCGATCAGCTCGCGGCTCATCACCGGCACGCCGGTGAGGGCACTGACCTTCTCCCGCTCGATGAGCTTCAGCGCCTCGCCCGGATCCCAGCGGTACATGAGCACGATGGCACCGCCGGCTGCGGTGATCAGATAGGCACCGCAGTTGTTGGCGGTCACATGGAAGAGCGGGGTGGGCAGCAACGCCACGGGAACCGGGACCGGTGCCTCGGGATCGATGAACACCCCGGTGCCGCGCTGGGTGGCCAGGGACTGGACCTGGCCGGCGAACAGCATGTTGAACAGGTTGGCGATACAGCCCCGGTGCGTCAGCTGGGCCCCCTTCGGGAAGCCCGTGGTGCCGGAGGTGTAGAAGATGCAGGCGTCGTCGTCGGGATCGGGCTCCACCGCCGGCAGCTCGCCCCCGTGCGCGATCACCTCGCTCCACGGGATCACGCCCGCGGCACCGGTGGCGCGGACCCCCACGACCTTGGCACCGCCCAGGGCCTCCTGGCAGTGGGCCATGCGATCCAGCCGCTCCTGGTCGGCGAACACGACCTTGGGGCGCGAGTCCTTCAGGGCGTAGTCCAGTTCCTCCGGCACCCACCAGGCGTTCATGCCGACGCAGGCGATCCCGGTGGACACGCAGGCCCAGTAGATCAGCATCCATTCCGGATAGTTGCGCATGGCCACGCCGACCCGGTCCCCGGGACGCACGCCCTGGGCGAACATCCAGCTCGCCACCGAGGCCACGATGCGGTGCGCCTCGCCATAGGTGATGCGGTCATCCCCGTAGACCAGGTAGGTCCGGTCGGCGAAGGGCGCGGTGGACAGCCACAGGGCCCGGACATTGGGTGGCGCGTTCTTGTAGGTATTGAGCTGCTGGCCACGGACCTCTGCCTTGACCACTTCGAACTGCGCCCCCGGCGCGGTCAGCTCGGCCCAGGCGGCCTTGAGTTCACTGTAGTGCATGGAGGGTCTCTGTTCCTACTCGGCGGCGATTTGGGATGGGGGGGCGTGTTGCGGTCCTCGGATCAGCTGGCCCGGCATCTCGCCGGTCTCCACGCCGTTCTCGAAGGTGACCAAACCGGAGACGATCGTGGCGCGATAGCCCTCCGACCGCTGGATCATGCGGCGGCCCTGGGCCGGCAGGTCGAAGACCATCTCCGGAGGCAGGATGCGCAGCCGGTCATAGTCGATGATGTTGACGTCGGCCTTCATCCCCGCCGCCAGCACGCCCCGGTCGTGAAGACCATAGAGGGTGGCGGTGCGCTGGGTCTGCATGTGCACCACCTGCTCCAGGGGCAGGCGGGGACCCCGCGCCCGGTCCCGGGCCCAGTGGGTCAGCATGTAGGTGGGGAAGCTGGCGTCGCAGATCACGCCGCAATGCGCCCCGCCGTCAGACAGGCTGAGCACGGTGGCGGGATGGTTCATCATCTCGTGGATGTGGTCGAAGTTGAAGTTCGTGTAGTTCAGCAGGGGCAGGTAGATGTAGCCCCGCCCGTCCCGCTCCATCAGCATGTCGTAGACGATCTCGGCAGGGGGCTTGCCGGTGGCCGCCGCAAGGGCCGCCACGCTGTCCCCGGCCGCGGGCTCGTAGTCGAGACCCGCATCCCGCTCCAGCCGGAACATCCGGTCATAGCCGTGCATCAGGATCATGCCCAGCACACCGTAACCGCTCATGTCCGCCTGTTCGGAGACAATGGCCTCGCGCACAGCCGGATCCTTTAGCCTGGCCAGGCGCTCCGCAAAGGGCAGGTCTGCGATGGCGCGGTAGGCGGCGCGGCTGACGAAGGGATGCACCGTGCTCTGCCAGCCCAGCACCAGTCCGGTCGGTCGACAGGCGATCTGGGCGGTGACGTCGGCCCCCTCTGCCCGGGCGGCGTCGGTCAGGGCCAGCATGTCCCGCCACTTGTCCGCCTCCACCGGGGACTGGAGCAGGGCATAGGTCACCGGCAGCCCGGTCTCGGCGGACAGCTCCTTCATCCAGTTGAACTCTTCCACGGCGGGGGTCATGTCCGAGGCCATCTCGAACACGCCGTGGCCGGCCTCGCCCAGCGCGCGGCCGATGCCCATCAGCTCGGCCTTGTTGGCGAAGGTGCCGGGCACGGGCTCCCCGTCCTTGGACAGGTGCAGCATGGTGCGGGAGGTGGAGAAGCCCAGCGCGCCGGCCGCCACGCCCTCGCGGACGATGGCGGCCATGGCGGCGATGTCGTCGTCATTGGCGGCCTCGTTGCGGGCGCCGCGCTCCCCCATCACATAGGCGCGAACGGAGCCGTGCGGCACCTGGGTCGCCACGTCCAGCACGCGCTTCTGACCGGCGAGGCTGTCCATGTACTCGGGAAAGGTCTCCCAGTTCCACTTGATGCCTTCCGCCAGGGCGGAGCCGGGGATGTCCTCCACCCCCTCCATCAGGGAGATCAGCCAGTCGTGCCGGTCCGGGCGGGCGGGGGCGAAGCCGACGCCGCAATTGCCCATGATGGCCGTGGTCACCCCATGCCAGCAGGACGGCGACAGCAGCGGATCCCAGGTCACCTGGCCGTCGTAATGGGTGTGGATGTCCACGAAGCCCGGCGTCACCAGAAGGCCCGTGGCATCGATCTCCCGGCGCCCCTTGGCGTCCACCACGCCGACGGCGGTGATCACGCCGCCGTCGATGGCGACATCGGCCTGATGCGCCGGTGCACCGGTTCCATCGACGACCGTGCCGCCGCGAATGACGAGATCATGCATGTCCTGACATCCTCCCAGATGTTCCGTCCCCGGACATGGCCGGGATGGCCGCTCTTTGGCGGTCCGTTGGTCGAGAGTGTAAGCGCTGGCGAGGCTCTGGCAATCGGAAAGGTGATCAGCGATCAGGCGGCGCGGGCCTTCCGCGGAAAAACCACCGGATTCCCGCATCCGGCCATGGGCGCCGCAGGGTCAGTCCTGCTAAAGCCGCCCCCATGACCGACGATGCCATCGACCTCGACCCGCCCCCCGGCTTCCATGCCCTGCCCATCAACATCGGCTTCCTGGAGGCGAACGGACCGCTCCACGTGAAGGTGGAGGGGGATCGCCTGAAGCTCGGCCTGCGGGTGGAGATGCGTCACTGCAACCCGATGAAGATCTGCCACGGGGGCATGCTGGCGACCTTCATCGACATGCTGATGCCCTTCACCATCTCGTACCAGGGCCATGCCGAGGGCCGCTTCATGCCCACGGTCCAGCTGTCCCAGGACTACATGGCCCCCGCGCCGCTGGGCTGCTGGCTCGAGGGCGAGGCCGAGGTTCTGAAGGCCACGCGCAGCTTGATCTTCGCCCAGTGCCTGGTCACCGCCGACGGCGCGCTGTGCCTGCGGGCCAATGGCGTGTTCAAGCTCGGCCCCGAGGTCCCGGGCGGCGGCGGGCTGTCGAAGTTCCTGCAGAGCCTCCGGAACCAGGGGTAGTCAGACCCCTACCACCCGGCGGGCGGACGGCGCAGTCGCGCTTCGGGGATCAGGTCCCGCATCCGGCGACCGAAGCTGCGCAGGCAGACCTCCTCCTCGCTGAGCGGGCCGGGCTCGAAGCGGCGGGAGGCCATGCCCTGCTGCACCCGGGCGACCAGAGCGGTGTCCTCGGCATTCACCTGCCGGTTGATGCGCCAGTTCAGATAGCGCGCCGCCTTCATCTCCCGGCGTCCGTCGGGTACGGCATAGGCGATCTCGCGGATCAGGGTCTCGGTGGGCGAGACCGGGATCCACTGCATGAAGTCGATCTGGTCGGGATAGATGTCGAAGGCCACGTTCGGCCAGAGTTTGAAATAGGTCCAGAGGCGCTTGCGCTCCGGCGGCAGGTAGTCGACGTCCGGCAGCAGGGCCTGGTAGGCCCGCTCCGACGGATTGTCGGAGGGCTCGTCCACCAGCTGACCCCACATCTTGTCCGCCCAGGGGGAGGCCTCGACCCCGTAGCCCTTGCCGAACAGGCGGGTCAGGCCGGGATGGGCGACGGCGATGTGCAACCCGTCGGAATAGTTGTCGCCGATGTTCTTCCAGTTGACCGTCCGGGGCCGCAGCGTCACACGGCCGAAGGGTTGCAGGTCCTCGAACCGGTAGGGGGCCATCTCGTGGACATAGGGGGCCATCATCTCGGCCACGCTGGGGCCAACGCCGTCCAGCCGCACGAAGATGAAGCCCATGAACACCTCGAGATCGATCTCCGGCAGCCGCCGCTCGCCGATCCGCAGGTCCGGATAGGTGTCCCGGAGCGGCGCACCGATCAGCCGTCCCTCCAGGTCATAGGTCCAGGCGTGATAGGGGCAGACCATGCGCCCGCAGCGGCCGACCGGCCCGTCCAGAAGGCGCGCGGCCCGGTGCAGGCAGACATTGTTGAACGCCCGGGGCGTCCCGTCCTGGCCGCGGATCACGACGATGCTTTCGCCGATGAAATCGAAGGTGTGGTAATCGCCGGCCTTCGGAATGTCGTTCAGGTGGCAGACCACCTGCCAGGAGGGGGCCAGCACCCTGGCCTGCTCCTCCGCAAAGAAGCGCGGGTTGGAATAGAGCCAGCCCGGCAGGCCCAGATATTCGTCCGGATCCGCATTGATCGGGGCTGAGGGGGCGTTCATGGCGGTCGGGTCTCCGGTGGATCGGCGCAGGTTTGGCGTCAGGCGGCGGCACTGGGCCGGGCCGTCACCCGCCCGTGCCATGCGGCCAGCGCCGTCAGCTCCGGCGGCATGGGGAGCCCGATCCAGGTGGCGAAGTCAACCGTCGACAGGAGGCAGATATCCGCCATGCCGAAGGTCTCGCCGGTGACGAAGGGCCGGTCCGCCAGTTCCCGGTCCATCCATTTCAGGGCCGAGGCATAGGCGTCCTGGTTGGACAGGCCAAAGTCCCGGTACTGGGTCAGAAGCGCCGCGGTGCGGGGGTGAGCGTGACGCCAGAAGGCCCCCACCGGGGCCATGACCACGAACTCCACCCGGCGAGTCCACATGTCCGTCTGCGCCCGGCCGACAGCCCCCGTGCCGAACAGGGGCGGCTCTGGGTGCAGGTCCTCGAGGTAGCGGCAGATGGACACGGTCTCGGTGATCACCGTGCCGTCGTCCAGCTCCAGCGCCGGGATCTGGCCGAGGCTGTTCTTCGCCCGGAATTCCGGGCTCTTGTGCTCCCGGGTCATCAGGTTCACCGGGGTCTCCGGAAGGGAGACCCCCTTCTCCGCCAGGAAGATTCGCACGCGGCGGGGATTGGGGGCCGGCATGGGTGCGCCGTAGAGGATCATGGCAGGAGCTCCGGAAACGAGACCTCAAGCCTACACGTCCCGCCGCAGTTGTCCCACAGCGTGTGGTGCTCCGGACGCTTGGCGCCCCGCTCCGGCGCGCCTAGTGTTCCGGAACAACGAAGAGCCGGGTGAGACCAAGACGCCATCCGGACGACCACGGGGAGCCTCAATGCGACACTTCCGGATTTCGGTACTGGCGGGCGCCCTCGCCCTTGCCGTGACCAGCCTGGCCCAGGCCGAGCCCGCCGCCGACCAGAAGACCAAGACCTTCCAGGCCGCCCAGGTGCTGTTCTGGAACCAGGCCCAGAAGGAGGCCTACTTCCCGCACATGGAGGCCAAGTTCGACGTGCACACGGTCAAGGCCGGGTCGAACGTGACGCCCCTGCCCGACGGCAGGCCCCTGGGAGAGCTGGTGATCAAGGCCGGCGACCACACCCTCTCCGTCGACCAGTTCATGGCCGACCAGAAGACCGCAGGCCTGCTGGTGATCCAGGACGGCAAGGTGCGGTTGGAGAAGTACGGCCTGGGCTACGGCCCCAAGGGTCGCTGGACCTCGTTCTCGGTGGCCAAGTCGTTCAGCTCCACCCTGCTCGGCGCGGCCATCAGGGACGGCTACATCAAGAGCGTGGACGAGCAGGTGACGACCTATCTGCCGGGCCTGAAGGGCAGCGGCTATGACGGCGTCACCATCCGCCAGATCCTGACCATGACCTCCGGCGTCCGGTGGAACGAGGACTACAGCGACCCGAAGTCCGACGTCGCCCGCTTCTTCATGGTCACCCCGCCCCCGGGGGAGGACCCGACCGTCGCCTACATGAAGACCCTGCCCCGCGAAGCCGCGCCGGGGACCCGGTGGGTCTACAAGACCGGCGAGACCAACCTGATCGGCGTCATCGTCACTGCCGCCACCCACAAGACCCTCGCCGACTACCTGACCGAGAAGGTCTGGGGCCCGGCGGGGATGGAGCAGGACGCCGTCTGGATGGTGGATGCCCGGGGCCAGGAAGTGGGCGGCTGCTGCCTGTCGGTCAGCCTTCGCGACTATGGCCGCATGGGCATGTTCATGATCGGTGGTGCCAAGGGTGCAGACGGCAAGTCCATCGTGCCGGAGGGCTGGATCGCCGCGGCTACCCGGGGCGGGGCGGACACCGGCTGGAACGGCTATGGCTACGGCTATCAGTGGTGGACCCGCAAGGACGGGACCTATGATGCCGTGGGCATCTTCGGGCAGCTGATCCACATCGATCCGGCCCGGAAGCTGGTTGTGGTGATCTCCAGCGCCTGGGCCACGGCGGAGTCCGGGGCCCACGCCCCCGTCCGCAGCGCCCTGATCGACGCCATCGCCGCCGCGGCGGACAAGGCATCCTGACCCCTCATCCGCCGACCCCGAAGGAGACTCCCATGTCCATGGACACTCCAAGCATCCGCCCCCTCTCCGACGCCTGCGGCGCAGAGGTGACGAACGTCGATCTCGCCCGGATCAGCGACACGGGCCTCGCGGACATCCGCCGCCTGGTGGCAGAGCGCGGCGTGGTCGTCGTCCGCGACCAGCAGCTGAGCCCGGAACAGCACATCGCCTTTGCCCGCCGCTGGGGCGAGATCGACTACAACCGCTTTTTCCCCATCGATTCCCGGTTTCCGGAAATCGCCCTCGTGCAGAAGGACGAGGCCCAGACCACCAATATCGGCGGCGGCTGGCACACGGACCATTCCTACGATCTGGAGCCGGCCATGGGCTCGATCCTGGTGGCGCGGGATCTGCCGCCCGCCGGTGGCGATACCCTCTTCTCCAGCATGTACGCGGCCTGGGACAGCCTGTCGGCGGGGCTGAAGGCGACGCT
>CAIQUG010000080.1 GCA_903874895.1 uncultured Caulobacterales bacterium | reverse complement strand
CGGGCGCTGCCGGCGATGGTTTCGGCCTGGGCCTGCGTCCCGCCCCCGCCGCTGAGGAACAGGTCGCTGCTCTCCGGACCGCCCGCGCCCAGATAGATCGTCGAGGTCGACCCGGCGATCGTGTCGTTGAACCGCGACCCGATGATCCGCTGGAAGTTCGCGAAGGTGTCGACCCCGTCCTGGCCGATCGCCCGTCCCGTGGCCGCAGAAATGCTTTCGGGACCGGACGACTCCGTGAAGTGGAGGGTGTTCACCCCGTTCGCACCGTCCAGGTCATTGCCCCCGCCGGCGGCAAAGACCGTGTCATTGCTGCGGCCGCCGGTCACCGTGTCTGCGCCGATGGCGTGGATCTGATAGCCGATGCCCTGGGCGGGCAGCACCAGAGTGCTCCCGCCGGTTTGCAGCGCGGTCAGGTCGGCCGCAGTCAGGGCGTCCCCGACCACCACGGTGGGATGGGTCTCGTAGGTGGACGCCTTGGTCCCGTCCAGAACGCCGACGGACAGGTTCAGGGCGAAGCTGTCATGGACCGGCTTCGTCGCCGAGGGGTCGAAGAGGGTGTATTGCAGCGGGATGTTGAAGCGATTGGTGCTGCCGGCGACGAGGTGACTGGCCGGGTCGATCTGCCAGGTCCCGCTGGCGTCAGGCGAGGATCCGGGGATGCTGTAGCCGGCGGGCAGACCGCTGATCGCCAGGCTGGTGACGTTGCCGGACCCGGTGTAGGTCACCTGCTGCATCTTGATGAAGGCCGCGCCGGACAGGGCATTGGCGTGCACCTCCCGGCCGCGGATGTCCGCCGTGATCACCTGCGGGGCCATCTGGGCCGAAGCCGCCGGATTGGTGTCCGCCCCGTCCGCCCCGTAGGACCCGGTGAGCACGCCGCCGGCCAGATGGGTTCCGGTCACGGCCAGAAGGGTGACCATCAGGCCTGACGAGGAGGCCACCGAATGGGGGGGCTGGCCTGGCTGGGCCGGCGGCTTGTCCGCCACCGCTGCGGCCGCGGCCGGGGGCGGGGGCGGCGTGTAGGTGAGGGCCGCGGGGGTGGCGGACACCCTCGGCACCGGCGGCGCAACCGGTACCGGGGGACGCCCCTCCGGTGACGGACGGGTCGCATCCGGATCGTCGCCCCGGGACGGGGGGTCCGTGACGGTGGAAGGCGCGCGGCTGTGGGCGAGCAGGTCCGCGGAGTCGAGCTTCACCTCCCCGACCTGCGAGACGAGGCTGGACAGGGGCGCCGCGCCATCGGTGAAATCGATCGCCGCGCTGTCGGCGGCGAAGGCCTCCAGCGCGGCCCCCTGCAGGATCAGGCGGTCACCGGACCGGGTGGTCAGCACCATGTCCACGTCGACGATCTCGATCCTCGCCACCTGCGACGCCGGGACGCCGGGATGGAAGACGTGACCGTCGTCGCTCCGAAACACCTTCGGATCGATCGCCGTGTCGTTCGCCGAATCGTTCGCCGGAGCGATCTTCGCAGCGGCCTTCACAGCCATCGCGGATGCGCGGGGCGGCGGCGGAAGCGGACGTCTAGCCATGGTGCTGGCCACCGGCGTCGTGCAGGGGCCAGCGCCGATCCTGGCCGCGCGTCCGCTCCGGGGTCAGGGCGCAGACCTCCATGTGCCAGGTCTGCATGTCAGGTCCCCGCCTCCGGAGACGAACCCGAAGACCCTCCAGCAGACCCTCCCGCAGACAGGCGCTGGAGCAGGGTGTCCTGGGTGATCGCCATGCTCGCCGCGAACGCTGCACCCAGTCGCTCCACGGCATGATCCGTAAACGGAGCATCATCCGGCCGATCCACGATCACCGTCAGATCCCGCCCGATTCCCGACAGGGCCACGGACTGCTCCCGCAGCAGGGACACCACGTCGCGATCCTTGAATTCGAGGGTCGCCAGCAGGTGATGCAGTCCCCGGACCATTTCGGCCTGCTGGGCCACCTGGGTGGCCTGAAGTTCCCCCAACCGGGTCAGGCCCGTCTCCATGGCGTCGGTCACCGCGGCACGGATCTCCGCGAAGGACACCGTGGCCTCGCCCAGGCGCTGACCGATCTGGGCGGCGTGACGGACACTGTCCACCGCGGCCCGCTGCATGTCGGCAAGGGAGAGATCCCGCTCGGCCAGCCGCTCGATCCCGGTGGTCAGGGCCGCATAGAACTCGGAACTTCGTCGCTCGGAGGCCAGGACCCGGCGCTGGGTGATCTCGATCTCGCCGGCGATGCGGCCGATATCCCCGGTGACCGTGGCCACCTGTTCGGTGACGCGGATCAGCAGGTCCTGGCTGCGTTTGATGGTCATCACCGCCTCGGTCTGCTGGATCACGGCGGCGGCCAGCTCCTCCGACTGGGCCAGTTGCGCCTCCAGAGCCCGGTTCAGCACCGCCTGCCCGTCGATCACGCCGTCCAGTCGGGCCTGCTGGGCCGCGATCCCGTCGGCGATCCGCCGCAGGATCTGTGCCGCCGCCTCATCCGCCTCCCGGCTCCGGACGAACAGGTCCATGGCCGTCAGCTGTTGCTGCATCAACCGGTCGAGGCCCAGCGCCAGGGCCGGGACGCCCTCCCCGAGGACCGAGGGTCGTCCAGCCGCGGATGGATCATGGGCGACGGTCGTGATCACCTCCCGCACGGCCTGGACGATCCGGTGGGACAGGGCCTGAAGGGCGTTCAGCATGGCACTGAGCACCAGAGACCCCAACAGTCCGAACAGGGAGGCACTGAACGACGTGGCCATGCCCCCCAGCGGCCCCTGCATCCCCTTCACCAGCCGGCCGACGGCGGCCGTGGTGTCGGTGGTCTGGGTACCGAAATTCGCGATCAGCGCCCCGGTGCTCTCCAGCGTTTCCAGAAGACCGATGAAGGTACCGAACAGCCCGAGCGCGATCATGAAACCGCTGAGGAAGCCCGGCAACCGGAGCTGGGCCTGAAGGCTGTCCTGCAGGCGGCGGACGGCCTCGTTCCGCTCCGCCAGTTCGTGGGGTCGCTCGGTGTCGAGGGCGGCGCGAAAGGCCACGGCCACCCGGCTGCTGGGCGGCAGGGCCCGGGCCGCCGAAGCCAGCGCCGCCGGATCGGTGCCCGCCGCGGCCCGGATCACCTGGTCGACCGCGCGCGCGTCCGTCTGGAACGCCAAAAGGGCGCCAAGGGTGATGGCGACGCCGCCGACGATGATCACCAGGATCGACAGATTGAGGATCGGATTGTGCGCGACGGCCTGGGCGACGAAATCGTGGGCCCACACCGCCAGGGTCACGGCCACTGCCACGGGGAACAGGGAAAACGCCCAGTAGGCCCGCGCGCCTGTTGTTTGGATCATGCGACCTTTATTTCGCCTCCTGAAATGCTGTCGATGTAAAATGCAATATCGGTGAAATTATGTATTGAAGAACCGTTCGGTGTCCAACGACAATATCTAAT
>CAIQUG010000079.1 GCA_903874895.1 uncultured Caulobacterales bacterium | reverse complement strand
CGAAGGACATGCTCGTCTTCGGCGGCCGGCGGCAGTCCGGTGCCTCCCGCCCTGTCAACATCAAGACGGACTGGGAGAGCTACAAGGGCGGCGCCTACCTCGCCGACGTGGCGCGGTCGGTCTGCGCCCAGAACGTGTCGCCGACGCTTCTGATGGCTGCGGGAGTCGCGCCCCCCGCGAACGCAGCCAAGCCCGACGCGACGGCCACGCGCCTGTCGCGGTCCCCAGAGCCGGGCAGCCGGCGTGCCTCTGATGCCACCGGCTCGGCCTTGGTGCAATTCGTCTCCAGCCCCTCCGAGGCCGAGGTCAAGGCGCAGATCGCGCGGATCCGAGACCGTCTCGCGGCCGAGATCGGAGACCGGCAGTTCTCGATCGAGCAAGCCAAGGTCAAGGGCGTCACCCGGTTTCGGGGCCGGCTGGGTCAATTCGGCTCCAAGTTGGAAGCCGAGGCCTTCTGCAGCAAGCTCATCGAACTGAACCTGCCGTGCCTGCTGATCTCCGCCCCCCGGGGAAACTAGGCCCGCGGAAACGAGGGGCGGACGCGCAGGCCGGTCACTACGCCGACGTTCACCCGGCCGGCTGTGTCCGCCGGACCTGATTGCCGTCGGTCGACTTCGGTGAAGCCGCCTCCCGCCAGTTGGGCCACCCCCTTGGCGGCATTGCGGATGCATCGCGGCTGTGTGAATTTTCAGTTAATGATATGCCGCCGGCCGAGCGTCGGCTGAGAGGGACCCAACCGTTGCCGACACCTCCTATCCTCCGACTGCTGGCCACTGCTGCAGTCATTGTGTCAGCAGCCTTCCTGGCGTCGCCCGCAGTCTCTGAGCCGGTTAAGCCGGAGGCCGCAAGGGGAGCGCCGGCCTTCGCCATCGACGACGTGCTGGTGGCGCCCTCGCCGTCGGGGCCGTCCCTCAACGGCGTCCTCGTCCACATCGAGCTGCTGTCTGCCGAAGCGCAGGCCTCCCTGAACGGCCAGTCCGCCTCAGTCACCCTCGACGACGACTGCGACGGACACCAGGTCAAGCTGCGGCGAGTGCTAGTCTTCCGTGGCGCGCGCCAGGCCGGGACACCGTCGGAGGCCAGCGCCCCCGCCAACTGGCTGCCGTTCAGCAGCCACTCCTACGCCGCCCAGATTGCGGAAGCGATCTGCGCCAAGCGGGCCGATCTGGTCGCCGCGGTACCCTCCGCGTCAAACGCCCCGCCGCCGCCAGTGGGCAGCCCCATCCAACTGGCGGAAGCCCGACTGTTGCCGCCTGCGGCACCGCCGACGCCGACGCACCCCCCGGGGGCGACCCCCTCAACACCCCCTCCAGCTCCCGCGTCTACAGCACGAGTGTCTGCATCAGCACCCGCAGTTGCTCCGGCTCCGGCTCCGGCTCCGGCTTCGACTTCGGCTTTGTCCACTGCCCCGGCAGGCGGGATCGAGGTCCAGTACCTGTCGACCACGTCGGAGGCCGAGCTCGAGCGGGCAAGGGACAAGCTGCGCGAGAAGCTGGGCGCCGACGCGGGCCACTTGTCCTTCTCCACGGCTCACGCCGTCGTCCGGGGCGTGAGCCGCTTCCGGGGGCGGATCGGGCCCTTCGCCAGCGGCCGTGAGGCGACGGCATTCTGCGTGACGGTGAAGCGGAGTGGCTTTTCGTGCCTGCCGGTTCCGGACGGCGGCGGCCGCTGACCCCGGTGGGGGACTTGCCGGACGACCGGCCAGCGTCAGCCCCCCTCGCGGCTCCGGTCCACCAGTTGCGAAATGGTGTCCAGCCACCGGCTGTAGGCCACCCGCCCCGGCTCTGCCAGGCGGATGCGGGTGAGGGGCTTGCGTCCCACGAAGGACTTCACGATCTCGACGTAGCCGGCATCCTCCAGCTTGCGCAGATGGACCGACAGGTTGCCGTCGGTGGTCTGGAGGCGGGCGCGGATCTCGCCGAAGTCCGCCTCTCCGGCACCGACCAGATAGGCCATCACCCCGAGTCGAATGCGGCCGTGAATGACCTCGTCGATGGCCTCGATGTCGAAACCGTCCATCATCAGACCAGATCCGACGGCTCGCCGCGCATCAGGACCACACCCGGGGCGGCTGCCAGCAGCAACAGGGCGACCCCGTAGGCGAGCATCTGCTCCGCCGTGCCGGCCAGCAGGCCCATGGCGACAGTCCCGGCGTAGCAGCTGAGCGCCACGACCCAGATCCAGGTCTTGCGCGACATCACCGCCGCCACCGTCCAGGAGATGCCGTAGACGGCCAGAATGAAGGGCGCGAAGAACATGGTGGGGACGGCGCTGTTCATCCGCAGGCTCATGGCAACGATGGCCAGCGCCACGGCAAAGATCGCCCAGCCCGACCCCATCCAGACCGCCTGGACGGCGCGGTTGGTGACCGCGGCGGCCCCCGGCTGCCCTGCCGTGCGGCGCTTGGTGAGGATCAGGGCGACCCCGAAGATCGCCATGGCCACGAGCCAGGCCAGGCTGGCGAGGTTCGGGCCGATCCCGATCAGCCCCTTGATTGCGGCATACTGGACGAAGCTGGCCGCGGCAAAATCGATCCCGGCCACCAGCAGCATCACGCCGCCGAGGATCGGTGCCTGCCGCCCATCCCGTGCCAGGGCCTTCATGTAGTCGAGGTCGTCCCGAAGGGACTGGATCTGATCGGTCATTTCACATCTCCCGAAGCGGGCCCAACTGGGCGATGAGCTTGGATAGACCATCTACTTTGTTTTGTAAAGTTGTTTGGGATAGCTCATCCGGTGGCTCTGGCGAGGAGCCGACGACGGGGCTAGGCTGGGCCGACTTGAGGAGAACGATCATGACCTGCAAGCGGATCCCCGCCGTGCTGGCGTCCCTGGCGGCGCTGGCGGGTGTCGCCCTGGCCCCTTCGGCGCGGGCGGACGGCTACATCATCTCAAGTGGCGGCCTCGCCCGGTCCTGCTACATGGCCGCGCGTCTGGGGCGCGCCACGGCGGAAAGCGTCGACCAGTGCACGGCCTCCCTGGCCAACGATCCCCTCGACCTTCGGGACCGGGCCGGAACGTTCATCAATCGTGGAACTCTGCGACTGCACCAGAAGGCCTGGGTCCTGGCCCTGGCGGACTTCGACGCCGCCATCGCCCTGCAGCCGAAGATCGGGGAAGGTCATGTGAACCGGGCCGCGGCTCTGATCGGCCTCGCGCGCCCGGCCGAAGCGGTGGCCGCCTCGGACCTCGGGCTCTCCCTGAACCCGTCCGAGCCGGAAAAGGCCTATTTCAACCGGGCGACGGCCCGGGAGCTGACCGGCGACGTGGAGGGGGCCTACCGCGACTACATGAAGGCGGTGGAGCTGGCACCCGGCTGGGACCCGCCCAAGCTTGAGCTGAAACGCTTCACCGTGACGCCGAAGTAGACGGACGGGTCCGTCAGTCGAACAGGGACCCCTGAGGGGCCGATGAGGGGGCGGGCGCGGCGGCCGGCGGAGGCTTTCGCGACGGGGCGGCACCGTTCACCGTCACGTCACGGTCCCCGTCGGCAAACACCAGACGCAGGCCGTCGCCCGCAGACAGGGCCGACGCCGCGGTCACGAGGGTGCCGTCGATCCGGTGCACCCGGGCAAAGCCGAGGCTCAGGGGCCGGTTCGGGTCCACCGACCGCCGCAGCTGCTCCAACCGGTCGAGCCCCGCGGCCTCCCGGGACAATCGGCGAAGGACCGCCTGCTGCATCCGAAGGCCAAGGCCCGGCAGGTCCGCCCGCTGGGCCGTGGTGGCCTGCTGCCGTGCCATGGAAGCACCCAGGCGTCCTCCCAGCTCCCCCAGGCGCTGCCCGGCGAGATCCACGGGACGGGACAGGAGGGGCGGCGTCAACCGGGCCGCGACACCGGTCAGGCGCTGGGCCTGGACCGCCACATTCGCCGCCAGGGCCGCAGCCAGACGCGACGCGGCGAAGTCGAACCGCTGGCCCGCGAGCTCTACCAGATCGGCCAGCCGCGGCAGGGCGGCGGCGGCGGCAGCGAGGCGGGTCCTGTGCCCTTCGAGGCCGTGGGCGGCGGCCCGGTCGAGGCGTCCGCCGGCCACCGACAGGCTCGCCCGGAGATCGGCCAGCACCGGCGTCGCCATCTCGGCAGCCGCGGTGGGGGTCGGGGCCCGGCGGGCGGCGGCGTAGTCGATGAGGGTGGTGTCGGTCTCGTGCCCCACGGCGGAGATCAGGGGGATCTTGCTGGCCGCCGCTGCCCGGGCGAGCGCCTCGTCATTGAAGGGCCAAAGGTCCTCGATGGAGCCCCCGCCCCGGGCCACGATCAGCACGTCCGGCCGGGGAACCGGACCGTCCGGTGGGAGCCCGTTGAAGCCCGCGATGGCGCGGGCCACCTGAGCGGCGGCACCATCGCCCTGGACCACCACCGGCCAGACGATGACCCGGGCGGGCCATCGATCGGTGATCCGGTGCAGGATGTCGCGGATGACAGCCCCGGTCGGGCTGGTGATCACACCGATGACGGTGGGCATCTGCGGCAGGGCGGGCTTGCGGGCGGCGTCGAACAGCCCCTCGGTGGTCAGCCGGGCCTTGAGCCGCTCGAGCTGCGCCAGCAGGGCCCCGACGCCGGCGGGCTCGAGGCTCTCGATGATGATCTGGTAGCCGGACCTTGCCGGATAGGTGGTGATCCGGCCGGTGACGATGACCTCCAGCCCCTGTTCCGGCTGGGCCTTGAGCCCCCGGACCGAACCCTTCCAGATCACCCCGTCGATGGCCGCCTTGTCGTCCTTCAGGGTCAGGTAGATGTGCCCGGAGGCGTGGCGGGTGACCTTGGAGATCTCTCCGCGCAGCCGCACGTGGCCGAAGGCGTCCTCCAGCGTCCGCTTCAGGGCGAAGGCCAGCTCCGTCACCGAAAAGGCGGGGGCGTTGCCGGGGTCCGCCAGGGCGGACGGGAAGGGGTCCGTGGAACTCATCCCGCTACCTTAGGGCCGCTCCAAAGGCTTGTGGAGGGGTCTTGCGGCGCGCCCCTCGTGGGGGGAAGCGCTTGCCTTTGCCGTCCGGTGCGGCGTAGGAGCGCGGGACCAGGATCGGCCACCGGGCCGGCTGCCGCGGGAAGGTCTGCCATGAACGTGCTGCTTGTCGGATCGGGGGGGCGTGAACACGCGCTGGCCTGGAAGCTGCGCCAGTCGCCCCTGCTGTCCCGGCTGGTCGCGGCCCCCGGCAATCCCGGCATTGCCAGCCTGGCCGAGCTGGCTGACGTGAAGGTGACGGACGTGGGCGGTCTGGTGGCCCTGGCGCGGCAGATGGCCGCAGACCTCGTCGTGGTCGGCCCCGAGGCGGCCCTCGAGGTCGGACTGGCGGACGCCCTGGCTGCCGCCGGCATCCCCTGCTTCGGCCCCACCCGGGCGGCGGCGCAGCTGGAGACCTCCAAGGGGTTCACCAAGGCCTTCGCCGTGCGGCACCATGTCCCCACCGCCGACTATGGCGAATTCACCGACGGGGTCCTGGCCAAGGCCGCGCTCGACCGCTTCGCGGCCCCCTATGTGATCAAGGCTGACGGCATCGCGGCGGGCAAGGGCGTGGTCATCGCCGGAACCCGGGAGGAGGCAGAGCAGGCCATCGACGACATGCTGGGCGGGCAGTTCGGTTCCGCCGGTCGTCGGCTGGTGATCGAGGCCTTCATGACCGGAGAGGAGGCGTCGGTCTTCGCCCTGTGCGACGGGAAGACCGCCCGGCTGTTCGGGGCCGCCCAGGACCACAAGCGGGTGGGTGACGGGGATACCGGCCCCAATACCGGCGGCATGGGGGCCTATTCCCCGGCCCCGGTGATGACGCCGGACCTGATGGAACAGGTGCGGACCCGGATGATCGACGCGACGGTGGCGGGCATGGCAGCGGAGGGAACCCCCTATTGCGGCGTCCTCTATGCCGGGGTGATGGTGACGCCGGAGGGACCGAAGCTGGTGGAATACAATGCCCGCTTCGGCGATCCGGAGTGTCAGGTTCTGATGCTGCGCCTGGCCAGCGATCTCCTGCCGTACCTGCTGGCCTGCGCTGAGGGACGACTGGCGGAAATGCCGCCCCTGGACTGGCGGGACGAGGCGGCGCTCTGCGTCGTCATGGCCGCGCCCGGCTATCCGGAGGCGCCGGTCACCGGGTCTCTCATCGGCGGCGTCGAGACCGACTTCGGTCCCGCGGTCACCCTGTTCCACGCCGGCACGCGTCGGGATGCAGACGGCGTCCTGCGTGCCGCCGGAGGGCGGGTGCTGAACGTCTGCGCCCGGGATGCCGACGTCGCCGAAGCCCGTCGCCTCGCCTATGCCGCCGTCGACGCCGTGGACTGGCCGGAGGGGTTCTGTCGCCGCGACATCGCCTGGCGGGCGCTGTCCCGGTAATCCCGCCCCGTCATCAAGGTAAACACAGGTACCTTGAGGTCCTCGGCGGTAGGGAAAATGAAAGACATCCCGGTGTAGGACTTGGGGATTGAAGTCCAGGACCCGCCCGGGTCGGACGTTCAGGAACCGGATGCTCAGGGAACCTCAGATGCCGATGCCGTTGGGACGCACATCCGGCGCCCTGTCAGGGGAGCGGTCCTGGTGACGGACATGGCCCCAGCAGCGGCCGCGACCCCAAGCCCGGGGCCCAAGCCGCGCTACAACCTGGAAAACGCCAATGTTCTGCTGGTCGAGCCGAACCAGCACGGGCTGGAGATCCTGGCCCAGATCTTCTCCGGGTTCGGCGTGCGCAATCCCCTTCGCGCCGCCAATGCCGAAGAGGCGATGGCCATCGTCAAGAAGACCGAGCTCGACCTGATCGTCTGCGAGGCGCAACTCGAGGGCACGGACGGCTACGACTTCGTGCACTGGCTCCGCCGGTCCAAGGTCGAACCCAACAACTACACCGCCGCCATCATCATCAGCGGCCACACCCAGATGTCCAAGGTGCAGAAGGCCCGCGACTGCGGCGCCAACTTCATCGTCGCCAAGCCGCTGACGCCCAAGGTCATGATCGACCGGGTGATCTGGGTGGCGCGAGAGAACCGGGCCTTCATCGAGTGCGACACCTATCTGGGGCCCGACCGGCGGTTCCACTCCGTCGGACCGCCGCCGAATACCGAAGGCCGTCGCGCGGACGACCTCCCGCTGGAAGTTGGGGACGCTGTCGAGCCCAACATGAGCCAGGACGACATCGACGCCATGCTGCAACCGAAGCGGAAGACCAAATGAGTGCCGTAAAGAGAATCCGCGTCCCCAACCGTCTCGCAGCCGTGGTTCGCAAGCCCGGCGGCAAGACCATCGCCGATGCCGTGGCCGGTGCCGAGGCCAATCTGGAAGCCATCCGCGACGACTGTGTGGCGGCCGTGGACGCCATCCTGGCTGCGATGACCGAGCTGGCCACCGTGCTGAAGGCCATGCCGACGGCTGAGAACCAGGCGAAGCTCTATGATCTGGCGGACGAGATGATCGGTGTGGCGGCCATCGCCAACCTGCCCGCCGTCGGGACCGCCGCCTTCTCGGTCTGCGAGCTGATCGATGCCTTCACCGAGCGGCAGGCCTGGAACTGGGACGCCGTGGCGGTTCACCTCAACGGCCTGAAGCTGCTGCGGGCCATGGGCGACCAGATCAACGAAGCGGCCCGCGAGCAGGTGCTGGACGGGCTGCGGGCTGTCGTCCGCCGGGTCGGCAGCGCCGAGACCTGACGACGGCCGCCCGTCGGCTCACGGAATCGCCCCTCGACGTCGGCCCTCGGATCCGACGCCCCTACCAGGCCGCGGTCAGCCGGGCGACGGCAAGGGTCGTCCCCGACTGGGACACCGGCATCAACGAGCCGGGCATGGGCGGCGGGGTCACGCCCTCCGGCCAACCCTCGGCAATTTCCGCCGCCGCGAACGCCACCTGCCCGTGCGCGGGCGTGTCGAAGGCCAGGGTCACGCCCTCGGGGGGCGGAGCCCCGAAGCTCACCAGACTCCAGCTTCCGGGCCGGGTAACGAGCTTCACGTCGATCCCGTTCAGCGTGACGTGGTGCAGCTCCACGGTCGGCTGCAGCATCAGCACCAGGGTCTGGCCCCGCCGTGTCGGTGCCGCCCGCAGAAGAAGCCTCTGGTCCACCCGGTCGCCGCCCACCACCGGGCTGAGCACCGCGATCCGTCGCGCGGGTGCCATGTCGGCAGGTGACGGGATCAGGGGCGGTGCCCGATCCCTCCGGATCGCGCCTCCGTCGCGGCGCAGCACGGCGTCCGACCAGGACGTGGGACTGAGGCGGCTGACCCAGACCCAGAGCTTCATGCCCGGATCGGACAGGTAGAAGGCCTCGGTGGGCTGGGGATGCGCCGCAGCCGGCCCTGCTGCGGCCAGCGCCAGGGCCACCGACGCGGCCACGACGGCGACCAGCGCCAGAACGGCGCCGAGCAGAACGCGTCCGGCCGCATGGGCCATGGGAAGGACCAGGGGTGCGGCCATCAGCCAGATGGCGAGATTGGCCACCGGCAGGCCGGCACCGATGGCCGTGAAGAGACCGCCACCCGCATAGAGGGCCAGCGCCAGCCCCGGCGTGGCGATCGCGGCCGCGGCCACAAGTCCGCGCCCCCGCGCTGCGTCACCCGCCAGGCCGCACACCAGTGCCGCCGCCGCAGCGACCGCGAGGGGCAGCATGAAGGGCGGTGTCATGGCGGGCGCGGCGGCCTGCAGCGCACCCACGATCAGCAGGGCCCCGATCAGCCCGCCGATCCAGGCGCTCCACGCCGAGATCGGGCGGGCCAGCGCAAAGGCCGCCAGCACGGCGGTCACCGCGGACAGGCTCAGGGCCACCGGGTCGAGGCCGTGCTTCAGACCACAGGCCACCCCCGCCAGACCGAGGGCGACCCCGAAGACCCCGACGCGCCCTCGCCCGGCCGCCGCGGCACCTGACAGGACGACCGACACGGCGAGGGCGGCCCCCAGCTCGGCCGTGATCAGGACGTGGGTTCGTCCGACGACCGCCAGGCTGGCCCAGTAGTCCGACAGCCCGAGGATCCCGCCCATGACCTGCAGCACAAGGCCCGTCGCGGCCCCCATGGACAGGAACAGGGCCAGCCCGCGGAGCACCTGCATCGGCGTCGTGCGACCCGCCCGGCGGACCCGAAGGGCGGTGACCAGAACCGCCGCGGCACTCACCAGCAGGATCAGCCAGCCGACCAGGGCCGGATAGTGAAGGAAGACAAGGCCGAGGACATCGTCATAGGCCGTGCTGGCGGCGGCGTCCGCCCGGGGAAGGTCCGGGCGCGTGGCCAGGACCCGGGCCATGGTCCCGGCCTGATTGCCCATGTCCTGCAGGGAGCCGGGATCGAGGCGCGCCGGAGTGGACAGGGGGGTGTGATAGGCGGGCAGATCGTCCAGGAAGGCGTAGTTGAGACCGGGCAGGCGGTGGCGCACCGCGTGGGTGAAGTCTGTGTCGTTCGGCAGGACGTGGTAGATGGCGGACGACAGGGAAATGGCATTGGGCGTCCCGAGGGCGGCGGCCATCAGACCGATCAGGCCCTCGCTCCCCGGGCCGGTCTCGAACATGCTGGCCCGACCGGCGGCCCCCCGCGCTTCCATGTTGAGGACGACCCCCACCCGCTTCGCCAGGGGGTCGGTGTCGAAGAACGCGTCCGCGCCCAGGAGGCCGGCCTCCTCCCCGTCGGTGAACAGGAAGATCACGTCCCGCTCCGGCGGCGGTCCCGCCTTCAGCAACCGTGCGATCTCCAGGGCCGCCGCGACCCCCGCAGTGTCGTCCGCAGCGCCCGGACTGTTGGGAACCGTGTCGTAGTGGCTCATGACCAGCAGCGCCGGCCGCGTCCGGTCCCGCCCCGGCAGGACGCCGATCAGGTTCTGGATGCTGCCGGCCAGGAGGCGGGTCCCATCCCCTCGGGGGATATAGGTGCCCTGCCCCACATGGACCTCGCCCCCCAGCCCCAGGCCTGCGAGCCGTTCGAGGAGGTAGCCCCGCACCCGGCTGATGTCTTCGGACCCGATCGGGTGGGGACGCACGGCAATGGCGCGGACATCGACCATCGCCCGCTCGGCCGAGAACACCGTCGCAGGCGCGGAGGCCGACACCGGCGTGGGGGTCCGCAGCGCCGCCCCGGCCCAGAGCACCGCCACCAGGACAACCAGATACAGCCACAACGACTTCAGCACGCCGACGCACTCCGGACCAACCCTCGGGGATTCGGCCTCAGGCTACATGGTGTTGCGGAGCGGGTGGAGGTCCGGATAGTCCGGCGCGCGTTTTTCCTGCTTGGCGGCGAAGCTTTCCATCATGTGCTGCGGCGCGAACATGCCGGTCTGCCACACGGCGATGTAGTCCAGCGCGTCCTTGATGGAATGATCCCGGGCGTAATTGACCATCACCTTGGAGCCCGCCACGGCGAGGGGCGGCTTGGAGGCGATTTCCCGCGCCGTGTCCAGCACGTGGGCGAGGAGCGCCTCGTGGGTGTCGAACACCTCGTTGACGAGGCCGATCTCCCTGGCGCGGGCCGCCGGCAGCCGCCGACCGGTATAGGCCATCTCCCGCACCCAGCCCTCCGGGATCAGCTTGCAGAGACGCGGGAAGGTGCCGACATCGGCGGTCATGCCGATGTTGATCTCCTGGATCACGAAGAAGGCGTCGGAGGTGCAGTAGCGGATGTCGCAGGCGGAGATCATGTCGACCCCGGCCCCGACGCAGCCCCCCTGCACCGCCACCAGCACCGGCATGCGGGCCTCGTCCAGGCACGAGAAGGTATTCTGCAGATAATGCACGTGGTAGCGGAACGCCTCCATGGCCGTGGCCCGGTCGGACTCGCTGCGCGAGGTCACCCCGGCCTCGGGATCGGTGAAGACCGACAGGTCCATCCCAGCGGTGAAGTGCTTGCCGGTGGAGGACAGGACGATCACCCGGGCCCGGGCATTGTCGTTGATGTCGCGGATGATGGCCGGAAGCTCGTTCCAGAAGGCACGGTTGAGGGCGTTCATCGCGTCTGGCCGGTTCAGGCGGACATGGGCGACGTGATCGGCGATCTCCACCGAGAAACAGGTCCAGGCGGGATGGGCGGGAGCATTCATGGCGGGCCTCTGGCAGGACGGATGTCGGGGGCAGCATACGCCTCCTGCGGCGATCGCCAAATCGTCACCGCACCTCTGGCTCCCGGCGCGGTCCCCGTCTAGGATGACGGGGACAGGTGGTCAGCCTGCCAGCTACTGGGTGCGGGGTTGCATCAATGGATGCAGCAGTGTTTCACGAGCCGAGACGCCGGATGATCCATCTGGCCGACGGCGACATGGCGGCCTTGGACTTCGGCAATCCCGAACGTCCGGTGGATGTGGTCTTTTCCCATGCCAACGGCTTCAACGCCCTGACCTATCGCTCGATCCTGGCGCCCCTCGCGGCCTCCCTGCGGATCCTCGTCATTGACCAGCGCGGGCACGGATCGACCCACCTGCCCGCCGACCCCGACGGCCGAGGCGACTGGTCGGACCTGCAACGGGATCTGGCCGGTGTGCTGGACGCGATCGGTGGCCCGCCCGTCGTCCTGGCCGGTCATTCCATGGGGGGCTGTGCGTCTGTCCTGGCCGCCGGCATCCGCCCCTCCAGGGTCCGGGCGGTGGTGCTGTTCGATCCGGTGATCATGCCCCTGGCCGTCGACCTGATGGCGCGGCTGCCCTGGGCCAACACCAAGAAATACAGGCAAGCCCCCATCGCCACCCGGGCCGCCGCCCGCCGGTCGGTGTTTGCGTCCGCCGCCGAGGCCCTGGCCGCCTAT
>CAIQUG010000078.1 GCA_903874895.1 uncultured Caulobacterales bacterium | reverse complement strand
CGGATGGATCCACCGCAAGCGCGACCACGGGGGCCTGATGTTCCTGGACCTCCGGGACCATTACGGCCTGACCCAGCTGGTGCTGTCGCCGGAAACGCCGGGCTTCGCCCTGGCGGAGCGGCTGCGGGCCGAAAGCGTCATCCGCATCGAAGGGGACGTGCTGGCCCGCGACGCCGAAGCCGCGAACCCGAACCTGCCCACCGGCGAGATCGAGATCCGGGTGCGCGGCCTCACCGTGCTGTCGGAAGCCGCCGAGTTGCCGGTGCCCGTGTTCGGCGAGCCGGACTATCCGGAGGACCTGCGGCTGAAGTATCGGTTCCTCGACTTGCGCCGGGACAGCCTGCACCGGAACATCATCCTGCGCTCGCAGGTGATTTCCTCCCTGCGCCGGCGGATGATCGACCAGGGCTTCACGGAGTTCCAGACCCCGATCCTGACGGCTTCGTCGCCGGAAGGTGCGCGGGATTTTCTCGTTCCCTCAAGACTTTACCCGGGCGAGTTCTATGCCCTTCCGCAGGCTCCGCAGCAGTTCAAGCAGCTGTTGATGGTGTCCGGCTTCGACCGCTATTTCCAGATCGCCCCATGCTTCCGGGACGAGGACGCCCGGGCCGACCGCTCCCCCGGCGAGTTCTACCAGCTGGATATGGAGATGAGCTTCGTCACCCAGGATGACGTGTTCAACGCCATCGAGCCGGTGATGCGCGGCGTGTTCCAGGAATTCGCCAATGGCCGCCGGGTGACCGAGGAGGCCTTCCCGCGCATTCCCTATCGCGAATCCATCCGCAAGTATGGCTCGGACAAGCCGGACCTTCGCAACCCGCTGGAAATGCAGGACGTGTCCGAGCACTTCCGCGGCGGGGGCTTCGGCGTGTTCGCCCGCATCCTCGAGGCCCCCAAGGCCCAGGTCTGGGCGATCCCGGCGCCGGGGGGCGGCAGCCGGGCCTTCTGTGACCGCATGAACGACTGGGCCAAGGGTGAGGGCCAGCCGGGCCTCGCCTACATCTTCTGGCGGGAAGGCGAGGAGGGCGGCGCCGGTCCGGTCGCCAAGAACCTCGGGCCGGAGCGGACGGAGGCCCTTCGCCGGCAGATGGACCTGCAGGTTGGTGACGCCGTGTTCTTTGCGGCCGGTGATCCGGATGCCTTCTACAAGTTTGCGGGCCTGGCGCGCACCCGGGTGGGGACCGAACTCGGTCTGGTGGACGCCGACCAGTTCAAGTTCTGCTGGATCGTGGACTTCCCCATGTTCGAGTGGAACGAGGACGATAAGAAGGTCGACTTCAGCCACAATCCCTTCTCCATGCCGCAAGGTGAGATGGAGGCGCTGCTGACCAAGGATCCCCTCGATATCCTGGCCTATCAGTACGACATCGTCTGCAACGGGGTTGAACTGTCCTCGGGGGCGATCCGGAACCACCGTCCGGACATCATGCTCAAGGCCTTCGAGATCGCCGGCTACGGTGCCGAGGTGGTCGAGGACAAGTTCGGCGGCATGCTGAATGCGTTCCGCTACGGGGCCCCGCCCCACGGCGGCATCGCCCCCGGCGTGGACCGGATCGTCATGCTGCTGGCAGGGGTGACCACCATCCGCGACGTGATCGCCTTCCCGCTGAACCAGCAGGCCAAGGACCTGCTGATGAATGCGCCTGCGCCAGTGACCGAGCGACAGCTGAAGGAACTGCACATCCGCGTGGCCCCGCCGATCAAGGCTTGATCGGCGCAGCACCGGGCCGGGCCACAGGTCGGGTCGGGAGCGGCTCCGCCTTCATGGAGTCCGCGTCCCGGGGCGGGGCCTTGCAGACAGCGGCAATCCGCGCGCCGTGCATGTGCAGGCAGGCGCGGAGGCTCCATCCATCCGGTCCCGACTGACCGACGTCGTGGATCCGCCAGCCTGTTCGCCGCTGGAACATCTGCAGCCGCACTTCCCGGGGTTCCCGCCCCACCCGGAACCGGGCCGTCACGGTGGCGGAGCCGCCGCTGACCACGGTGGTGAGCTTCAGATGCCGCGCGGTTCGCCGGGGTGCGCCGTATCGCCAGTCGAAATCGACGATGCGTTCGTCTCCCGGCGTCGCGTCCAGGGCCACGGCGCGGGCCAGGTCGGGCATGAAGGCCTTGCGATAGCCGCTGACCTTGCCGAGGAACGGCGACTTGCGGGCAAAAAGCCCCTTGGCCAGGTCGTCCGGCGTCTGGCTGGGCAGCTCCACCGGGACCGTTCGGGTCAGGGGAATGCGCGGCGGGTCGCCGGCAATACGGTGAATGGGGGCCATCACATGGGAGGGATCGACGGGCAGGTTCCCCGTGGGTGCGCCCTGGGCATTCGCCGCCACGACCATCCATCCCAGGCCCGCAACGATTGTTGCAGCCACGCGTCCGCCCATCGAGATCCCCGCTTGTCCAGCGCCGCAACATAGGAGGGAAGCCCGTGGGGGTCGAGGGGAGGCCGCAGCGATTTCCCGGTCCCGAACCGTCCCGACTATCTTGGTGGCTGAGCGGGCGGGGGCGGGGGCGCGGGATGAACGGCAAATCCCATGGCCACATGGGGCAGCATCAGGGCTCCCCGGCATTCGCGGCCCCGGAGTCCCGCCGGCAGACGTGTGGCACCGTCGACGCACGCGTCGTCGATCTGCTCCTGGGTCAGTCCATGGACGCCGGCAAGGTCGGCACCCCGCAGATCCGCCCGGGTGAGGTCCGCGTCGGTGAAATCCGCTCCGGACAGGAGTGCGCCAGCCAGTCTGGCATGCTCGAGGTCGGCACCGCGAAAGCTCGCATGTTCGAAGCGTCCCCCATGGAAGGTCACGTCGTGAAATTCACTGTCGTTGAACACGGCCCCCCGGGCATCGGCCCCCTGGAAGTCCACGGCCGTGAGGTTGGCTTCGCTCAGGTCGGCACCTGCGAGATCGGTTCGGCGGAAGTCGACCGCAACGAGGTCGGTTGCCCTCAGGTGTGCATGGCCAAGGTTCCCGCCGCTGAAATTGACCGCCTTGCCGTCGAATCCTTCCATCTGCGCCTCGACGAACCGGGCCCCGGAAAAGTTCGAGGCAGCGGCACTGGCACCGCGGAGGTCGCTACGGGAGAAATCGGCGTTGCGGAAGTTGGCGGCATGAAATTCCGCGCCTCGCAGATCGGCGCCGGTCAGGGTGGCTTCCGAGAAGTTCGAGGCCGTGAAGGCGCAGCCCACCAGTTTGCGTCCGGCCAGGTCACACTTGACGCAGGCCCCGCCAAAGGCGACCCGACGCGCCACATCGCGATCCCCGGCCCGTGCATGCCCGGTCGCCCCCCCCATCATCAGGGCGCTGCACAGCAACAGGGCGCACATGCGAGTCAACATCGGTCAGTGACGTCTCCGGCCCGACGACCCGTCGTCGGCCCCCTCGATTAGAGGCCTTATGGGCCAGGACGCTACTTAAATCGATGTCATCCGAGCTGATGTTGCAGCAGGTCGGATCCGATGGCGACCTAGCCGCGGACCTCCTGCGCTGCGCCGCAGGTGACACAGATCATTCCTGATCCCCGGGGCATGACGGCCATGTCCCCGCAGGCCGGACAGACCCCGAAACTGGCGTCGGCCACGGTCTCGCCTTCGGCGGGCCGACGGGCCGTGGGCAGGAACAGGAGGTTGTCCGGCGCCGCGCCCCGGCTGAAACCCTTTGAGATGAACTTGGCCGCGGACTGGGGGTCCAGCTTGTCTGCCTGGCCGCCGCCCAGGCCGTCTGCGGACAGGGCGTCGGGGTCGGCATTTGCGAGGTCGTGCCGGTCCAGATAGCTGATGCCCAGTTCCCGGAACACGTAGTCGAGGATGGAGGTGGCGGACCTCACCTGGTCGTTGCCGGTCACGGGTCCCGCAGGCTCGAACCGGGTGAAGACGAAGGCATCGACGAACTCGTCCAGGGGCACGCCGTATTGCAGACCGATGGAGATGGCGATGGCGAAGTTGTTCATCAGTGATCGGAAGGCGGCCCCTTCCTTGTGCATGTCAATGAAGATCTCCCCCAGTTCACCATCGTCGTACTCGCCCGTGTGGACATAGACCTTGTGACCGCCGACGGCGGCCTTCTGGATGTAGCCCTTGCGCCGGTCGGGAAGGCGTCGGCGGGTCCGGTCCCGCTCGATGATCCGCTCCACCACCCGTTCCGCCGCCGGACGGTCCGGCTGGGGCTGGGCGCGGGGCGGGGCGTCGGCCTCGGACAAGGCGCCGAGGTCCGCGAGGGGGCGGCCGCGACGGACGCGGATGCCGGTGATGCCTGCCGAGAAGGCCTGATCGATCAGCACCTCGACGTCATCGACCATCAGGTCAGGCGCGAGGGGCAGGTCGAGGCAGGTAGGGCCGAAGGTGGCGGGGGCCAGGGCTGCGGCCAGGGTGATCCGGTCCGTCGGCGAGGCAGGCAGATGCAAGGCCTCGAGGTCTCCGGCCCCGAGGACGAGGCGGCTGGCGATGTCGATGTCCGACGCTGAAAACCCGGCGGCCGCCAGGACGTCCAGGTCGGGATCGGCAAGGCGCTCGCCCGGCACGCCGAGCACGTCCTGCACAAAACCTTCGCCGATCACGCCGGGGGCGAAGGCATCCTGCAGACGGCGTGCGGTCACCAGGGCTGTTTCCGCCCGTCCGATCTCGTGATCCGTGAAGCCGCGACTGCGCAGGGCCTGCGCACTGACCGGTCCCTCATCCAGGGTGCGGGTCCCGAGGACGGCGCGGCGCAGCGCCGCAGGGTCGAGACCGAGCGCGACGGCGGCTGAGAAGGCCTCCGCCTTCAGCACCGGAACGGTGACGCCGTCTGCGGTCTGGGCGACGCCCACCGGTCCGGACCAGGGGGCCGCCCCAAGTCCCACGCCTCCGAGGCGAAGGCTGAGCTCGGGGTCGTCGAACAGGCTGACCAGTCCGCCGCCCCGCAGGATCGCCGGATCGACGGCCCGGATGCGACGCGACAGCTCGGCGGAGACCGGTTCGGCGTGATGGGCCAGCTGGAGCAGGCGCGTGGTCGTGGCCGCAAGGTCGAGCGCGGCGTCCGGACGGGGGCCCGCCAGTCGACCAAGGGCGACAGAGGTCTCCAGCGCCGTCACCGTCGCGAGCAGCACGGGCGTCCGGACCGCCACAGAGTCCGGTTCCAGGCCGCGACTGACACGCCATTCGGTGAGCCCGGCGAGGGTCATCCTGGCCCCCCGCGCCGCATACAGCCGGTCGGCGTCGGCGGCTTCGGTGGACCATCCGCTGGCCACCAGAATGTCGAGGGCGACGGTCCAGAGGCGGACAGCCGCGCCGAGGGCCTCCTCGTCCACTTGCCCGTCCAACTGCACGGCAAGGACGTTGAGGGCGCAGGTCGGGGCCACGGCGGCGTCATCGACGGCCCGGGCGGTCTCCGCCGACGGGGCGAGGGTCAGGCGATCGCAGCCCCACACAGCCTCGCTGGCGGTGGCCAGGTCCCCGCTGACGGCAATGGCGGGCAGCTTTGCCGGGGAGAGATCGAGGAGGCTGGACCGCGGCGTGCGGCCCTGACGGCCCAGAGATATGGCGTCCAGAATGGCCGCATCATCCGCACCCGCAGCCCGGGCGGCCCGGGCTGCGCGGCCCAGGGCCGGATTGGCGGTGGGATCGGCGCAGGCCCGCCGGTCGCCTTCGCAGCGCGCCACGGCCTCCGAAACCGCCGCCAGTCGCCGGTCCAGCTGCGCCAGCGCCGTCATGGACAACTGGCCCGCACGCTCTGCCGCCAGGGCCGTGTCGAGCCGACGACGCCCCTCGGCCGTGGCGAGGTCGATCACGCCTGCGGGAACGTCATCGGGGGTCGCTGGAGGGCCGGCAAAGGGCGATACCCGGTGCCCGGTCGCGCGCAAGGGACCCACGGCGGCCAGGCCCAGGATCATCGAAGCGGTCAGGTCCTCTCGGAAGGCGTCCGCGTCCGCGGCGGTGTCGAACAGCCCCAGGGCCCAGCCCCAGTGCGTCAGGCGGTCGGAGACGGCGGACAGACGCCCGTCAAAGGCCGGGTGCGGGGCGGGGGGCACCTGCCACGGCGGGGACATGTCCGGACGGTCGGTGGGGGCGGCCTCCAGCCAGTCCAGCCACGATTCGACCCGCGCGTCGGTCCAGTCCGCCGGGGCCGTCACGGTGGCCACGGTGTCGATCCGTTCAATCTCGCGCGGCTCCAGCGGAACACTGCGCGCGGATTCGGTGAACCAACGTTCAAATCGCATTCCAGACCCCATGACCGACCCTCACGGCAAAACGCTAGGCGCGCGGATCGAATTTCGCAACACCTAGCGTAGAGATGTCCACCGAAACACTACATGTAGACATCTGCTCGGCCCGCCCTGATGGGTGTCGCGGGGCGGAGACCCGACCGGACAGGGGTCTGACGGAGGCTGGCCCTGCTGGACGCCGGACGCCACCCCGCCTATAACGACGCCGAAGGTTCGACCGGGTCGCAGGAGACCGGGTCCGCCTGTCCGTTCCGTCAGCCCCAGGGTTTCGCCCGTGCTCAAACTGATCTTCACCTGGTGGAACGGCGCGACGGCCGGGATCCTGTTCACCATCGGCCGCAACGCCACGCTGGTGGGCACGGACGACTACGGGAACCGCTACTTCGAATGCCGCACCTCGCGGGAAAGCTATGACAGCCGCCGTCGGCGCTATGTGCTGTATCGGGGCTATGCGGAACCCTCGAAGGTGCCGTCCGACTGGCACGGCTGGCTGCACTACACCTTCGATGAGCCGCCGACCAAGGCCCCGCTGAAGCGGCAGAAGTGGGAAACGGACCATCTGCCCAACCTCACGGGCACACTCTATGCGTGGCGGCCGCGGGGGGCGATCGGCCGCGGTGGCACCCGGGCGGTGTCCAAGGGCGACTATCAGTCCTGGACGCCCGGCGGCGAGTGAGTTTTTTCCGGTTCGTGGGCCGATCCTTCGGTACCCGCGGAACCCTTTCGTCCGGAGACGAGTGGAATGGCAAAGTCTGAGACCTGGGCCGAGACGGGCGTTGGCGCGCTGGTTCTGGCCGCTGCGGCGGGCTTTCTGATCTATGCGCTGGGCAATACCAGCAAGGGCGCGGATGCCGGTGGCTACGAACTGGTGGGCAAGTTCGGCGACGTGGGCGCGCTGGCGACCGGGGCCGATGTGCGGGTGGCCGGCGTCAAGGTCGGGGCTGTGTCCAGGATCGAGCTCGATTCCAAGGCCTATCTCGCCAAGGTTCATGTGGTGATCAACAAGGACGTGAAGCTTCCGGCGGACTCCACGGCGAAGATCACGTCGAGCGGCCTGCTCGGCGGGCAACTCGTGGCCATCGCG
>CAIQUG010000077.1 GCA_903874895.1 uncultured Caulobacterales bacterium | reverse complement strand
ATCATGGAGCAGCAACCCGGTCCGGTGAACTGGGCGATGCACAACCCCCGTCCCGCACCGGGCATGGTCCGCCTGTGGACCCTCGAGGCCTTCGCCCACGGGGCGGGGGTGGTCAGCTATTTCCGCTGGCGACAGGCCCCCTTTGCGCAGGAGCAGATGCATGCGGGCCTTCTGCGACCGGACAGCACCGAGGCCGCGGCCTGGCCGGAGGTGGAGGCCGTTGTCCGCGACCTGGCGGCCTTGGGTCTGGACGGAACTCCCCGCGGGCGGGCGCGGGTTGCCCTTGTGGTCGACGTGGACGCCCAATGGCTGGGTGATATCGAGCGTCAGGGCCGCAGCTATGACTACACGGGCATCCTGCTGGAATATTATCAGGCCCTGCGGGGACTGGGGCTGGATGTGGACTTCATCGCCCCGGACGGCGACCCTGCCGACTACGCCCTGATCCTTGCCCCGGCGGTGGCCATGCCGAAGCCGGGCCTGGCCGAGCGGCTTTCCGCGAACGGGGCGGTGGTGCTGTTCGGACCGCGCTCCGGTGCCAAGACCGTGGATGTGACCCTGCCGGAGGGTCTGCCCCCCGGCCCGCTGCGGTCGGCGCTGCCGATCCGGGTCCTTTCGGTGGAAACCCTGCGGCCGGGCTGCGAGGGCGAGATCCGGTGGAACGGACGGACCTATGCCAGCGGCCGCTGGCGGGAAGAGATCGAGGCCGGGGAGGGGCTTGCCGTCCTGGGCCGCCATGAGGACGACACCCCGGCCCTGGTGCGCAAGGGACAGGTCCTGTACCTCGCCACCCTGACCGACGGGGCCTTCCTGACCGACCTGTTCGAGGACCTGGCGCAGGCCGCGGGCCTGTCCCCTGTGCGGCTTCCGGAGGGGCTTCGCCTGTGCCGGCGGGGCGATCTGGTCTTTGCCCTCAACTACAGCGCAAAACCGCAGCAGGCCCCGGCGCCGGCCGGGGCGGATTTCGTCCTCGGCGGGCCGATTGTCGGGCCGCGGGACGTGTCGGTCTGGAGATGCCCGCCATGACGGCCTTGTTTCGGAGTGTCGTCGCCACGGTTGCGGCAGGCATCAGCCTGGGCATCGGCCCGGGTCTGGCACCGGCGGCGTCGCCCGCGCCACAGCCGGTCCCGGTGAGTGCCACGCTTCCCGACGGTCCGGATCTTTCGGTACCCGGGGGCTTTCCGGTGGGCGTGCTGCGCCTCGACATTGTCCATGCCGATCAGCCCGACCCCAGTCTGCCACGGGTGAACGGTCATGTGCCGTCGCATGACCGGACGCTGCCGGTGACGGTCTGGTTTCCGGCAGCACCCCGGACCGGGACGTCACTGGCACACTATCATGACCACCAGCCCGGGGCCTTCGCCGCCGGTGGTCGGGCCGGGGCGGCACGTCTGGCGGCGCAGCCCGCCCGCGGCCAGGGCTTCCCCCTGGTGATCTTCTCCCACGGTTACCGCAACTGGGCGACGGGCTTCGCGGACCTGGCCGAGGGACTGGCGTCCCGCGGCTATGTGGTGGCGGCGATCGACCACGGGGACGTCGAGCCCGCGACACCGGAGGCCCGGGCCAACTCCCTCGCGGCGGTCATTGCCCTGCGCAGCGCGGATCAGCGCTTCGTGATGGCGGAGCTCGCCCGGCGGGTCGGCGAGGGTCCCCTGGCCGGGGTCTATGATCCGCAGCGGGTGGCCTTGATCGGCTATTCCATGGGCGGGTTCGGCGCGGTGACGACAGCCGGCTCCGGCTTCGCGGCGACCTCGCCCCTCACGCACATGGCACCGGACGGCGTGTTGACGCCCTTCGCGGAGGGGGTGCCCTCGGAGGCCCCGCCCACCGGGCTGAAGGCGGTCGTGCTGCTCGCCCCATGGGGTGGATCCGAACCCCTGCGCGCCTGGGCGCCGTCGGGCCTCGCCCGGATCGCGGCGCCGACCCTCGTTGTGGTGGGAGATCACGACGATGTCAGCGGCTATGAGGGCGGGGTGAAGTGGATCTATGACCACCTGACCGGGGCGGAGCGGTGGATGCTGGTCTATCAGAATGCCCGGCACAACATCGTCGGCGATGGACTGGCAGCGGTGGAGGACCGGGATT
>CAIQUG010000076.1 GCA_903874895.1 uncultured Caulobacterales bacterium | reverse complement strand
TCGAAATAGTCCTGGCCGAACAGGGCGAGCTCCCGCGGCGAGGCCCGGTTGAAGGCGATCAGGTCGGTCAGGGTGCGGGTCTTCACCGAATCCGGCGTGGTGGCCAGATAGGCGTTGAGATCGGCCTTCAGTTCGGTCGCGAGGACCAGATCCTCGGCCTCGCCCACCCCCGGGGCCGGGCGGAAGTCGGTGATCTCCACGATCTCGGCCCCGGCGGCCTTCAGGCGCTCCACCGTCCGGCGGAACAGGGCGTCCTCTTCCACCTGCAGCTCGCTGGCATATTTGAGAACCCCCAGGCGCTTGCCCTTCAGGGTGGCACCGGCGAGGGCGGCCACATAGTCCGTGCGCCTGGCATCGGCGAGGGCCGTGGCGGGATCTGCCGGGTCGGAGCCGGCCATCGCCGTGAGCAGCAGGGCCGCATCGGCGACGGAGCGGGCCATGGGCCCGGCCGTGTCCTGGCTGTGGCTGATCGGCACGATATGGGTCCGGGAGACCAGCCCCACCGTGGGCTTCAGTCCGACGAGGCCGTTCAGGGACGAGGGGCAGGTGATCGAGCCGTCCGTCTCCGTCCCGACACCCACAGCCGCCAGACTGGCGGCGATGGCTGCCCCGGTACCGGAGGACGAGCCGCAGGTGTTGCGGTCCAGCGCATAGGGATTCTTCACCAGCCCACCGACCCCCGACCAGCCGCTGATGGAGTGGCTGGAGCGGATATTGGCCCATTCCGACAGGTTGGTCTTGCCGAGGATGACGGCCCCAGCGGCCCGCAGGCGCGCCGCGAGCGGTGCGTCGCGGCCGGTGACGTTGTCCTTCAAGGCCAGCGACCCCGCCGTGGTGGCCATCGGGTCCGCCGTCTCGATATTGTCTTTCAGCAACACCGGCACGCCGGCCAATGGGCCCAGCTTCCGGCCAGCCTTGCGCGCAGCATCGATGGCGCGGGCCTGCTCCAGCGCCTTCGGATTGACGACGATCACACTGTGCAGGGACGGCCCCGCCGCGTCGATGGCGGCGATCCGGTCGAGATAGGCCCGGGTCACCGCTTCCGACGTGGTGCGTCCGGCGGCGAGATCTGCGGAGATCTGTCCGGCGGAGCGTTCCTCCACCGTCACGCCACCGGCAAGTGCCGTCGATACAACCAAGGCCAGCAACATGTCCGCGACTCCCTCTACCCGGAAACAGCGGCATTAGGGAGCGGAACCGCCCGTGGGATCAAGGGGCCGTCGCGGCGCATCCCCGCCTTGGCCGCAGGAAATGCCGCCGCGACGCCGTGTTCTGGACGCTAGAGGATTTCAGCGACCAGCGCTTCGTACTCGTCCGCCGTGGGCTTCTTCACCGCCGTGAGATGGGCGAGGTCGGTCAGGGCATACTTCACGATATCCGGCACCATGTCGCCGGTGACGCCGAGGCCGGAGAGGGTCTGGGGGATGCCCAGCTTGGCGTTCAGCTCGGACACGGCATCGGCCAGGTCGGCGGAGGCGGCGATGCCGAAGCAGCGCTTCAGCCGGGCGTACTTCTCCGGCGCGACCCCCTCGGAGAAGCGCAGCACGGGGGGCAGGAACATGGCGTTCAGCGTGCCGTGGTGCAGGCGAAGCCCCGGCAGGCGGCCGCTGGCGTGGGACAGGGCGTGGACAGCCCCCAGACCCTTGGCGAAGGCCAGCGCCCCCTCGAGGGACGCCATCATCATGTGCCAGCGGGCATCCCGGTCCGACCCGTCGGACACGGCGCGGTAGAGCCAGCCATTGGCCACGGCCCGCTCCACCCCGTCATAGCCGATGGCCTCCAGGGGCGGATTGACGCTGGGGGCGAGGATCGCCTCGATGCAGTGGGTGACGGCGTCCATGCCCGTGGCCGCGGTCAGCAGCGACGGCAGGCCGAGCGTCAGCTCCGGATCGCAGAGCGCCACCGGCGGGATCAGGTGCGGCGAGACGATGGTCTCCTTGCGGCCGTTCTCGAGGATCACCACCGCGCCGACCGACACTTCCGAACCGGTGCCGGAGGTGGTGGGGATGGCCACGATGGGGGCCACCTTGCCGATGAACCTGGCTCCGCGGACGCTGGCGCCGAAGCGCTCCAGCGGGCCCTCGTGGGTGGCGAGGAGCGCGACGGCCTTGGCCAGGTCCATGGGCGAGCCACCGCCCAGCGCCACCAGACCGTCGCAGCCGGCATCGCGATAGATGGCCAGCGCCGCCAGCACGCTGGCCTCGTCGGGATTGGACAGGGTCTCGTCATAGGTGGCGACAATGGGACGGTTCCCGGCGGCGGCCTGCACCTTGTCCGCGGCACCGGCGGCCACGAGGCCCTTGTCGGTGACCAGCATCGGGCGGGAGACGCCCAGCCGTTCCAGCGACTTTTCCAGCTGGTTGAGGGCGCCGAAGTCGAAGTGAGCGGTATTGACGACGGAGATCACGGCCATGGAACGAGGATCCTCTCTCAGCCGCACAGGGACGGCGCAACGGTTCGGGTTTCATCCTTTCGGATTTTACGAAGCGGAAGGGAAGGGCGCCGCAAACGTAAAGCCGCTCAAACCTTGCCGCGGCCGGGTTTCAGTAGCGCCGGCACCGCCGGGAAGGTATGAATCAGGGATGTTCTCTGGAGTCGACCACGTGATCCCTTCTTTCCTGTCCCGCCAGCCCTTCGCCGCCCTGACCCTGGGTGCGGCCCTGGGTGCGGCGCTCGCACTCACCGCCTGCCAGGGCAAGGCCCACTCCTCCGCAGGGGCCGGGACCGCCGTCGCCAGCCCGGCCGCGGCGGAAAGCTTCCTGGCTGCCAATGCCAAGGCCGACGGGGTGAAGGTCCTGCCCTCCGGCCTGCAGTACAAGATCCTGTCCACCGGGGCCGCCACGGGGCCGCATCCCGGCCCGACGGACGAGGTGAAGGTGGACTATGTGGGCTCCCTCACCAACGGGGCGGTGTTCGACAGCTCCGTGGAGCGGGGCGTTCCGGCGGTGATGGGCCTCGCGGAACTGGTGCCCGCGTGGCAGGAGGCGCTTCCCCTGATGCGCCCCGGCGACGAATGGATCCTCTATGTGCCGCCGAAGCTCGGCTATGGCGAGGCCGGGGCCGGGGGGGTGATCCCGCCCAACGCGGTGCTCGTGTTCAAGATCAAGCTGCTCGGCGTCCTGCCGTCGGGTCCCGGCCGCGGCTGATCGCAGCATTGACCCCCGCCAGCCTCCAAGCCATCACAAGGCCTGCCTGATGTTCTCGTTCTTCGCCAATCCGGCCCGGTTCATGGCCCTGTCCCGCTGGCTGGCGCCCCTGCTGGGCGCCGTGGCCGCGCTGTGTCTGCTGGTCGGAATCGTGCTGGGCGTCACCGCACCCGGCGACTACCAGCAGCACCAGACCGTCAAGATCATGTTCGTGCACGTGCCCGCCGCCTGGATGGGTCTGTTCTGCTACGGCTGTCTGGCGGGCGCGAGCTTCTTCGGCCTGGTGTTCCGGCACTCCCTCGCCGACGCGGCGGCCAAGAGCGTGGCCCCCCTGGGCGCGGCCTTCACCGCACTGGCACTGGTCACCGGCTCCCTCTGGGGACGGCCCATGTGGGGCACCTGGTGGGCCTGGGGCGACGCCCGGCTGACCTCGGAGTTCATCCTGTTCGTGGTCTATCTGGGCTACATGGCCCTGCACATGGCCATTGACGACGAGCAGCGCGCCGCCCGGGCCGCGGCGATCCTGGCCATGGTCGGCGTGGTGAACCTGCCGATCGTCCACTTCTCGGTGGAGTGGTGGAACTCCCTCCACCAGGGGCAGAGCGTCATGGCCAAGGGCGGACCGCGGATGCCGGCCGCCTATCTGACGCCGCTGCTGCTGATGACGCTGGGCTATACGACGCTGTTCGGGTCCCTTTGGCTGGTCCGGATCCGCGCCGAGGTCTGGCGACGCCGAGCCCTGACCCTGACCCGCGCCCAGACGGAGGCCTGACATCCATGGATGACCTGGTTGGACGCTACGGCGCCTATGTGATCCCGGCCTGGGGACTGTCGGCCCTTGTGCTCGCATGGATGGTCGTCGACAGCCTCTGGCGTGCCCATCGCTGGCGCAAGGCGGCGGACGCCCGAGACGCCCGCGACCCGGACTGACGCCGTGCCCCGCTGGTTGGCAATCGCACCCGTCGTCGTGCTGGCGGCACTGGCCCTGCTGTTCGGCCTGTACGGCCTGCGGCATGATCCGCATGTGATCCCGGAGGCCCTTGTCGGCAAGGCGGCCCCGGACATGTCCCTGTCGCCCCTCGATGGCGGAGCCGCCATCAATGTGGCGGCAAACCGGACCGGCGACCGGGTCCGGCTGATCAACTTCTTCGCCTCCTGGTGCGTGCCCTGCGTGTCGGAGAATGCCGACCTCGTGGCCCTGAAGGCCAGCGGCGTGCCGATCACCGGGGTGGCCTACAAGGACAAGCCCGGCGCCACCCGCGCCTTCCTGGCCCGCCTCGGCAACCCGTTCGACGTGGTGTTGATGGACCCCGACGGGACCGCCGGCGTGGAGTACGGCGTGTCCGGCGTGCCGGAGACCTTTGCCGTGGATGCGTCCGGCAGGATCCTGGCCAAGCACTCCGGCCAGCTGACACCGGAGATCGCCGACCGGCTGCTGGCCTCCGGGGGCACCCGGCCGCGTTAAGACGGCGTTAACCGAACGGGCGGGAAAAGTTAACGACTTCCTCCTGAGCCCGGAGACACCCCGCCGTGGCGGACCTGCGCATCCCCTCGACCGGCCCGACCCCCGCCGCCCCGCGCCCCACCCCGCGGAGCGAGGCCGCCCGGGCGGCGCAGAAGGCGTTCTTCGACGCGGCGAGAACCAATGCCGCCGCTCCCGCTGCGGCCCCGCCCCCCGCGGTCCCGGTGCGTCCCGTGTCCGCTGTCCGGGCCACGACTGAGGCTCCGGCACCGCGCCGCGTCCAGCCGACGGCGGTCACGGACGCGCCGGACCCGACCCGGCGCCTGCCTCGCCCCGGATCCCTGCTGGATATCAAGGTCTGAGACGGCGCCTCAGGCGAGGCGGGCGGAGCGCTTGGCCAGGTCCCGGGTCAACTGGGCATTCTGTTGCGGCGACAGGCGTTCGCGCAGGACCGGGAACACCTCCTGATCCTCGTCATGGGCATGTCCGGCAAAGGCACGGTACAGGCCCCGCAGGTTCTCGGACCAGGCAGGGTCGGACTTGTCCAGAGCCTCGATCCGATGAAGCCGTCCACGGATGTCGAAATGGTCTCCGGCGAGCTTGCGGGCCTCCGGATCGGCGTCGGTCTCGCTGAGGGTCGGATAGACCACCGTCTCCTCGGCGAAGGCGTGGCGGGCCAGTGCCTGGTCCAGCTTGCGGAACAGCTTGGTGCGCCTGGCGGAGTCCGTTTCCCCGGTGGTGAGGATCTGCTCGAACAGACCCTCGATCTGCCGGTGCTCGGCCGCCAGGGCCTCCACCCAGTCGCCCACGGCCCCGATGGCCACCTCGGTGGCGGCCTTCTTGCTCAGGGACGCGGCGACACCAGCGGCAAAGCCCAGGAGGGCCACTCCGGCGAGGGTCGCCATGGGGCCACGCCCGGTCTCCAGCGCCGCGCGCCCGAAACTCTGCATGGCATCCTCTCCGCGCTTGCGGAGATCGCCGGCCACGTCGTCGAACTTTGGGGCGTTGGGCATGGTGATATCCCGTTTTCTGGCGGCCACGGTCTTGCCTAGCAGACGAGTTCTGGCCACTTGATGAATATGGCCCCTGCAAAGCCCCTGTTGAAGCCTCTCCCCGTGAAGATCTGCGGGTTGACCACCGACGTCGACGTGGCCGCCGCCCTCGACGGTGGCGCGGCCTATCTGGGCTTCATGATGTACGGCCCCAGTCCCCGGAACATCGCCCCCGAAAGGGCGGGCGAGCTGGCCCGCGCCGCCCGCGGCCGCGCGGCGGTGGTGGCGGTGACGGTGGATGCCGACGACGCGCTGATCGACCGGATCCTGCAGGATCTGGCACCGGACTGGCTGCAGCTGCACGGGCAGGAGAACCCGGCCAGGGCGGAGGCGCTCAAGCGCCGGACCGGGTGCGGTATCATCCGCGCCCTGCGGGTCGGCGCCGCCGAGGACATCGCCGCCGCCGGAGCCTTCGCCGATGCCGCCGACCGGATGCTGTACGACGCCCGGCCTCCGGCGGGATCCGTCCTGCCCGGCGGCAATGGTGCACGCTTCGACTGGTCCCTGACCGCCGCCATCCCCCGGGGACGCGACTGGTTCCTGGCGGGAGGGCTGACACCGGACAATGTGGCCGAGGCCATGGCCGACACCGGAGCGCCACTGCTGGACGTTTCCTCTGGCGTGGAGCGCACGCCGGGGTATAAGGACGCGAAATTGATCCGGGCCTTCCTCGACGCCGTTCGAGGCGCGGCCCCCGCAGACAGTGCAGTGAAGGCGGACACGTGAACGCGACCAGCCCCCCCAACACCTGGGATGCCTATCCCGACGTGAACGGACGCTTCGGCGACTTCGGCGGACGCTATGTGGCCGAGACGCTGATGCCCCTGGTCCTCGATCTGGACCGGGCCTATGCCGCGGCCAAGGCCGATCCGGCGTTCCAGGAAGAGCTGAACGGCTACATGACCCATTATGTGGGCCGTCCCTCCCCCCTCTATTTCGCCGAGCGGCTGACCCGGCACTTCGGCGGGGCGAAGATCTATTTCAAGCGCGACGAGCTGAACCACACGGGCGCGCACAAGATCAACAACTGCATGGGCCAGATCCTGCTGGCCATGCGCATGGGCAAGACCCGGATCATCGCCGAGACCGGCGCCGGGCAGCACGGCGTGGCCACGGCCACGGTCTGCGCCCGCTTCGGCCTGCCCTGCATCGTCTACATGGGTGAGACGGACGTGGAGCGGCAGAAGCCCAACGTGTTCCGCATGAACCTTCTGGGGGCCGAGGTCCGGCCGGTGACGTCCGGCACCGGCACCCTGAAGGATGCCATGAACGAGGCCATGCGCGACTGGGTGACCAATGTGGCCGACACCTATTACCTGATCGGCACGGCGGCGGGTCCGCACCCCTATCCGGCCATGGTCCGCGACTTCCAGTCGGTGATCGGGACCGAGGCCCGGGCCCAGATGCTGGAGATGGAAGGCCGCCTGCCTGACGCGGTGGTGGCCTGCATCGGCGGCGGCTCCAACGCCATCGGCCTGTTCCATCCCTTCCTCGCCGACGAGGGTGTGCGCCTGATCGGCGTGGAGGCGGCGGGTCACGGACTGGAGTCCGGCCTGCATGCGGCGTCCCTCACCGGCGGCCGTCCCGGCGTGCTGCACGGGAACAAGACCTATCTGCTGCAGGATCCGGATGGGCAGATCATCGACGCCCACTCCATCTCCGCCGGTCTCGACTATCCGGGCATCGGACCGGAGCACGCCTTCCTGCACGACGCCGGACGGGCCGAATACATCTCCGCCACGGACGAGGAGGCGCTGGACGCCTTCAAGCTCTGCGCCGAGCTGGAAGGCATCATTCCCGCCCTGGAGCCCGCCCACGCCCTGTCCCGGGTCGGCGAGATCGCCAGGGAACTGGGCCCGGACAAGATCGTGCTGATGAACCTGTGCGGCCGGGGCGACAAGGACATCTTCACCGTGGCCGACGCGCTCGGCCGCAGGATCTGAGGACCATCGAGCATTGACCAAAGCCCGTATCGACGACCGCTTCGCCGCGCTGAAGGCGGAAGGCCGCGCGGCCTTCATCGCCTACATCATGGCCGGCGACCCGGACCTGGCGCAGAGCTTCGAGATCCTGAGCGGCCTGCCCGCCGCCGGGGCCGACCTGATCGAGCTGGGCTTTCCCTTCTCCGATCCCATGGCCGAGGGCGTGCCGATCCAGCGGGCCGCGCAGCGGTCGCTGGCCGGCAAGACCACGCTTGCGAAGACCCTGGACCTGGTCCGGCGTTTCCGGCTGCAGGACACGGCCACGCCGATCGTGCTGATGGGCTACCTCAACCCGGTGCTGAATGCGGGCTTTGACGCGTTTGCCGCGGCGGCCGCCGAGGCCGGGGTCGATGGGCTGATCATCGTCGACTGCCCGCCCGAGGAGTCCGGCCCCCTTGCCGACGCCCTGGACGAGGCCGGCATCTCCCTGATCCGACTGGCGGCCCCCACCACCGATGACGCCCGGCTGGCCATCGTGGCGCGGCGCACCTCCGGCTTCATGTACTACGTCTCCGTCGCCGGCGTGACGGGCACCAAGGAGGCGGACGAGCACACCGTTGCCCCCGCCGTGGCCCGGGTGCGCAAGGCGTCCGGCCTGCCGGTGGCCGTCGGCTTCGGCATCAAGACGCCGGAGCGGGCCGCCGCCATCGCACGGGTGGCGGATGCCGCCGTAGTCGGCTCGGCCCTGGTGGACGAAGTCGCCGCAGCCGTTGCGGACGGCACGCCCGCGACACCAAAGGTTCTGGCCAAGGCCGCCGCACTAGCGCAAGCTGTGCGCACGGCCCGCGCTTGAGGACCGGGTCGGATGAGGACCATGGCTGACGCTCGCGACGAGACCCCGAAGGACAAGCCCGCCCGACCGGCACGGGGCGCTGGCTGGCTGGCCAAGATCGCACCGGGTGTGCGCAATCTGGTCGCCCGCCGCAACGACACGCCGGACAATCTTTGGATCAAATGCCCCGACACGGGGGAGATGATCTATCGCCCGGATCTGGAAGCGGCCCTGTGGGTCACCCCCGCCGGCCGCCATATGCGGATCGCGCCACCGATCCGGTTCAAATGCACCTTTGACAACGGGGACTACGAATTGCTGCCGGTGCCTTCGGTGGCGGAAGACCCCCTGAAATTTGTCGATCAGAAGCCCTATCCCGAACGTCTGGCCGCCGCCCGCAAGGCGACCGGGGAGCGCGACACCGTGGCCCTCGCCGTCGGCAAGGTGCGCGACGTCGAAGCGGTGGTGATGGTGCAAGACTTCGCCTTCATGGGCGGCTCTCTGGGCATGGCGGCCGGGGAGACCTTCGTCGCCGGCGCCCGGGCCGC
>CAIQUG010000075.1 GCA_903874895.1 uncultured Caulobacterales bacterium | reverse complement strand
GAAGTTGCGAGGGCGCGACGATGCGGCCCGCGCCGCCCGAAGGATGCATCAGCTCGGTGTCGAGCACGGAGTTGATCCCATCCGCGGGGTTGCCATCGACCAGATCTCCACCGATCTGACCGTGATCAGCGACCGGGCGCGGCTGTGGCCCCAGACCGAACGGATCAAGGCGTCCGCCATCCTTGGCCAGTATGCCGGGAGCGAGGCGGAACGAACCGCCCTTGGCGAAGAGGTGACAGCCGCGGCCAAGGGCCTGTGGCTGTATCTCGAGACGCCAATCCCTGGTCTGTGGCGGGACAAGCTGCTGGCGGATGGAAGCTTCGTGGCAGAGCCTGCGCCAGCGAGCTCGCTTTATCACATCGCCTGCGCCATCCTCGATGCCCGGGCCCGTGGTTTCCCGGTCTAGACCCTAGCCCAGCGCCGCCAGGACGGCGTCGCCCATCTGCCGGGTGGTGAGGGTGCCCCCCAGGTCCCGGGTCCGGGCTCCACGCTCGAGCGCCTTGACCACCGCCCGCTCCACGATCTCGGCGTCGGCGGCGCGGTCGAGGGAGTAGCGCAGCATCATCGCCGTGGACAGGATCTGGGCGAGGGGATTGGCGATGCCCTGTCCGGCTATGTCCGGGGCGGAGCCGTGGATCGGCTCGTACAGGGACGGCCGGCGGCCCGACGCATCCGGTGCGCCCAGCGTCGCGGACGGCAGCATGCCGAGGCTGCCCGTCAGCATGGAGGCCAGGTCTGACAGCAGGTCGCCGAACAGGTTGCCGGTGACGATCACGTCGAACTGGCGGGGATTGCGGGCCAGCTGCATGGCGCAGTTGTCTGCATACATGTGGCTCAGCGTCACGTCCGGATAGTCACCCGCAAGGCTGGTCACGTGCTCGCGCCAGAGCAGGCCGCTTTCCATCACATTGGCCTTTTCGACGCTGCACAGCCGCTGACCGCGCGTCTGTGCCAGCTCGAAGGCGACCCGGGCGACCCGTTCGATCTCGAGGGTGTCATACACTTCGGTGTTCACCCCGCGGCGAACGCCGTTGGCCAGGGTCTCGATCCCCCGGGGCTCCCCGAAATAGACGCCGCCCGTGGACTCCCGCACGATCATGATGTCGAGGCCGCGGATCACATCCGGCTTCAGGGACGAGGCGTCCACCAGCGGGTCATAGACCATGGCCGGGCGCAGGTTGGCGAACAGGCCGAGTTCCTTGCGCAGGGTCAGGATGGCGATCTCGGGCCGGTTGTCGAAGCCCTTGCCGTCCCACTTGGGACCGCCGACCGACCCGAACAGCACCGCGTCAGCGGCCTTGGCCCGCGCCACGGTCTGCGGGCTGATGGCGGCACCTTCCGCATCGATGGCCGCGCCACCCACAAGCGCCTCCTCGCGCACCAGATCGAGGCCGCGGTGGTCCGCCAGCCAGTCCAGCACGCGCAGGGCCTCGGTCATGACTTCGGGCCCGACGCCGTCGCCGGGGGTGACAAGGATGGTGCGTGACACTCTAGCTCTCCAGGGAAATGGCGGGACGCCAGGGCTCGCGCGCCGCGCGGCCGGTTTCGAAGCGGGTGATACCGGTGTCCCGGGTCAACGTCTCGGCAATCTCGTCCAGGCCGTTCAACAGGGCCTTGCGGCGACCCTCGTCGACCTGGAAGGGGATCTCCTCGCCATTGGCGCGGACCACCACCTGACGCTTCAGATCCACGGTCACCCGGGCGTTGGATCCCAGCTCGGTGTCCTGCATCAGCTGCTCGCAGACCTCCCGGGGGAGGGTGACCGGCAGCAGGCCGTTCTTGAAGCAGTTGTTGTAGAAGATGTCCGCAAAGCTCGGCGCGATCACGCATCGGATGCCGAAGTCGGCCAGCGCCCAGGGCGCGTGTTCCCGGGAGGAGCCGCAGCCGAAATTGTCCAGCGCGATCAGGATCTCCGCCTTGCGGAAAGGGTCGCGGTTCAGCACGAACTCCGGCCGTTCCGCCCCGGTCTCGTCATAGCGCAGGCCGTCGAACAGGGCCCTGCCGAGGCCCGTGCGGGTCAGCGTCTTGAGGAACCGGGCCGGGATGATCTTGTCCGTGTCCACATTGGCCACAGGCAGGGGGGCGGCGACCCCTGTCAGGGTGGTGAAGGGCTGCATCAGCCGAACTCCCGGCAGTCGACGATCCGGCCGGCCACCGCAGCGGCTGCTGCCATGGCCGGGGAGGCGAGGTGGGTCCGTCCGCCGGGACCCTGGCGGCCCTCGAAGTTGCGGTTGGAGGTGGAGACACACCGCTGGCCCGGCGTCAGCTTGTCCTCGTTCATGCCGAGGCACATGGAACAGCCCGGCTCGCGCCATTCGAATCCCGCGTCCGTCAGGATCCGGTCCAGCCCTTCGGCTTCGGCCTGAAGCTTGACGAGCCCGGATCCCGGCACCACCAGGGCACGGACACCATCGGCCACCCTCCGGTCCTTCGCGATCGCCGCCGCGGCGCGAATATCCTCGATACGGGCATTGGTACAGCTGCCGATGAACACCACGTCCACGGCCGCGCCCAGGATCGGGCCCGGTGCGAGGTCCATGTAGTCCAGCATCCGCGCCTGATTGGCGCGGATCGCGGGATCGGTGAGCTCCGCCGGGTCCGGGATGAGGCCGGTGACCGGAATCACGGCTTCAGGGCTGGTGCCCCAGGTGATCATCGGCGCGATGTCGGCCGCGTCGAGCACCACCTCATGGTCGAAGACCGCGCCATCGTCGCTGACCAGGGTCCGCCAGTAGGCCACCGCGGCGTCGAAGTCATCGCCCTTGGGAGCCATGGGACGGCCGCGGATATAGTCGAAGGTCGTGTCGTCGGGGGCGACAAGACCCGCCCGCGCACCGCTCTCTATGGACATGTTGCAGAGCGTCATGCGCCCGGCCATGGACAGGCTGCGCACGGCTTCACCCGCATATTCAATGACGTAGCCTGTGCCGCCGCCGGTGCCGATCCGACCGATGATGTAGAGGGCCATGTCCTTGGCGGTGACACCTGCGCCCAGTTGCCCTTCCACCCGAACCCGCATGGAGCGGGCCTTGGACTGGATCAGGGTCTGGGTCGCCAGCACGTGTTCGACTTCGGAGGTGCCGATGCCGAAGGCGAGCGCCCCGAGCGCTCCGTGGGTGGAGGTGTGGCTGTCGCCGCAGACAATGGTCATGCCGGGCAGGCTGGCCCCCTGTTCCGGTCCGATCACGTGCACGATGCCCTGGCGGACATCGTTCAGCGGGATGAAGGGGACGCCGAAGTCCGCCACGTTCTGCACCAGGGTCGCCACCTGCAGGCGGCTTTCCGGATCGGTGATGGCCTGATCGCGGTTGGCGGTGGGAACATTGTGATCCGGCACGGCAAGCGTCGCGTCCGGGCGGCGGACGCGGCGGCCGTTGACCCGCAGGCCGTCGAAGGCCTGGGGACTGGTGACCTCGTGCACCAGATGGCGGTCGATGTAGAGGAGCGCCGCATCACTCGCCAGCGTCTCCACGACGTGCGCCGACCAGATCTTGTCGAACAAGGTCTGGCCGGCGCGTCGGACGTCTGCAGGGCTCATGCGGTCAGGAAGGCCGGAGACAGCTGAATGGTCCGCTCACGCTTGGCGATCAGCTTGTTCAGGGCATGCACATAGGCGCGGGACGCAGACACGATGGTGTCCGTGTCGCTGCCCTGGCCGTCCACGATGCGGCCGTCCTCCTCCAGGCGCACGGTGGTGCGGGCCTGGGCGTCCGCCCCTTCGGTGATGGCGTTGATGGAGAACAGGTTGAGGGCCGCCTCGTGCGGGAACACCGTGCGGATGGCGGTGAAGGCCGCATGCACCGCCCCGTCGCCATGGCCCGTGGCGGTCTTGTCCACCCCGTCGACCTTGAGGGTCACCGTGGCCTCGGCCTTTCCGTCGGAATGGGCGTGGGCGACCATGTCGACCAGATGGATGCGGCCCTGAGCCTCGGCGGCGGTCTCGTCCACCAGCGCCTCGACGTCCTCGTCGTAGATGGTCTTCTTCCGGTCGGCCAGATCCTTGAACCGGGTGAACGCCTCGTCGATGGCGGCCTGGCTGAGTTCGGCATAGCCCAGGCTGACCAGCTTGTCCTTGAAGGCCGCGCGGCCGGAATGCTTGCCCAGCACGAGGCTCGACTTGGACCAGCCGACGCTCTCCGGCGTCATGATCTCGTAGGTCAGGGCGTTCTTCAGCATGCCGTCCTGGTGGATGCCCGCCTCATGGGCGAAGGCGTTGCGGCCGACGATGGCCTTGTTCGGCTGCACGTCGAAGCCGGTGATGCCCGACAGCAGCTTGGACGCCTTCAGGATCTGGCGGGTGTCCATGTTGATCCGGTAGGGCAGGCTGTCGGAGCGGGTCCGCACGGCCATGGCCACTTCCTCGATGGCGGTGTTGCCGGCCCGCTCGCCGATGCCGTTGATGGCCCCCTCGATCTGGCGGGCCCCCGCGCCGACGGCGGCCAGGCTGTTGGCGACGGCGAGACCGAGATCATTGTGGCAATGGGCAGAGAAGATCACCTGATCCGCCCCGGGGACCCGGGCGCGGACGAGGGCGAACATGTTGGCGTAGTCGCCGGGCAGGGCATAGCCCACCGTGTCCGGCAGGTTGATGGTGGTGGCGCCGGCGCGAATGGCCGTCTCCACCGCCCGGCACAGGAAGTCCAGGTCGGTACGGGACGCATCCTCCGCCGACCATTCCACGTCGTCGGTGAAGTTCCGGGCCAGGGTGACTGAGCCCTTGATGGTCTCGATCACCTGTTCGGGGCTCATGCGCAGCTTCTGCGCCATGTGCAGTTCCGAGGTGGCGATGAAGGTGTGGATGCGCCGGCGCCTGGCGGGCTTCAGCGCTTCGGCGGAGCGTTCGATGTCCGACGGCGCGGCGCGGCTGAGGGCGGCGATCACCGGTCCGATGACCGACGTGGCGATCCGACGGACGCTCTCGAAATCATTGGGGGATGCCGCGGGGAACCCCGCCTCCATCACGTCCACGCCCAGGGTGGCGAGCGCTGTGGCCATGCGCACCTTTTCGTCGGCGGTCATGGAGAAGCCCGGGGCCTGCTCCCCGTCGCGCAGGGTGGTGTCGAAGATGATGACCTGGTTATCGGCGATCTTGCCGAAGTTCGGATGATTGATGCTCATGGCTCATGCCTTGAAGAAGGGAATGTCAGCGTGCGGGAGGCGACCCCCTGAGCTCCGGGCCCCGGGCTGCGTGTTCCAGTTGGAGACATGGCCGGTGGCGCTGGACGAACTCAGGGGCGGGTTAGTCGGCCTAGGCGAACGCGCACGGCACGACGCTGCGGCACCGCGCGGGCGGCGGCGGCGAGCAGAAGGCCAATGAGGATAACAGCGTTCAACATGAGCCCGTTGTGCCTGTCTTCGGCGCAAGGATCAACCCGAAAATCGGTGACATCGGTCCCATTCGGGCAATTTTCTGCCTTTTGGTCACGGTGAGGCCTTTTCTGAGGCCGCAATGCGCGGTAGCACCCGCCCCCTTATGACTCATTCGGCCAATCCCGCTTCCGAGGCCCTGCAGTCGGCGCGCACCCTGGTGGTGAAGGTCGGCTCGGCCCTGCTTGTGGATCCGCGCAGGGGCGATGTGGACCAGGCCTGGCTGCACAGCTTCGCCGCCGATGTCGGTCGACTGCGGGCGCGGGGGCAGATGGTGCTCATCGTGTCCTCCGGTGCGGTGGCGCTGGGTCGACGCCGGTTGGGGATCAGTCGCCGAAAACTGGTCCTCGACGAGAAGCAGGCCGCCGCCGCCGCCGGGCAGAGCCTGCTGATGCGGGCCTGGGAGGAGGCGCTGGCCCCGGTGGGGGCCGTGGCGGCCCAGATCCTGGTGACCCGGGATGATACGGAGATCCGCCGCCGCTGGCTGAACGCCCGGGCGACGGTGCGCACCCTGCTGGATCTCGGTGCCGTGCCGGTGGTGAACGAGAACGATACCGTGGCCACGGAGGAGATCCGCTATGGGGACAATGATCGCCTCGCGGCCCGGGTGGCTCAGCTGATCGGGGCTGACCTCCTCGTCCTGCTGTCCGACGTGGACGGTGTCTATACGGCGGACCCCCGGCGGGATCCCCTGGCCCGGCATCTGCCCCTGATCGATGCCTTCAATCCCGAACTGGACGCCATGGCCGAGGGGGCCAACCAGTCGGACGGGGTGGGCACCGGCGGCATGGCCACCAAGATCGCCGCCGCGCGCATCGCCGCGGATGCCGGATGCGCGACCCTGATCGGCATGGGTCGCCCCCTTGCCGGGCCCAGGGAGGCGGGGGGTCCCCTGGCAAGGATCGAAGCGGGGGCACGGACCTCCCTCATCCGTTCCAGCCGCTCACCGCTGGCCGCCTACAAGCAATGGATCGCCGGCGGTCTGTCACCCATGGGCGAGATCGTCATCGACGACGGGGCTGTCCGGGCCCTGGTGGGCGGAAAGAGCCTTCTGCCCTCCGGCGTGACGGAGGTCCGCGGACAGTTCGGCAAGGGTGACCCGGTCTCGGTCCTCGACGGCGCGGGTCGGGAGGTCGCCCGGGGACTGGCCGGATATGATGCGGATGCCGCCCGGCAGATCCGCGGCCTGCGCAGTGACGCCATCGAGGCCGTTCTCGGCTATAGTGACCGCCCGGAACTGATCCATCGCAATGACCTGGTGCTGAGATGACCTCCGCAAGCCGACTGCCTGACGATCTCACCGCCGAGCTGCTGGCCATGGGCCATGCGGCCCGGGCCGCAGCGGCCAGGCTTCGGGACACGACGGCCCTCCAGCGGACCGAGGCGATCCGGGAGATGGCGCGGCAGATCCGCAGGGACGCCGAGACGATCCTGGCGGCCAATCGTGCCGATCTGGCCGCGGCCGCAACCCGGCTGACAGGACCGGAGCTGGACCGCCTTGCCCTGGACTCCGACCGACTGGAAGGGCTGGCTGCCGGCGTCGATGCCGTGGCGGCGATACCAGACCCGGTGGGGCAGGAAACGGCCCGCTGGCAACGGCCCAACGGCCTGGACTTCGCCCGGGTCCGGACGCCCATCGGCGTGATCGCCGTGATCTATGAGAGCCGACCCAACGTGACCGCCGACGCCGCGGCCCTGACCCTGCGATCCGGCAATGCGGTGATCCTTCGGGGCGGATCGGAGTGCCTTCAGACGAGCCTTGCACTTCATGATGCCATCGTCCGGGCACTGGGGATTGCCGGGCTTCCGGCCGGCACGGTCTCGATGGTGCAGACGGCGGACCGGGATGCCGTCGGCCTTTTGCTGACCGGCCTTGGCGGGACGGTGGATCTCTTGATCCCGCGCGGTGGAAAGAGCCTGGTTGCCCGGGTGAAGGCCGAGGCGCGGGTGGCCGTGCTGGGGCATCTTGAGGGGCTGAACCATGTCTATGTCCACACGGCCGCCGATCCCGACATCGCTCGCCGGGTCGTGCTCAACAGCAAGATGCGCCGGGTCTCCGTGTGCGGGTCGGCGGAAACCCTGCTGATCGATGCCCGGGTCGCTCCGGAGGTACTGCCTCTGATCGCTGCTGATCTGGCCGCGGCAGGCTGCGAGCTGCGCGGTGACGGACGGGCAAGGGCGTTGCTTCCGGGGATCGATGCGGCCATCGACGCAGACTGGATGACGGAATATCTGGCCCCGATTCTCTCCATTCGCGTGGTGGACGGTCTCGATGCGGCGGTCGCGCACATCGCGGCCTACGGCTCCGGCCATACCGACTGCATCGTCACGCAGGATCCGGCGGCAGCGGAGGCTTTCACCTCCCGGGTGGATTCCGCCATCGTGTTGGTCAACGCCTCCACCCAGTTCGCCGATGGCGGCGAGTTCGGGTTCGGGGCGGAGATCGGCATCGCCACGGACCGGCTTCACGCCCGAGGTCCTGTCGGGGCAGAGCAGCTGACCAGCTTCAAGTACGTGGTCCGGGGGACCGGCCAGACCCGCCCCTGAGCCGTGACAAGCCTCGTCGTCAGAAGGCGACGTACGGGCCGTTGACGCCTCCCGCCGCGCGCCCCTCTATGGCGGTGTAGACCCTGCGCCCGAAGAAGAAGGGTATCCCCAGGTCGAAGCTGGACGGTGTATTGGTGAAGCCCGGGTTGTTGCTTGGATTGTATCCGGTTCCCGGCACGGCGGAGTTGGTGGTGGTCAGGAGCGGCTGGGCGCTGTTCAAGGTCTGGACGAACGAGACCGATACATTGTTCTGGCCCTGGATGGTGAGGGCCAGGTTCACCGGCGGCGAGGGGCAGTAGTACCCCTTCAGGTTCGGGTCGGAGCAGGGCGTGATGTTGCTGTCCACGAAGAACAGGTCGCTGCTGCCGGAATCGATGAAGCTCTGCACCAGGCTCTGCCCGTTGTAGACGGTGGTGATCAGACCGGCCCCATGGGGACTGGCAGATGTGGTGGTGCCGATCACGGTCGCACCGGTGAGGGCGTTGTCAGACTGCGTGCCGATGCCGAAATAGAGGGTCCCTGTCACGGTTGCGGCTCCGCCGGCGGCCACGGTGGGCAGGACCACGATGGTCCCGTTGTTGTCGCTGGAGAAGGCCGCGACAGGGTTCGGCAGTTGCTCGAACGGTGCGACGGTCGAGGCGGCCCGGGTGATCAGGTTGCCGCAGCCGTTGCCGGGGCAGTCATAGTACTTCGCGGACCCCTGGCTCAGGGATCCGGCGCAGAGCAGACCGCAGTCGGTGGTGGTCACGCCGACACCGATCACGCCATTGGCACCGAACAGGCTGACGGTGTTCAGATGGCTTCCGCCGCTGGACGAGCAGGTGGTGGGTACGGTGGCAAAGACACCGCTGTCGCCGATGACCTGGATCGACAATCCGGCGACCTGTCCGCCGCCGAAGGTGAAATCCGTTTTCCGGACCGAGCCGAACACATACCCGTCGATGAACTGGTAACACTCCCCCACGGGATTGCTGCTGGCATCGGTCTCGACCGGCAGTGCGCTGAGGAGGCTCGCGTTCAGCACTGACGCCTGAACGCGCAGGCCGACGGATCCCGTATCCAGCAGGATGTGGTCGATTGTCTGGCAGTTGGTCGTCGATCCCGGCGCGCAAAGGGTCACCGAGACAAAGGGCTCGTTATAGGCGCCGCCCCGGGCAACGATCTCGGGCGGTCCGCCATCGAGGATGATCGGTACATAGTTGACGGCGATGGTCGGCGGCGGCGGCGGTGCGGGCGCGCCGGCGCCACCGGAGGAGGACGAGCCGCTCCCACCGCCACCCCCGCCGCCGCAGGCCGTCAGGGCCAGGCCGAGGCTGGCAATCGCGAGGGCATGGAGGAGTGTGCGAAGGGACATGATCAGTGCAGGTCCTTCTCGCTGGTTCCGGCCGGAAGCGACGGCGGGAGGTAGGCGAGCCCGAAGAAGGCGCCCGGGTGTCCGCCGGTCCGCACCACGAAGTCAGGGCGCTGGACGGTCAGGGCATGGCGCCGGAACCGTCCCCTGGACGGGCTATTCTCGGCCTGGACGACGTCGAACCGGGGGCCGAGCAGCTGGCGCAGGTCCGGTCGGCCGGGCCCGTTCCAGGCGACCGCGAACACGGTGCCGTCGGCACGGGTGAACTGCCGGACTTCACCGCCATTGGGCAGGGCAAGATTGTGGATCGTGAAGCTGGCTCCGGCGACACTTCGGACCTTTGCCTGGAGGCGTGCGCTGTCGGTCATCACGCTGTCGTAGTGCCCGCCCAGTTCCGCCCGGGCGAGGCTGGGTGCGAAAGCCAGCACCAGTGCGCCGCCCAGGGCGATCTTTCGGACCGCAGGGCTGTGGGGGAGGACGCAACGACGGGTTTCGCGGCTGCTGGCAGTCAACACGTCTCAACCTCCGAACTCGGAACGCACCATCGCAACGATGGCGCAGAGAGCTTGCCATCGAATCGCCAAGGGTGCGACCCACCGGTAGGCCCTAATGCTGAACAGGAGCTTGAGACAAAACGGCCCAGGACCGAACACCCGTGTCGATGCACGGGGCGTTCAGGGGCGTCACCCCTCCGTCAGCTCGGATGGGGGGGCATTGGCGCTGTTGGATCCGTTGAGAAACTTCTTCACATTTCGAGCCGCCTGACGGATCCGGTGCTCGTTCTCCACAAGACCGATCCGGACGAAGCCCTCGCCGTATTCGCCGAAGCCGACGCCGGGGGCCACGGCCACGCCGGCCTCCTCCATCAACCGCTTGGCGAACAGCAGGGAGCCGCCGTCCCTGTGCATTTCGGGGATCGGCGCCCAGGCGAACATCGAGGCGGGCGGGGCAGGGATGTCCCAGCCCGCCTGCTTCATGGCCTTCACCAGGGTGTCGCGGCGTCCCTTGTAGATGGCGCGGATGTCGTCCACGCAGTCCTGGGGACCATTCAGGGCGGCCGCCGCCGCGACCTGGATGGGCGTGAACGCCCCGTAGTCCAGATAGGATTTCACCCGGGCGAGCGCTGCGCACATGCGGGCATTTCCCACCACCATGCCCACGCGCCATCCGGCCATGGCATAGGTCTTGGACAGGCTGTTGACCTCCACGGCGAGGTCCTTTGCCCCCTCGACCTGGAGGATGGACGGCGGCGGATTGTCGTCGAAGTAGATCTCCGAATAGGCCACGTCGGACAGGATCAGCAGGTCGTGCTTCTGGGCGAGTTTCACCGCCTCGCGGTAGAAGTCGAGATCCACCCACTGGGCGGTGGGGTTGGAGGGGTAGGAGACGATCAGCACGGACGGCGGTGGGGCGGAATGCTTCACAGCCCGGCTGACTCCGGCCAGATAGTCCTCGGGCGACAGGGCCGGCACATGGCGGATCACGCCGCCGGCGATGATGAAGCCGTACGCATGGATCGGATAGGCCGGATTCGGGCAGATGATTACGTCACCGGGGGAGGTGAGGGCCTGGGCGAGGTTGGCGAACCCCTCCTTCGAACCCAGCGTGGCCACCACTTCGGTGTCCGGGTTCAGCTTCACGCCGAAGCGCTTGTCGTAATAGTTCGCCATGGCCCGGCGAAGGCCCGGAATGCCCTTGGAAGCCGAATAGCGGCCTGCCTTGGGGTCACGGGCGGTCTCCACCAGCTTCTCGACGATGTGTTTGGGCGTCGGCATGTCCGGGTTGCCCATGCCGAAGTCGATGATGTCCATGCCCTCGGCCCGGAGCTTGGCCTTGAGCTTGTTCACTTCCTCGAAGACGTAGGGCGGCAGGCGCCGGATCTTGTGGAATTCCTGTTGTTGGCTGAAGGACACGGGCGTCAGTTCCGGGCTATGGCTTCGTGGTGGCGGATGACTTCCTGGACGATGAAGGCCAGGAACTTCTCGGCGAAGGCTGGGTCCAGGTGGGCTCCTTCGGCCAGGATCCGCAGGCGGGCGATCTGTTGGGCCTCCCGTGCCGGGTCCGCCGGCGGCAGGGCGAATTCGGCCTTCAGCCGCCCGACCTTCTGGGTGCACTTGAACCGCTCCGCCAGCAGGTGGATCAGCGCGGCGTCGATATTGTCGATGCTGCCGCGCAGGGCGTCGAGTTCGCCTCGCCACGCAGGGGTTTCGGTCGGGATCGGGGCGGTGTCTGACGGCATGGTGCGTTCCTGGGCAGGTCGGGGGCAGGGCTTAGACCAGTCGCGGCGGATAGCCGGACTTGCGCAGCATCTCGATCACGTCACGGGTGTGCTGGGCGTCGCGGGTCTCGATCTGGATGTCGAATTCCGCCCCCTTGGCCGGGACGTCCAGCGCCAGACGGTTGTGGTCGAAACTGATGATGTTGCCGCCGGCATCGCCGATCAGGTTGGCGATCATGGCCAGCAGGCCCGGCCGGTCGTCGCCGGCCAGACGCACTGTCACGATCCGCTGCTCGCGCACCAGTTCCCGGGTGAGGACCGAGGCCAGCAGCCGGCTGTCGATGTTCCCGCCGCACAGGATCAGCCCCACCTTCTGCCCTCTGAAGATTTCCGGATGGGACAGAAGCGCCGCCAGCGAGGCCGCGCCCGCGCCCTCGGCCACGGTCTTCTCGACATTGCAGTAGAGGGCGATGGCGGATTCGAAATCCGCTTCCTCGATCAGCAGCACGTCCTCGATCAGGGGGCGGGCCGCGGCATAGGTCAGGTCGCCCACCTGCTTGACGGCGATCCCCTCGGCGATCGTCTGGCCACCGAGCCGGGCCGGGATATTGCGCCAGCGGGCGGTGAAGGAGGGGTACATGGCCGGCTCCACGCCGAAGATGCGGATGTCCGGCCGCACGGTCTTGGCCGCCATGGCCATGCCGGCGATCAGGCCGCCCCCGCCGATGGGGATGGGCAGGATGTCGAGGTCCGGCACGTCTTCCAGCATCTCCAGCGCGACCGTCCCCTGACCGGCCATCACGTCCAGGTCGTTGAACGGATGGACGAAGGTCAGCGCCTTCTCGATGCACAGGGCCTGGGCGAAGGCGTTGGCGTCGTCATAGCTGTCACCCTCGAGGATCACTTCGGCGCCGAAGTTGCGGGTGTGCTGGATCTTCACCATCGGCGTGCCGCGCGGCATGACGATGGTGGTGGGAACGCCCAGCCGCGCCCCGTGGTAGGCGAGGCCCTGGGCGTGATTGCCGGCGCTGGCGGCGATGACTCCCTGGCGTCGCTGGGCGTCGTCCAGCAACAGGAGCTTGTTGAGGGCCCCCCGCTCCTTGAAGGCGGCAGTGAACTGGAGGTTCTCGAACTTCACCCAGACCTCCGCGCCGGTGATCTCGGACAGGGTCCGGGAATGGCGCATGGGGGTGCGTTCGATCTGGCCCTTCAGCCGCTCGGCGGCAGCGACGATGTCGTCGAAACGCAGATTGGGCTGGCGGGTGACGGGGCGGGTCGTCATCTGGGAATGGGTCGTGGACATGGTGCGGAAGTCTCGCAGAAACGGGTGGCGATGGGGGCGCGGTTCATGATGTCCCCTGAGCGTCCCGGTCGGTCTCGACCGGTCATGGACGCGCTCAGGGGCGAGGAATTCGCGCGCCGCCCGCGCCCGTCGCCGAAAGCGCAAACGCCGCCAGCCGCGCGGACAGGGCGCGGGCGATAGGGTCTGCGGCGGCGAGGATCGACGTCATGACTACTCTTTGCGGCAAAGCCGGGGTGAAAACAACCCTTCCGGGCCGCAATCTTCGCCTCGATCAGCAAAGAAATTGCTTATGGACGGGGCGATTCCGAAGCGGACAGGCGAATTGACGTGATCGTCATGAGATCGAACGGGCAGAGCTTGTTTTCCTGCCGGAGTAATGCGCCAAATCCATCCGGAAGTCGGGTGTCTCGAGTGGTGGGTGAATGGCGCAGGTAATCGATCGCGGGGGCGCAGGCACGAACAGCGACGCCACTGACCGCGCGTTCTTCGGTCATCCCCGGGGTCTTCTCTATCTGGTCGCCATGGAGGGGTTCGAGCGCTTCTCCTATTACGGCATGCAGGCCCTGCTGGTGCTGTACATGACCGGTCGGCTGTTCAAGCCCGGCGTGATCGACCATGTGATCGGCTTTGCCCCGTTCCGGGCCGGGCTGGAGTCGATCTTCGGACCCATGACCCTTCAGGCGCTGGCCCTGCAGATCTTCGGGCTCTATGGCGGGCTGGTCTTCCTGCTGCCCGTGGTGGGAGGCTACATCGGCGACCAGTGGCTGGGTCGGCGACGGACGGTGATCCTCGGCCTCGTCGTCATGGCCATCGGCCACGGACTGATGGCCTTCGAACCGACCTTCCTGTTCGCCCTGGGCACGCTGCTGACGGGCAGCGGCCTGCTGAAGGGCAATGTCGCGGCCCAGGTCGGCGGGCTGTATGCCGCCGATGACAGCCGCCGGGACCAGGGGTTCTCGATCTTCCTGATGTCGTCCAATACGGGAGCGGTGCTGTCGCCGCTGGTCTGCGGGACGCTCGGGGAGCTGTACGGCTGGCACTACGGCTTTGGGGCCGCCGCGGTGGTCGTGGTCATCGGCCTCGTCATCTATCTCGCCACCATGCACCGGCTGCCGGCCGACCCCCCGGTCCAGCGACCCGCGCCGTCGTGACGCTGGAGCCGGGAGACGGGGCCCGCATTGCCGTGCTGGTGATGATCGTGGCCACGTCCTCGCTCTTCTGGGTGGCCCAGTCGCAGATCTGGAACGCCTATCCGGTCTGGGTCCGGGACCGGGTGGACCGGCACATGTTCGGCCTGGACGCGCCGGTCACCTGGTTCCAGTCGGTGGACAGCCTGGGCACGATCCTGTTCGGACCGGTGGTCATCTGGCTCTGGGCCCGGCAGCAGCGCCAGGGCACGGAACCGGCGGACGTGACCAAGATCGTCTGGGGCACGATGGGCTTTGCGGCCTCCGAGCTGCTGCTGGCGGCAGGCGAGTTCCTGTCCGGCGGGCGACCGGTGGGCGTGCTGTGGGCGCTGAGCTTTCACATGCTGTCGGCAATCGGCTGGCTCTATGCCGTTCCGGTCATCGTCGCCCTGGTGGCCCGGGCGGCCCCGAAGAGCATCAAGGCGACGGCCATATCGGCTTATTATTTCGCGATCTTCATCGGTTCCACGGTCAGCGGGTCCCTGGGCAAGTACTACGGCGTGATCCCGAACTGGCAGTTCTGGGCGCTGCATGCCGGCTTTGCCGTGGCCTGCAGCCTGATCTTCGCCGCCCTGACCCTGCCGATGAACCGGTTGCTGACGCGCATGGCAGCCGTCCCTTCGCCTTGACGGGGTTCAGCCCCCGAGCGCACCATCTGGTTCAACAAGGCATGGACAGGGACGGGGAACGGCATGGCGGCGGACTTTGACACGGTGATCCGCGGCGGTCAGATCGTCGACGGTACCGGGGCGGCCGGTTTCGAGGGCGATGTGGCCCTCAGCGGCGGGCGGATCGCCGCGGTGGGCAAGGTCGCCGGCCGGGGTGCCGAGGAGATCGATGCCCGGGGCCTGATCGTGACCCCTGGTTTCGTGGATGTGCACACCCACTATGATGGCCAGGCCACCTGGGACACTCGCCTGCAACCGTCTTCGCTGCATGGCGTCACCACCGCGGTGATGGGGAATTGCGGGGTCGGTTTCGCCCCCTGCCGGCCCGATGATCACGGCCGCCTGATCCGCCTGATGGAGGGGGTCGAGGACATTCCGTTTCCCGTGCTGGAAGAGGGGCTGCCCTGGAACTGGCGCAGCTTCCCCGACTATCTGGACTCGCTGGCGAGCCGGGCCTTCGATATCGACATTGGCGCCCAGCTGCCCCATGCGGCCGTTCGCGTCTTCGTGATGGGGGAGCGGGGTGCCAATCGCGAGGCGGCAACCGAAGCCGACATCGACGCCATGTCGCAGATCGCCGAGGATGCCATGCGGGCCGGGGCACTGGGCTTCTCCACCTCCCGCACCCTGAACCACCGGACCAGTGATGGACAGCCGACCCCCACCCTGACCGCCGCGGAGGCGGAACTGGCGGGCATCGCGGCAGGCCTCCAACGCGCCGGTCGTGGCGTGATGCAGGTGGTGTCCGATTTCGTGGATCCGGAGGCCGAGTTCGACATGCTGACCCGTCTGGTCCGCCAGTCCGGCCGCCCCCTGTCCTTCACCCTGGCCCAGAGCGGTCGTGCGCCGGATGGCTGGCGGCGTCTGCTGGCCCGGCTGGAGGCGGCGGTGGACGAGGGCCTGCCGATGAAGGCGCAGGTCTGCGGGCGCCCCGTCGGCCTGCTGCTGGGGCTCGAGCTGACCCTGTCTCCGTTCAGCTTCCATCCGTCCTTCGCCGTTCTGTCGGGCAAGAGCCTGGCCGAGCGGGTGGCGGCCCTGCGCGATCCCGACTTCCGCCGCCGGCTGCTGGCGGAGAAGGCGGTGTGGGCCAGTCCCTTCGCCCGGGACACCTTCGGTAACTGGTCGGCCATGTACCCCCTGCGGGACGGCTTCGACTACGAGCCGACCCCGGACCAGAGCCTGGCCGCCGATGCCGCCCGTCGGGGCGTGTCGCCCCTGGAGGCGGCACTGGATGTCCTGCTGGAAAATGACGGTCGGGGGATGATCTACCTGCCGTTCCTCAACTATGCCGACGGGTCCCTTGATCCGTCCTTCGAGATGATGGGGCACCGGGACACCGCACCCGGCCTGTCGGATGGCGGGGCGCATGTGGGGATGATCTGCGACGGCAGCTTTCCCACGTCGAACCTGACCCACTGGACGCGGGATCGGACCCGCGGCCCGCGCTTTCCCCTCGAGACGGTGGTCAAGATGCAGACAAGCACCACGGCGGCGCTGGCGGGGCTGCACGACCGTGGCCGCATCGCCGTCGGTCTGCGAGCCGATCTGAATCTGATCGACTATGACCGCCTGGCCCTTGACCGGCCGAGGGTCAGCCATGACCTGCCGGCCGGCGGACGACGTCTGACCCAGACCGCACGGGGCTATCGCGCGACCCTGGTGGCGGGCGAGGTCACCTATCGGGACGGGGTGCCCACGGGGGCGCTGCCCGGCCGGCTGGTCCGCGGGACCGCCTGACCGGGCGAGGGGGGCTGCGGCGGCGGGGCCGGATCAGGCCTTGACCTTGCCCCAGTACTCGTCCCGGATCAGGCGCTTGTAGAGCTTGCCGGTCTGGTGCCGCGGCAGTTCCGGCCGGAAATCGATCTTGCGGGGACATTTCACATGGCTGATCTGCGAGCGGCAGAAGGCCATGAGTTCTGCGGCGAGGTCGTCCCCGGCCTCGCTCCAGTCGGCGGGCTGGATGACGGCCACGACCTGCTCGCCCATCTCTTCGTGCGGGGCACCGATCACCGCGACATCGGCGACCTTGGGATGAGTGACCAGAAGGTTTTCAACCTCCTGCGGGTAGATGTTCACGCCGCCGGAGATGATCATGAAGCTCTTGCGGTCGGTGAGGTAGAGGAACCCGTCCTCGTCCAGCCAGCCGATGTCCCCGAGGGTCGACCAGCCATGCTTGTTGCGGGACTTGGCCGTCTTGTCGGGGTCGTTGTGGTACTCGAACTGACCGCCGCCGGCAAAGAACACTTCCCCTTCTGCCCGGGGAGCGACGGGATCACCCGCCTCGTCGCAGATCTTGATCTCGCAGTTGACGGCCTTGCCCACTGTGCCCTTGTGCGCGAGCCATTCGGCGGAATTGCAGGCGACAAAACCGTTGCCTTCGGTGCCGGCGTAATACTCGTGCACGATCGGGCCCCACCACGCGATCATCGCCTCCTTCACCGGGACCGGGCAGGGGGCGGCGGCGTGGTAGACGGCCTTCAGGCTGGAGACGTCATATTTCGCCCGGGTGTCCTCAGGCAGCTTGAGCATCCGCACGAAATGGGTCGGCACCCACTGGGCGTGCGTCACCTTGTAGCGGCCGATGTCCGCCAGCGCCGCCTCTGCCTCGAAATGTTCCATGATCACCACGGTTCCGCCGAGTTCCAGGACCGCCATGCACCATCCCAGCGGGGCGGCGTGATAGAGCGGTGCCGGTGACAGGTAGACCATGTCCCGGCTGAAGCCGTAGAGCCCCATCCCGATCATCGACAGGGCCGGCAGGTCGTCCAGCGTCCGGTCGACCGGGGCCCGGCGCACGCCCTTGGGGTGCCCGGTCGTGCCGGAGGAATACAGCATCGCGTCCCCGAGGCGTTCGTCGGCGAGGCGGGTGGTGGGCTGGGCGGACATCGCCGCCTCGAGGCTCCTGAAGGCCCCGGAAGTGCCGCCCACCATGAACAGGGCCACGCCCTCCACCTGCGCAGCCGCAGCCTCTGCCAGGGCCGCGAGACCGTGCGACGCGATCAGGGCCTTCGACCCGCTGTCCTTGACGATGTAGGTGATCTCGGCGGGGGCCAGCTTGGTGGACATGCACGTGTAGCGCAGGCCGGACCGGTGGGCGGCCATGACCAGTTCAAAGAACCGCGGGGAGTTTTCCACCAGGATCGACACCGCGTCTCCGGCCTTGATCCCCATGGACCAGAACAGTTGGGCAATCTGGTTCGAGCGGGCTTCGAGGACGGAGTAGGGGACGATCTCCCCGGACCCGGCCATGATCATGGCGGGCTTGTCACCGGCTTCCAGGTGTCGATAGGGCAGCATGGCGGATCCTCGTCCAAATGGTCGTCCGGCCTGTCTGTGGCAGGCCTGCAGGTCCATCTTAATCGGAGCGGGGAGGACCTTGCTAGGGCGCCCTAGGGTCAGGTCCGTCGCGGCTGCCCCCTCAATTCAGTGTGCATTGCAACATGCCCGGTTGAAATCGGGGATTGATTGCGCGACACCAGCGCCATCAGACCGCGCCAACTCCCGGAGCCGCCATGTCCCGAAAAACGGTCGCCACTGCCGCTGACGCCATCGACGGACTGCTGTTCGACGGCATGACCATCATGGCCGGGGGCTTCGGTCTCTGCGGCATCCCCGAGAACCTGATCGCGGCGATCCGCGTGCACGGCGTCAAGGACCTGACGGTGATCTCCAACAACTGCGGCGTGGACGGCTTCGGCCTCGGGCTGCTGCTGGAGAACGGCCAGATCCGCAAGATGATCAGCTCGTATGTCGGCGAGAACAAGCTGTTCGAGAAGCTCTACCTGTCCGGGGAGCTCGAGCTGGAATTCAACCCGCAGGGCACGCTGGCCGAGCGGATCCGGGCGGGCGGCGCGGGCATCCCGGCCTTCTACACCAAGACCGGCTACGGCACGTTGATTGCCGACGGCAAGGAGACCCGCACCTTCAATGGCGAGCACTATGTGATGGAAACGGGGCTGATCGCCGACCTCTCCATCGTCAAGGCCTGGAAGGGCGACGCCGACGGAAATCTCGTCTACCGGAAGACGGCGCGCAACTTCAATCCGATGATGGCCACGGCGGGCCGCGCCTGCGTGGTGGAGGTGGAGCATCTGGTCGAGACCGGCCAGATCGACCCGGATCACATCCACACCCCGTCGATCTATGTGGACCGGATCTTCCAGGGGGCCGTGTTTGAAAAGCGGATCGAACGGGTCACCACCCGCGAGCCGGAAAAGGGAGCCGTCTGATGGCCTGGACCCGTGACGAGATGGCCGCCCGCGCGGCGAGGGAACTGCAGGATGGCTTCTACGTGAATCTGGGCATCGGCATTCCGACCCTGGTCTCGAACCACATCCCGCCGGGCATGTCGGTGACGCTGCAGAGCGAGAACGGCATGCTCGGCATGGGGCCGTTTCCGCTGGAGAGCGAGGTCGATGCCGATCTCATCAATGCGGGCAAGCAGACCATCACCGAGCTGCCAAGCTCCAGCTATTTCTCGTCGTCGGACAGCTTTGCCATGATCCGGGGCGGGCACATCAACCTGTCGATCCTCGGGGCGATGCAGGTGGCCGAGAACGGCGACCTGGCCAACTGGATGGTGCCGGGCAAGATGGTCAAGGGCATGGGCGGCGCCATGGATCTGGTGGCGGGGGTCAAGCGCGTGGTCGTGGTGATGGAGCACTGCGAGAAATCCGGTGCGCCCAAGCTGCTGAAGCAGTGCACCCTTCCCCTGACCGGGGCGGGGGTCGTCGATCTGGTCATCACCGACCTCGCGGTCCTGGCGGTCGACAAGGCGGCGGCAACCCTGAAGCTGCTGGAGCTGGCGGACGGCGTCACGCTGGACCACCTCCGGGCGCGGACGGAAGCACGCTTCGTCGCCTGACGCGGCAATTGCTGCTATGAGCGGGTTTTGCGGCGGGCCGATCGGTGCGCCGGTCGGGCTGGATTGATCTATGTTCTCACCCCTTTCCATCGGAATCAGGCTGGGCGTGCTCGCGTCCCTCGTGGCGGCGGCGCTCTATGTGCACTACCGGGGCCGCGTGCGGCTGAAGTTCCTGCGCCAGCTCACCGATCATTCGACCTTCACGGCTCCGTACAACGCCCTGGTCTATCTGTTCTCCCGGGTGCCGAACCGGCCCTTCCTGACCCCGGACTCCTTTCCCGAGATGCAGGCCATCACCGATCAGTGGGAGATGATCCGGGACGAGGGTCTGGCCTTGATGGAGGAGGGGCGCATCGCCGCTGCCATCGGGCACAATGACGTGGGCTTCCACACCTTCTTCAAGCGCGGCTGGAAGCGCTTCTATCTGAAGTGGTACGATCATCCGATCCCGTCGGCCAACGCCTACTGCCCGAAGACGGTGGCCCTGCTCAAGAGCATCCCCACGGTTCACGGGGCCATGTTCGCGACCCTCCCGCCGGGCGGGAAGCTCGGGCGGCACCGGGACCCGTTCGCGGGCTCGATCCGCTACCATCTGGGCCTGCGCACCCCCAATGCCGACAGTTGCTGGATCGAGGTGGACGGGGAACGGGCCAGCTGGCGAGACGGCGAGGCCATGGTATTCGACGAAACCTATGTGCACGAGGCCTTCAACGGGTCGGACATGACCCGGCTGATCCTGTTCTGCGATGTGGAGCGACCCGTCCGCGGCCCCTGGCAGGCCGTGAACCGCTGGATGATCCATCACGTCATGGGAGCCACCGGCGCCCCCAACGAGGTGGGCGAGCAGGTGGGGGCGGTGAACCGCTTCTTCGAACGGATCTACGGCGTGATGGAGAGCGGCAAGGCCCTGAAGGCGAAGAACCGCCGCCTCTACTACAGCCTGAAGTATGCCACCATCGTGCTCCTTGTGGGGCTGGTCATTCTCTGACCGGTTGACGGCGGCTGATGCTGCGTGCGTTCCTTCGGGAACCCACGGGGAGGAACCGGCCATGACGACCCTCGACCGCCGCCAGCTCATCGGCGGACTGGCTCTGGCCCTGACCGCCCCGGCCAGGGGCCTTGCGGCCGGCGTTCCAGCCGGGGTCGGCCATCTCCGCATCACGGTCCTCGACACCATGGTGGCGTCGTCCGGCATGGACGGCGAGTGGGGCTTTGCCGCCCTGGTGGAGGCCGACGGACGCCGCATCCTCTATGATACCGGCGCCTCGCCCGGCATGGTCCTGCAGAACCTGCGGACCCTGAGGATCGACCTGTCGGACGTGGAAGACGTGATCCTGTCGCACAATCACGGGGACCATACCGCGGGGCTCCTCACCCTGCGGCGGGAGTTTGCCAGGACCAACCCCAGGGCGCTTGGTCGCTGTCACGTGGCCACGGGCATCTTCGCACCTCGGGAGCGCGCTGACGGAAAGCCGAACCCCGAGATGGCCGACCTGAAGCTGGCCTACGAGGCGCTGGGCGGCACGTTCGTGGTGCATGATGCGCCCGCAGAACTTCTGCCCGGGGTCTGGTTCACCGGGCCGGTGCCGCGGGCGCACAACGAACGGAACTGGAACCCCGGCAGTTATCTCAGCCGTCCATCCGGCAGGATCGACGACACGGTGCCGGAGGACGCGGCCCTGGTGATCAATTCCGCGGACGGGACCGTCGTCCTCACCGGCTGCGGTCATGCGGGGGTGATGAACATCTGCGAGCGGGCCCATGCCATCCTCGGCCCCCAGCCGATCGCGGGTCTGATCGGCGGTCTTCACCTGTTCCTGAACAACCGCGCCTCCGTCGAGGCCACCGGGGCCCGTCTGAAGGCCCTCGGCGTCCGGAAGATCCTCGCCGCCCACTGCACGGGGTTCGAACCGACCTGGATCCTTCGCCAGGCCCTGGACGCCTCTCCGGCCGACGTCGCCGTCGCCACGGTGGGATCGCAGTGGATCAGCGGCGTCGGCCTCCAGACCGGCGTGCTCGCCCGCCTGGGGACCGCCCCCTGACCCGCGACGGGGCTAGCGGCTGCTCTTCCAGACCACGCCGCCCTTCATGACGAAGCTGACCCGCTCCAGCGTCCGTATGTCGGCCACCGGGTCCCCGTCGACGGCGATCAGGTCGGCGTAATAGCCGGGCGCGATGCGACCCACCTTGCCGCCCCAGCCCAGCAGGTCCGCGGCGTTCACCGTGGCCGCCTGGATGGCCTGGATCGCAGTCATGCCGTAGCTCACCATGACCGGGAACTGCCGGGCATTGTCCCCGTGGGGGTAGACCCCCGCATCGGTGCCGAAGGCCATCTTCACCCCCGCCTTCACCGCCTTCTGGAAATTGGCGCGCTGCAGGCGGCCGATCTGCCGTTCCTTGTCGAGGGAGGCGGGCTCGATCCCGTTGCGTTCGCCCTCCGCCAGGATGAAGTCGTCATTGTAGATGTCCATGGACAGATAGACGCCGCGCGCCTTGGCCAGGCGGATGCCCTCGTCGTCGATCAGGCTCGCATGCTCGATGGAGTCCGCCCCGGCGAGGATGGCCCCGCGGATGCCCGACGCCCCGTGGGCATGCACGGCGACCCGGCGGCCCCACATGTGCGCCTCTTCCACCACCGCGTTCATCTCGTCCTGCGACAGTTGCTGGCCGTCCACGCTGTCCCCGTGGGACAGGACACCGCCGGTGGCCATGAACTTGATCAGGTCGGCCCCGTACTTCACGTTCTGACGGACCTTCGCCCGCAGGGCCCACGGGCCGTCCGCCGCCCCTTCGCTCAGATGGTGATAGTCGAAGGGCAGGAGGTTGTCGTCCGCATGCCCTCCGGTGGCCCCCAGTGGCGGGCCGGACACGAGCATCCGCGGCCCCTCGATCTCGCCCTCATTGATGGCGTCGCGCAGGGCCACGTCGGAAAAGCCGCCGGCCCCCACGTTGCGTACGGTGGTGAAGCCCGCCTCAAGGGTCTTCCGGGCGTTGGCCACCCCGTCGACGGCTTCCCGGGCCGTGGTCTTGACGAGGCCGTTCAGACCCTCGTCGGAGGCGTTGGAGGTCATGTGGACGTGCACATCGATCAGACCCGGGAGCAGGGTGGCGGCCCCGAGCTCGATCCGGCGGGCCCCCGTCGGCGTCGGTGTGGTCGCAGCAGGACCCGCAGCAGCGACGCGATCTCCGGAAATGATGACGACGGCGTCGTCCAGTACGCGGCCGGCTGCCACGTCCACCAGATGGGCGGCATGGATGGCGATGACCGGCGTATCCGGCACCGGCGGGGCAGCGGTCGCGACGGCGGCGGCGGCGACAAGGCCGGCAATGGGGCTCATGGTAGAGGGCTCCTGATCTCAAGGGCTGCAAGAGGCCCGTCGAGGCCAGAACTGCCAGCGGGAGTCTGGCGGTATTCTCTGCGGGATGAAAGGGGTGCCCGGTGTCCTGCGACCCCTTGACCTCGACCCCGAAACCGGGCTTTAAGGCGCGCTCTGTCGGAGCGGCATTCATCTGGATGGTCGCACCGCAGGTCGGCGCACCTGATTTCGGTCGCCGGATGCCGCCTTAGCTCAGTGGTAGAGCGCATCCTTGGTAAGGCTGAGGTCGACAGTTCAATCCTGTCAGGCGGCACCATTTCTTCTCCTTTCCACGCATCAGCACCCACCGTCCGGCCCGGTCCTAGGGGTGGCTTGCCATGGCGGGGGGCGGCGGTACACTCGATCCAACAACAGGCAGCCAGACTGCCGATCGAGGACGCGCCCATGGATCTTGCCTTCAAACCCGAACATGCCGCTTTTCGCGCCGAGGTCCGCGCCTGGATCGAAGCCAGTTTTCCCCAGGCGATCCGGGACAAGCAGGCCACCGGCGAGCATCTGAACAAGGAGGAGATCCTGTCCTGGCACAGGATCCTCTATGCCAAGGGCTGGCTGACTCCGTCCTGGCCGACGGAATACGGGGGAACCGGCTGGGATCCAGTGCAGCGCTACATCTGGTCCGAGGAACTGGCACGGGCCAATACCTGCCAGCCGTCCTTCGGCCTCGGCATGATCGGGCCGGTGCTCTACACCTTCGGCACGCCGGAGCAGAAAGAGACCCTGCTGAAGCCCACCGTCGCCGGGGACATCTGGTGGTGCCAGGGCTATTCCGAGCCGGGGGCCGGTTCGGACCTCGCGGGTCTGTCGACCCGGGCGGAGCGGTTCACCGGGGACGACGGCAAGGACTACTACCGGGTGAACGGCCAGAAGACCTGGACGACCCAGGGTCAGTATGCCGACTGGGGCTTCTTCCTCGTCCGGACCGATCCCTCGGCCAAGAAGCAGGAGGGCATCACGTTCCTGCTGATCGACATGAAGACGCCCGGCGTCTCGGTCCGGCCGATCATCACCATCGATGGCGGGCACGAGGTCAACGACACCTTCCTCGATAATGTGATCGTCCCGGTGGAGAACCGCATCGGCCAGGAGAACAAGGGCTGGACGGTGGCCAAGTTCCTCCTGGGGCACGAGCGGACCGGCATTGCCGGGGTCGCCCGTTCCAAGCGCGGGATCGAGCGGCTGCGGGACGTGGCCGCCGGCGTCGAGGGGGATGACGGCACGCCCCTGCTGCGGGATGTGAGCTTCCGCCGCAAGATCGCGGAACTGGAGATCGACCTGGCCGCGCTGGAATATACCGAACTCCGGACCTTGGCGGGGGAGAGCAGCGGTCGCGGTCCCGGTCCGGAAGCCTCGCTCCTCAAGGTCCGCGGGACGGAGATCGGGCAGCGTCTCACCGAGCTCACCCTGGAAGCCGCCGGACACTACGGGGCCCCGTACTTCCGCGGATTTCCGAAGGAGGGCGGCAATGTCCAGTCCATCTCTCCGGACTTCGCGTTCAAGGCCGGTCCCACCTATTTCAACATGCGCAAGACCTCGATCTTCGGTGGCTCCAACGAGATCCAGCGCAACATCATGGCCAAGGCGGTCCTGGGCCTCTGAGCCCGGGCGCCACCCGCCGCACCTGTCCGGGCCTGCGGGGCTGGACAGGGCTGGCCGTGCCCCGTAGCTAGGCCCCCGACACGCGGGCTCGCGATCGCGAGCCGGCGATCTTGGGGGATGTGAGATGCAGTATTCCGAACTCGGGCGCACGGGCCTGAAGGTGTCCCGGGTGTGCCTCGGCACCATGACCTGGGGCGAACAGAACACCGAGGCCGAGGGCCACGCCCAGATGGACTACGCGCTGGAGCGCGGGATCAACTTCTGGGACACGGCAGAGATGTACGCGGTTCCCCCGCGGCCGGAGACGCAAGGGTCGACGGAGCGGATCATCGGAACGTGGTTTGCCGGCCGCGGGCAGCGGGACAAGGTGATCCTGGCCACCAAGATCGCCGGTCGCAGCCCGATGAGCTGGACCCGGGACAACCAGTCCATCACCCGCCACACCGCCGAGCAGATCGACGAGGCGGTGGAGAAGTCCCTGAAGCGCCTGCAGACGGATTATATCGACCTCTACCAGATGCACTGGCCGGACCGGGCCATCCGGGTGTTCGGCGGCATGACCTACCAGGACTATGCCGACGACTACGAGTCGTTCGAGGCCATCCTCGAGAACCTCGACCGCCATGTGAAGAAGGGCAACATCCGCCATATCGGCGTTTCCAACGAGACCTCGTACGGGGTGATGAAGTTCGTGGCCGAGGCGGAGCGTCGCGGCCTGCCGCGGATCGCGTCGATCCAGAACGCCTACAATCTCGTCAACCGGACCTTCGAGTACGGCCTGGCCGAGATCGCGCTTCGGGAACAGGTGGGCCTGCTGGCCTATTCGCCCCTGGCCCAGGGGTATCTGAGCGGGAAGTATTCCGGTGGGGCCCTGCCGCCGGGATCCCGCAAGCAGCTGTTCAATCGGCTGCAGCGGTACGAAGGCCCCGGCGCTGCCATCGCCATGGAGTCCTATTTCGCCCTGGCCCGGGAACTGGGCGTGCGGCCGGAAACCCTGGCCCTGAAGTTCTGCGACACCCGTCCCTTCGTGACCTCGACCATCATCGGGGCCACGACCCAGGAGCAGCTGCGGATCTGCGTGGACGCCTTCGACATGCCCTGGACCCAGGCCATTTCCGACAAGGTGGACGCCCTGCACGAGGCCCAGCCCAACCCCTGTCCGTAAGGGGTTGTCAGGCGCGCGTCCCGTCCCGTCCTAGGGGGCTGTGGGACGGCCGTTCAGGCGGACCACCTCGCCGCCCTTCATGACGAACGAGACCTTGCGGAAAAGCGTCGGGGTGGCGAGGGGATCGCCATCCATGGCCACCAGGTCCGCCAGCTTGCCGGTCTGCACCGTTCCCACCTGATCCGTCGCGCCGAGGAGCTCGGCGGCGGACCGGGTGGCGGCGGTCAGGGCCGCCCGCGGCGACATGCCGTTGTCGATCAGCAGCTGGAACTCGAGGGTATGGTCCCCCTCGCCGAGATCGGAGCCCATCGCGATCTTCACGCCGGACTTGATGGCCCGCGGCAGGTTCTGCTTCGGCAGAAGATCATTGGCGAGCTCCTTCGGGGCCGTGCCCGGAGCCAGCAGTTCCGGATGGTCCCGCGCCACCACGTAGAAGGTATCGAAGACGCTGAGGGTCGGCACCAGGAACGTCCCGTGCGCCTTCATCAGGGCGAAGGTCTGGTCAGTGGCGAAGGAGCCATGCTCGATGGAGTCCACACCGGCCCGCACCGCATTCTCGATGGCTTCCGGCGGATAGGTGTGGGCGGCCACCTTCATGCCGAGGCCATGGGCAGTCTCCACGGCCACGCGCATCTCCTCGTTGGTCATCAGCTGGAGATGCGGATTGTCCCCGGTGGAGGCAATGCCGCCCGACGGCATGATCTTGATCAGGTCCGCCCCGCGACGGCGGTGCTCCCGCACCCGAATGCGGGCCGCGTCCGGGGTGTCGACAATGCCCAGGTCCCAGCCGGGGTGGGACAGGTCGGGATCCAGGGCGGAGCGGGGGTCCCCGTGTCCGGCCGTCGGGCCCAGCGGCTCCAGCGAAACCCACATCCGCGGCCCCCGAAGCTTGCCCTGGTCGATGGCCCGCTTCAGCGACACGGACTCGTCGCCGCCGCCCACGTCGCGGACGGTGGTGAAGCCTTGCTGCAGCATGGCGGCGGCGAACACGGCCCCGTCAAAGGCCCGGTCGATGGCCGAATGGGTCACCCAGTCCTCCGTGGCATTCGTCCGGCTGGGCAGCTTGCCGGTCACGTGCACGTGGCAGTCGATGAAGCCCGGCGTCACCGTGGCCTGATGCAGGTCGATCACCGTGGCCCCGGCAGGGGCGGAAAAGCCGTCGGTGACCGCGCTGATCCGGCCCTCATGGACAAGGATCGTCACGTTGTGCCGCGCTGTATCGGTGACCCCGTCCAGAAGCGTGCCGGCCTGGATCGCCACATCTCCGGCATGCGCGGCGGAGGCAAGGGTGAGGCACGCCAGGGCGGCGGCAAGGGCAGGGGTCTGGGACGACATGACGGGGCCTTTGATGGGTTCGGAGGAAAACAACCGACACCATCCCGACCCGTTCTGCAAGCCAGGGCCCCGGGGATTGGCCGGGAGGGGGCCGCAGGCTTCGGATCAGCGCGCCGAGTCGCTGATGGCTTGCGCAGGACCGAGCGACAGGGTCCACCACCCGTCGGCCGCTTCACGGAAGCCTGAGTCGCGATAGAGGTTCCGGACCGGGGTGTTCCGGTCGGTGGGAATGATCTGTCCGCGGAGCTCGTTGCCATGCATCGCCGCCTGGGCCGCCACGGCCGCCAGCAGGTCCTGTTCCACCTTCAGGCCGATGACCCGGCAGCTCATCGCAAAGCCCGTGATCACCCCGCCGTCCAGGATCGCGGCACCGGACAGGCCGTGATCGCCGTAGCGGTCGCTGACCTGCATGACGAACACGCCACCGCCCGTTTCAGCCAGCCGCGCCAGCTCTCCGGCGGCGTAGGTGCGGCCGGTGGTGTTGAACTGGGTGGTGCGCTGGAAGAGTTCGACCACCCGCGCCAGACTGGCCGGATCGCTGACGACGGAGATCCGGGACTGGACGTTCAGGGCCTTGAGGAAATCCCCTTCGTCCACGTAGGTCGCCCGGGCTTCGGTCCGCTTCAGCTGGGCCTTGACGAGATCGGTCCGACCGGCGGCCTCCGCCGTGATGCGGGGCAGTTGCAGTCGGGGGTCGGTCAGGAGACGGCGCCGCAGCTCGAACAGGTTGTCGCCCCAGACTTCCACGGACGGAAGACGCTCGCAGACCCGCTCCCGCTCCACGGGGTTGTCATCGATGAACAGGAACGCGTCGAGGCTGAAGCCCAGCTCTTCCGCGATGGAGGTGATGTTCTCCGACTTGTCGCCCCAGTTGATCCGGGTGGCCACGAAGTCGTCGAGGGTGAGCAGCCGGTCCTTCGGATAGTGGTCCGGGTAGGTCCAGAGCTGACGCACCACGGCGTCGTCGTTCTTCGAGACACAGGCCAGCACCACGCCCCGCTGCTTGAGGGTCTTCAGGGCTTCGTGGAGACCGAACCACAGGCCGATATAGCTGTAGAGCCCGCTCACTTCCGGTGCCCAGGCGAAGGGTGCGCCGGTTTCGGCAATGACCCCCGGCCACAGGGTACCGTCCAGATCGAGGATCACGCACTTCTTCCGGTCCTGACCGGTGAGGGTGATCAGGGCGTCCACATGGGTCCGAGCCATCACGGCCTCTCGTCCATAGGGGTCGTCGTTCAGAGGCGCTGCCAGCTGGGCCAGGTCCGGGAACTGGTCGAACACCGCGGCCCGCTCGCTCTGCGGCCGCTGCAGCATCCAGCCGGGGGAGCCGAAGTGGGTGAACCCGACCAGCCCGTCATCGAGGAAACGTTCGGACCCGGCCTGGTTGAGGGCGGCTGCCGTGTCGATCAGGTGCACGTCGTCGAATCCCTCGGCCAGTTCTGCGAGGGCGAGGTTGGTGCGGCGGAAGCGGTTGCGGTGCCCGTGCGGCCCGCGATCGGCCATGCCGAGGGGCTGGACGGTGGGTTCGGGAAGATTGTCGAGGAGGATCGGCTTTCCGGTGACGCCCCGCAGGGCCTCCAGCGCGCTCCGGGCTTCCAGAACGTACATCCAGCTCGGGTCGCCGCCCTGCTCCTCGGCCGTGCCCAGGGCCACGGCGCGGCGGGACCGCAGGGCCCCGATGATGATCGCATCGTGCGGTCGTTCGGCCACCAGGCCCACATCGTCCACAAAGCCGGCAGCGATGCGGATGTCCAGCCCGCGCCGCTCGCCCTCCCGTCGCAGGAAGTCCGCTTCCATCTGGATGTCGCATTCTCCGAGGAGGATGACGTCCAGCCGTCGTTGCCCCCCCTTCAGCGCCTGGACGCCCAGGGCCTCGCCCGCAGCCCAGGCCGGAAGCGCGCCTTCTGCCCGGGTGCGCCGGTAGCTTTCGAGCAGCGCGTCCGGATCCCGGCCGTGGGTCGCCGACAGCTCCGCGGCGATGTCGTTCAGCTCCTCGTCGGGCGACCGTTCGGTGATCAGTCCGCGGTCCATGAGATTGGCCACGGTGTTCAGCACCAGATCCTGCGGATAGCCCAGAGCCTCCACCAGTGGGGCCATCTCCTCGGGCATGACCCGCGGGCGGCCGAAATAGTCGAGGATGCGGGCAATGTCGCCGTCAATGGTCAGGCGCAGGTGGCTGACCGCATGAATGGCCAGGAACCGGCTCTCGCCCAGGGGCAGGAGGTGCACGAAGCGGGAGCGGCTGAGAATCATGGCGGTCCGTCCTTGGGCTGTCGCCACAGGCTGCCGCTCCGGGATTTCGGCATGGTTAACGGCTCGGGAATGATTCTGCCGGACCTTCGGTGCGACCCTGATCGGCCTGCCGGAGACCCAGTTGTGACTCAAGCCGTCCTGTTCCACCCCGGCGACCGTATGCCGATGATCGTCGGCTCGCACAGCGATGGTCGGCTGTTCGCCCTCGAATCCCAGCTGGGACAGACCCTGCTGGTCGTCCTGGCGGACGGGGTCTCGCCGGAGGTGCAGGCCGCCTGGGCCGCCCGGTTCACGGCGGCTGCCGAAGGTCTCAAGACGGTCGAGGCTGAGGCGGTGGTGCTGCTGTCCATGGGCGTGACGGCCCTGACCGCCCACCTGAACCCGCCGACGCCGGGGGTGGTGATCGCCCTGCCGGATACGGATCTCTCACCGCTCGGAGGGCAGGGCGCGGCCCCCGATATCCTGGTGATCGACCGGTCCGGACGGATCGTGCAGCGCTTGTCGGAGGCGGATCCCGACCGCGGTCTGGCCGCCGCCGTGGCGGCAGCGGAGCGTCTGCGGCTGGGGCCGCCGGTCCTGCGACATTCCGCCGCGCCCGTGCTGATGGTGCCGAACCTGATCGATCCCGGGCTCTGTGGGGCCCTCATGGCCGCCTTCGAGGCCGGGGCCCATGCCGAGGGGGCCATGGCGTCCGTGAACGAGAAGGGCGAGGCCATCGCGCGGGTGTCGGACGCAAAGAAGAAGCGCCGGGATCTGCTGCTCGAACACGACCATCCGCTGCATGGGGCGGTGGTGGATGTGCTGGGACGGCGACTGGCACCCGAGCTCTACCGGGCCTACCATCTGGAGGTCGCCCATGCCGACCGAATCCTGATCGCACGCTACGATCACACGGGCGGCTATTTTCATCGGCACCGGGACAATGCTGCACCGAACGTCGCGTTTCGTCAGTTTGCGGTCTCCATCAACCTGAATACCGGCGACTACACGGGCGGCGAACTGGAGTTTCCGGAATTCGGGCCGGATCTCTATCTCCCTCCGGCGGGGGGAGCGGCGGTGTTTTCCGCTTCGCTGCTCCACGCTGCGCGGCCGGTCCTGTCAGGGTCACGCTATGTCCTGTTGACATTCCTGCATGACAACGGCGCGGAGGCCCGACGGATCGACGCCCTGACCGGACGGGGCTGACATCACCTGTGGCGTATATTCGCGTGCGATCCCGGTGAAAAATGGACGCTGAATGGGGTGTGTAGACTTGGGTGTTGTTAAGGTTAATCCGGAGAAATCGTCACTTAACTGTAAAATAATTGAAATTTAACGAGACTGTCATATTGATGCCGGTGTGCCTTTGTGAAATAAAATCCACACGCTGTGAAACAGCAAACAAGAGCCATAATGGCGGTGGGGTTAACGCGATGCGGGGCGGAATTCGTTACCAGGTCGTCATTGCGGCCAACAGCCTGATCGGATCCGTCATTCTGTGGACCGTGCTCCTGTCGATCGGCGGCATCGTCGCGACGGTTCTTCTGCAGTAGCTGTCCCTGCGAGCCCGGCTTCGGTCTTGCAGCAGGGGCTCCGGGTGTCCCATTCTGACGGGTGCCCGCTGAGCCGGAGCCTGCGCCGATGTCCACCACGACAGTGACCCTGTCCGTGACCTCCCAGAAGGTCGAGGTCTTCAAGACGGCCGTCTTCCGCTTCCTGGAGCTTCATGCCGGTCGTTCGGACGAGCATCTTGTCCTTCGCACATCCGGCGAGCGGTACGCCGAGGCAGTGGAGGCCGAGGTGGAATTCTCGAACTCGGAAACGGCCAGCGCCTTCAGCCATTTTCTGCGCGTTACCCATCCCGGATTGGCCGCCGTCCGGTAGGGGTGGTCGTGCGCTGCGGCCAAGTCTGTTACGCTTCGTGTCTGAACGTTCCGCCACAGCGACGACCCGTCCCATGAAGCCATCCCGTCCTGCAAACCCGGACCCTGCTGCGGCCCGTGAGGCGCGCCGATCCGAGGCGCTGCGCCTCAATCTGCGACGGCGCAAGACGCCCGAGTCCGGGAAACCGACGGACGCACGTGACGGGGATGCCGCCAACGGCCCACCATCGGGGACCGCTGACTGAGCTTCCGGGCCCGCGGGACGGGACGCGGATATCCGGCACAGATGGCGCTTCGGGTCGCCAAGGCCTATATAGACGGTCACGCCAAGCAATTGACGGGCGAGCCTGGGTCGGTCATTGACCCGCCACCGCCCTTTGGAGGATTCTGGACATGATGGGCTCTCTGAGCATCTGGCACTGGCTGATCTTCGGCCTCGTTGCCGTGGTCGTCTTTGGCGGACGTGGACGTCTGTCGTCGATCATGGGAGATGCCGCCAAGGGCATCCGTGCCTTTCAGGACGGACTGAAGGGCGACGGGGAGGGCGACAAGCCCGCCGCGCCGCCGTCGGCCCTGTCGCAGACCGATGCGGCCCGTGACGCGTCCAAGGACTCTGCAAAGAGCTGATCCGCGGCCTGGTCAACGGTGCCGACCGAACGCCGGTGCCGTCGCATCTGCCCTCCTGTTCCTCAATCAGGTCCTGACCCTTCATGTTGCCAGAAGCAGGCGCATTCGAACTGATCTTCCTGGCCGCCGTGGCACTCATCGTGGTGGGTCCCAAGGACCTGCCGGTGCTGCTGCGCAAGCTGGGTCAGTTTCTGGCCCGCATGCGCGGCATGGCAGCGGAGTTCCGGGCGAGCTTCGACGAGATGGCGCGCCAGAGCGAACTCGACGAACTCCGCAAGGAGGTCGAGGCCCTGCGGAACGCCCGGTTCGGAGAGCCGATCGCGGCGGAGTTGAACGCGCATCTGGGCGCGTTCCACGAGTCCGTGATCACCGCCACCCATCCCGAGCCGGAGCCGATGCCTGCCTTGGCCGCAGCGGAGGAACCGGCGGCCATCGCCGCGGTGCCGCAGCCTGGTCCTGAACCAGCCCCGCCCTCGGCTACCGGCCCTGTGGCGGAGCCGCGGGCGTGAGCACCTACGACGAAGAGGCCGAGCTCGACGCATCCCGCGCGCCGCTGATGGAGCATCTGGTGGAGCTGCGGAAGCGGCTGATCATCTGCGTCGCGGCGCTGGGGGTCGGCTTCATCCTTTGCTTCATCTTCGCCAAGGAGATCTATCTCACCCTGCTGCACCCGTTCGAGGTCGCGGCCGGTCTTCTGGCGGAACAGTCGGCGAACCATCCCCACGGGCCCTTCGATCTCCTGCTGATCGTGACCGGCTTCAAACCCATGCCGCACGCGGTCCAGGCGCTGAAACTCGTCTTCACGGCACCGCTGGAATTCTTCTTCACCAAGATGAAGCTGGCCGGGTTCGGAGCGATCGTCGTGACCTTCCCGGTGCTGGCCTGGCAGCTTTACCGATTTGTCGCGCCGGGGCTCTACCGGCGGGAGCGGCGGGCCTTCCTGCCGTTTCTGATCGCCTCGCCGGTGCTGTTCGGCATGGGCGCGGCGCTGGTCTACTACATCATGTTGCCCTTCGTGCTCTGGTTCTCCCTGTCCCAGCAGATCTCCTCCGGCAATATCCAGGTCGAGCTTCTGCCCCGGGTCAGCGACTATCTGGACCTGGTCACGAAGCTCCTGCTGGCCTTTGGCCTGTGCTTCCAGCTACCGGTGGTGTTGAGCCTTGCGGGCCTCGCCGGTCTGCTGACCTCGCGCCAGCTGATGGACGTCCGGCGCTATGCCCTGCTGGCGATCGTCTTCGTGGCGGCCCTGGTCACCCCGCCGGACCCGATCAGCCAGCTGATGCTCGCCGTGCCCATCTACCTGCTCTACGAGATCTCGATCTGGTGCGTGAAGTTGATCGAGCTTCGTCGCAAGTCGGATGACGGCGCCGATGACGGCGAGGGGCGGTCCCTGATCCCGGGCTGATCCCGGCCCTATCTGGGTCGTACGCCCGCAGGATTGAGGGCCGTTGATGTCGAGGCGGGTTGGCCTTGCGTCATTAGCCGCATAGAAGACCGCAACGACGGCCCGTGATTGACTGAGTCCCACCATGCATGACGTGAAATCCGTTCGAGACGACCCGGAGGCCTTTGACCGTGCCCTGGCACGGCGGGGGCTGTCGCCGGTCTCGCCGGAGATCCTGCGCATCGACCTGGCCCTGAGAACGGCCCAGACGGCCCTGCAGACGGCCCAGTCCCGCCGCAACGAAGCGTCGCGCCAGATCGGAGCTGCCAAGGCCCGCAAGGACGAGGCCGCCGCCGCCGGTCTGATGGCCGAGGTGGAGGCCCTGAAGGGCGACATGGCCGGAATGGCGGCCGAGGAAGCGTTTCAGGCCCAGGCCCTGCGGGCTTTGCTGGCATCGCTGCCCAACCTGCCCGCTGACGATGTCCCGGAGGGCGAGGACGAGACCGGGAATGTCGAACTGCGGCAGCATGGCGATCCGTCATCGGCACCGGCCGGACGGCTGAACCGGCCCCGCGATCACGTGGAACTGGGCGAGCGCCTCGGCGGCATGGACTTCGAGGCGGCCTCGCGCATGTCAGGTGCCCGCTTCGTCGTGCTGAAGAACGGCGTGGCCCGGCTCGAACGCGCGCTGGGCCAGTTCATGCTTGATCTCCAGACCCGGGAGCACGGCTACACGGAGGTGTCGCCGCCGCTTCTGGTGAAGGACGAGGCCGTCTTCGGCACGGGCCAGCTGCCGAAATTCAAGGAAGACCTGTTCGTCGCCCAGTCCATCGACTGGGAGGGCGTCAAGCAGCGGGTCGCCGAGATGGGCGTGGCCTGGGTCGAGGCCAACCAGGCCCAGATCACGCCGCTGGTGGAGGATCTGCGCCGCACGATCCCGGAGGATGACCAGTTCCAGGCGGCCGTGCAGGCGGCCATCGAGGTGCTGGTGGACCGGTACGCGGCCTTCGACACCGACCGGCTGCAGGGTCTGATCGACTCCGGAGAGTTCACGGAGCGACGCTGGCTGATCCCGACCGCGGAGGTGTCTTTGACCAACCTCGTGCGGGAGCAGATCATCGGTGACGACCAGCTGCCTCTGCGCCTCACCGCCCTGACCCACTGCTTCCGATCGGAGGCGGGGGCCAGCGGGCGGGACACCCGGGGCATGATCCGGCAGCATCAGTTCCAGAAGGTCGAGCTGGTGTCGATCACGGCGCCCGAAAGGTCCGCCGAGGAGCATGAGCGCATGGTCACCTGCGCCGAGACCGTCCTGCAGCGACTGGGCCTCGCCTATCGCACCATGCTGCTGTGCTCCGGCGACATGGGCTTTTCCGCCCGCAAGACCTACGACATCGAGGTCTGGCTGCCGAGCCAGGGGGTCTACCGGGAGATCAGTTCCTGCTCCAACTGCGGGGACTTCCAGGCGCGGCGCATGGATGCGCGCTGCAAGACCCCGGGGGAGAAGGGCTCTCGCTTCGTCCATACGCTGAACGGGTCCGGTCTTGCCGTCGGCCGGACGCTGGTCGCGGTCCTGGAAAACTATCAGGACGAGAGTGGCCGGATCGCTGTCCCCGAGGCGCTGCAGCCCTATATGGGCGGTCTGACCCATCTGGAGGCCTGAGCCCGCGTGCGTATCCTGCTCACCAACGACGATGGCATCCACGCGGACGGTCTGGCCGCCCTGCGCCGCATGGCCGCGCGCCTGTCCGATGATGTCTGGGTCTGCGCTCCGGAGGTGGAGCAGTCCGGTGCCGGTCGGGCGCTGACCCTGTCGGACCCGGTGCGGGTCCGGCAGATCGAGCCGCGGGTCTTTGCCGTGTCCGGAACGCCCACGGACTGCGCCATGATCGCCATTCAGGAGCTGGTGACCGGCGGCAAGCCGGACCTCGTCCTGTCGGGCGTGAACCGGGGCCAGAACCTGGCGGAGGACGTGACCCTGTCGGGCACTGTCGCCGGGGCCCTGCAGGGCATGGCCATGGGGGTGCCGTCCATCGCCCTGTCCCAGGCGCTGATGCGCTTTGACGATCGCGTGGTGGCGTCGTTCGAGGTGGCGGAGCATTTCGGCCCGGGCCTGATCCAGCGCCTGATCGAACTCGGCTGGCCGGCCAATGTCATCCTGAATGTCAATTTTCCGCCCGTGGCCGTCGACGCCGTGACCGGCGTGGAGGTGACCCATCAGGGGGCCCGCGACCAGCACCATCTGCATTTCGAGCGACGGACCGATCTGCGGGGACGGGACTACTTCTGGCTCGGCTTCCAGGGTCAGCTGTCGACGCCGCCGGAGGGGGTGGACCTCGCCGCGGTCTATGGCGGTCGGATCTCGGTCACGCCGCTGCACATCGACCTGACCCACCTGGAGACCGTCGCCCGGTTGAAGGGGCTGCTGGGTGGCGCGCCCCCGGCTTTCCATCCTGCGGGTGACCTGTGAGCGGCGAAGACATCGATGATGCCGAGACCCGCCGGGCGCGGCTGATCCTGGGCCTTCGCTCGGGCGGCGTGTCGGATCCGGCCGTCCTCTCTGCAGTGGAGAAGACCCCCCGCGACCTGTTCGTGCCCGAGCTGTTCCAGGAAAGGTCGTGGGAGGACTCGGCCCTGCCGATCGCCTGCGGCCAGACCATCAGCCAGCCGCTGATCGTCGGCCTGATGACCCAGGCCCTGAGTGTCGACAGCCGCTCCCGGGTGCTGGAGATCGGCACCGGCTCCGGCTACCAGACCGCGGTCCTCGCCCGGATCGCCCGGCTGGTCTATTCGCTGGAGCGGTATCGCACCCTGCTCCAGGAGGCGGAGCATCGGATCAAGACGCTGGGTATCCTGAACGTGATCACGCGGTTTTCCGACGGTTTCGACGGCTGGCCGGAGCAGGCTCCCTTCGATCGCATCCTCGTGACCGCCGCCGCGCCGGAGACGCCGCGGGCCCTGTTGGCCCAGCTCAAGCCCAACGGCATTCTGGTGGCTCCGGTGGGCCGCGGGCCGGTCCAGGTGCTGAAGCGTTATGTGGGTGACGGCTCCGGCGAATTCCGGGTGGAGGACATGGGGGACGTTCGCTTCGTCCCTCTGCTTCCCGGCGTGGCGCGCGAATTGTGAGGACAATATCGCCTCCGCGGCGCGGTCGATTTGCCGTTCGCTGTGGATTGGCCACAGGCTGGTCACTATTCAGTAACCAAATATCGGGCTCTTCGATGGAGCGTCCTCGAAGGGGCATTGCCGGAGCAAATATGACGGTCGTTCGATCCCTCTCCAAAGGCCTCGTGTGCGTTGCGGCCCTTGCCAGTGGGGCCTGCGCCGCTTCGCCGCAGTATCCGGTCCGCGAAGGAGACGCCCCCGGATCAGGGAGACTCGTCCCGGTCGCCCCCCGATTCCAGATTGCGTCCAACACCGCGGCCAGCCCTCAGCCGGTGGCGCGTGCGGCCGCTCCTCAGGCGACGTCACCGGCGCCGGTTCAGGACCCGACCCCTCTGCCGCCTGTGAAGCCGGAACCTCAGCCGGTGCCAGTGCCCGCGCCTCTGCGGGTCACCGTGCGCTCCGGCGAGACCATCTACGATGTGGCTGCCCGCAACCGTGCCCCGGTGCGCGGCATCATCGACACGAACAATCTGACGCCCCCCTACGAGTTGCGCGCCGGACAGGTCCTGACCGTGCCGCGGCCCGCCAGCTACGTCGTGCAGGAGGGGGATACGCTGTTCGGCGTGTCCCGCCGGTTCCTGGTGGACGTGCGCAGCCTGGCAACCCTGAACGACCTCACCCTCCAGTCCCGTCTCCGCGTCGGTCAGCCCCTGTCCCTGCCGTCAGGGGCGAAGGATACAGGGTTCACGCCACCGGGGCCGACGCCGACCCTGGCGGCCGTCAGCGGCGAACCGGCCGAGCCGCCCCCCGCCCGCCCGGTGCGATCAGGAACCTCGACGTCCACGACCGCTTCATCATCTTCGGCTCCTGCGATGACCCGCCCGGCCTATGTTCCTCCGCCGGTGTCCGAGGCCTCCGCGGCCGAGGCGGCGGCGGTGGGCTGCGGCCCGGCCCCGGTGGCCGCGCGCACCCGTCGGCCGGCCCACACGGTGGCGGACGCCTATGCCGCGGTGGAGCGCAGCCCGACGGCCATCGCGCCGGACAGCCCCGCACAGCCCTCCAACGAACCGCCCCCCGTCGCCCAGTCACCCTTCGAGACCGCAGCCGTCGAATCCGGCGGTGGTCGCTTCGTCTGGCCGGTGAAGGGGCCAGTCCTCTCCACCTTCGGACCGAAGCCGACGCTGGCACAGAACGACGGCGTCGACATCGGCGCGGCCTTTGGCACCCCCGTGGTGGCGACCGCCGACGGCCATGTGGTGTTCAACGGGGCCGTGGCAGGGCAGGGCAAGACCGTCCTGTTGAAGCACTATGATGACAACTGGGCTTCGGTGTACGGCCAGCTGTCGCGCTCGCTGGTGAAGAACGAGGAGAAGGTGAAGAAGGGGCAGGTCATTGCCTGCATCGGCCAGGGTCAGAACTTCGCCCAGCCGCAGCTTCACTTCGAGCTCCGCTACCGTGCCGCACCGACCGAGAAGCATCGCCCGGTGAACCCGCTGCTGATCCTCGCCCCCGGCGACAATCGCTGACGACCCGGGTCGGAGGAACCATCCTCAAAAGGGCAGGGGTTGCCCCATTTCGCCGGCCAGATCACGGATGAACTGCATCGCCACCCGACCCGAGCGCCCGCCCCGCTGGATGGCCCACTGCAGGGCCCGGCGCTCCAGATCCGGCGCGGTCAGGTCCGCCTTGGCCGCATAAGCCGTGACAGCCGACAGATAGGTCGGCTGGTCCATGGGCGGAAAGCCGATCCAGAGGCCGAAGCGATCCGAGACAGACACCGTTTCCTCCGCATCCTCCGCCGCGGCGATGGCGTCGTCGGAGGCGTGCTCCCGGGGCATCAGGTGCCGGCGGTTGGAGGTGGCGACGAACAGGACGTTGGCGGGTGGCCCGGCGACGCCGCCCTCGAGGGCCGATTTCAGTGCCTTGGCGGTCCCGGCCCCTTCCTCGAAGGAGAGGTCGTCGCAGAACACCACCACCTGTTCGGGTACCGTCCGCAGGACGGAGAACAGCCGGGGCAGGGCCGCGAGGTCGTCGGCTTCGATCTCGATCAGCCGCAGGTGCGGGTGGTCCTGCGTCGCGGCCATGAACGCCGCCTTGACCATCGAGCTCTTCCCCGTCCCTCGCGCGCCCCACAGCAGGGCGGCATTGGCGGGCAGACCGCGGGCAAAGCGATCCAGATTGGCCTGGAAGATGCGCTTCTGCCGGTCCACGCCCAGCAGCAGCTCCACCGGCAGCGGATAGTCCGGTGCCGCGGTCAGCGCGAGGCTCTCGCCGTCGCAGCGGAACAGGCGGGACCTGGACAGGTCCCAGACCGGTCGCGGAGGCGGGGCCAGACGGTCCAGCGCGTCGGCGATCCGTGTCAGCAGGAGGAGGAGGGAAGGGTCGGTCACGGGGATTTCCCTAGCCTGAACGGCTGTGCATTGCAAAACGCAACCGCAGCGCATAGCTTCCGCGCCTTCCGAACCGTCTTTTCGACGGACTGACCGAGATTGACGACTGGAGTCCCCATGATCGCATCCATCGCCCAGGCTCAAACCCCGGCCCCCGGCGCACCTGCGGGCGGGTCGATGGATTTCCTCGCCGGAAATCCGCTGGTGATCATGATCCCGCTGTTCGGTCTGTTCTATTTCATGATCATCCGCCCGCAGCAGAAGCGCATGAAGGAGCACCAGACCATGGTGTCGGCCCTGAAGCGCGGCGATACGGTCGTGCTGAACTCCGGCGTCATCGGCAAGGTCACCCGGGTCGACGAGACCGAGGCCCAGGTCGAGATCGCCACCGGCGTGAACATCAAGGTCGTGAAGTCCATGGTCTCCGAAGTGCGCTCCCGCACCGAGACCGTGGCCAACGACGCCAAGGGCTGAGAAGACCGCCTCCATGCTTCAGCTCAGGCCCTGGAAGGTCGCCCTCGTCGTTTTCGCCCTGCTGTTCGGCGTCGTCTTCACCCTTCCCAATCTTCTGCCGCGATCGGTCACCGACAGCCTTCCGGGCTGGGTGCCGGCGGCGCGCCTCAATCTGGGCCTCGACCTGCAGGGCGGATCCTATCTGCTGCTGGAGGTCGACACCGTCCAGCTGAAGCAGGAGAAGCTGAACAATCTGACGGAGGATGTCCGCCGGGTGCTCGGCCAGCAGCAGATCGCCTTCACCGGTCTGGCGGCGTCGCCGACGGCCGTGACGGTGCGGGTCACCGATGCCAGCCGGATGGATGCCGCCTTCAAGGAACTGGTGAAGCTGTCTGCGCCGACGGCCAGCGGTGGGCGTGACCTGCTCGTCACGCAGCTGCCGAACCAGACCCTGAGCCTGGCCCCGCCGCCGCAGGCGGACGCCGCAGCGGTCAACCAGGCTGTGGAACAGTCCATCGAGATCATCCGCAAGCGGATCGACCAGCTGGGCACGCGGGAGCCGTCCATCACCCGCAGCGGCACCACCCGCATCGTCATCGAGGCCCCGGGCGAGAGCGACCCGGAAAAGCTGAAGGCCGTGATCGGCAAGACCGCGAAGCTGACCTTCCAGATGGTGGATGACAGCGTGACGGCGGAAGAGGCCGCGGCCGGTCGGGTTCCCCCCGGCAGCACGCTGCTGCCGTCGGACGAGGCCTATGACCGCAACGGCGTGGTGGTGAAGCGCCGGGTGGACGTGTCCGGCGACATGCTGACCGATGCGCGGCCGTCCTTCGACCAGAACGGTCGTCCGTCCCTCAACTTCCGTTTCAACGGTCTCGGCACCCGCAGGTTCGCGCAGGTGACCCAGGACAACGTCAACAAGCGCTTTGCCATCGTGCTGGACGACCGGGTGTTGTCCGCCCCGACCATCATCAATCCGATCCTCGGCGGGTCCGGTGAGATCACCGGCAACTTCACCCAGGAAAGCGCGAACGAACTGGCCAACATGCTCCGGTCCGGTGCCCTTCCGGCCAAGCTGAATGTCCAGGAACAGCGGACCGTGGGCGCGGAGCTCGGGGCCGACTCCATCCGCGCGGGGGAGACGTCCCTGGCCATCGGTGCGGCGGCGATCTTTGCCTTCATCATCCTGTCCTATGGGCTTTTCGGGGTGTTCGCGGCCATTGCGCTGATCGTCAACGGCTTCCTGATCGTGGGGCTGATGTCGCTCACCCAGGCGACCCTGACCCTGCCCGGCATCGCCGGGTTGATCCTGACCCTGGCCGTGGCCGTGGACGCCAACGTGCTCACCTACGAGCGGATGCGGGAGGAGGCCCGGGCCGGGCGCTCGCCCCTGCTGGCCGCCGATGCGGGCTTCCGCCGGGCGTGGGTCACGATCTTCGACGCCAACGTCACGACCCTGATCGCCGCGGTGATCATGTTCCTCGCCGGGACCGGCACGGTAAAGGGCTTTGCCTGGACCCTCGGCTTCGGCGTGCTGACGTCGGTCTTCACTGCGGTGGTGGTCACCCAGGTCCTGATCGGGTGGTGGTTCCGCACGTTCAAGCCCAAGACCCTGCCGATCCTATGAGTTCGCAAGAGCAAGAGAGAGCCCGCTCCATGCTGCGTTGGCCCCTGATCCGCCTGCTGCCTGCCAAGACCAACCTCCACTTCGTCGGGGTGGCCCGCCTGATGGGCTTCCTGTCGGTGGTGGCCGTGATCGGCTCGCTGGCCCTCTGCTTCACCCAGGGGCTGACCCTGGGGATCGACTTCAAGGGCGGAACGGTGGTCGACGTGGCCACGCCGGGCAGACCGGTGGATGCGGCGGCGGTTCGCTCTGCCCTCAACGCCATGCACCTGGGCGACGTGGAAGTGCAGACCTTCGGCACAGCCGGTGCGGTGGAGATCAAGTTCCAGACCCCCAGCGGCGCCGATCCCGCCCAGACCGTCACGGCCGTGACCCAGCGCCTGCGGACCGTGCTGGCCCCGGCCCCGGTCCAGTTCTCCAACACCTCCGTCGTCGGCCCGAAGGTCTCCGGGGAGCTGTTCCGGAGCGGCATCGTGGCCCTGGGCGTCGCCATCTTCCTGATGCTGCTGTTCATCTGGTTCCGCTACCAGCTGCAGTTCGGGCTGGGCGCCGTCGCCGCCCTGTTCCACGACGTGATCCTGACCTTCGGCGTGTTTGCCATCTTCAAGCTGGAGTTCACCCTGACGTCCATCGCCGCCATCCTGACGATCATCGGCTATTCGATGAATGATACGGTGGTCGTGTTCGACCGGCTTCGGGAGAACCTGCGGAAGTTCCGCAAGATGCCCCTGCGGGATGTCATCGAGCTTTCGATCAACGAGACCCTGTCCCGAACGATCATCACCGGACTGACGGCGCTGCTCGCCCTGTTCGGACTGGCCATATTCGGCGGGGATGCCCTGCGGACCTTCGCCATTGCCCTGATCTTCGGCATTTCCATCGGCACCTACTCCTCCATCTATGTGGCGTCGCCGATCATCCTCCTGTGGGGCGTCAAGTCGGGCGACGATGACGAGCCGGGTCTGGTGGGCAGCGCTGCCCAGGCGGCCATGGCCCAGAAGGCTGCGGCCCTGAAGGCGTCCCGCGGCCAGAACGGCTGAGGCAGTCATGGCGGAGCTCAGGCAACCGCCGGCGATCGAGGCCTTCGGCCGGGGCGGGTTCCGCATCGAAGGGCACCGTCACGAGGGTCCTGTCCTGATCCTGGCCGATCAGGTCACGGACTGGAGCGGGGAGGGAACGGCGGAGTCCGTCGCCGCGGTCCTGGCCGCGCCGCGGGCGGATGTGGAATTCCTGATCCTCGGAACCGGTGCCCGGCTGCAGCCACCCCCGGCCGCCCTTCGCGAGGCCCTGCGCCTGGCGGGACTGGGTCTGGAGGTCCTGACGACGGCGGAAGCGGCACGACTCTACAATCTTCTGGCGCGGGACGGGCGGCGGGTGGCGGCGGCGCTCCGCCCGGTGGAATGACGGAAATCCGTGCCGGAAATTGCGCTCGCGCAAAATCCGGCTGCATCCTGCGTCGAACAGGCTTATAGCGTAATCAAATTCCCGATGCTCCGGCGACCGGGATCACACATCTGATGGGGTAACCATGGCTGGTATTCTCTCGAATTTCCGCAACACGATCATTCTCAGCTGCCTGATCGCGCTGGTCTTCCTGGTCGGCTACGGCATGCATTACGAGAAGATGTACCACGGTGTGCTGGACGTTCATGGCAATTACGTCCAGGCGGTGCTGCGCTGGGCGCACACCTTCGCGGGCATCCTCTGGATCGGGCTGCTCTACTATTTCAACTTCGTCCAGATCCGGAAGATGCCGGAGATTCCGGCGGAGCTGAAGCCTGCCGTATCGAAGTACATCGCGCCGGAAGCCCTGTTCTGGTTCCGCTGGGCCGCTCTGGCGACCTGGGCGCTGGGCGTGATCCTGGCCTGGAGCCGGGGCTATCTGTTCGACGCCTATACCCTGGGGGCCACCAGCGGCTTCCATGACCCGCGGGTGGTGTTCATCGGTGTCGGCATGTGGCTGGCGACGATCATGTTCATCAATGTGTGGGTGTTCATCTGGCCGAACCAGAAGATCGCGCTCGGCATGGTCGAGGGTGATGCCGATGCCAAGGCGCGGGCGGGCCGCACGGCGATGCTGTTCTCGCGGACCAACCTCCTGCTGTCCATTCCGATGCTGACGGCCATGACCATGAACCAGACGATCTTCAGCTGACGACCAGCGTTGATCCGACAACCGGACCGGAGCGGTCGGATGGAGCCATTGCGCTTCGTCCGGCCGCAGACGTCCCGATGGCCACCGACCTCGACAGCCGTCTCAAGCTCGCCGATACTGACCGGTGGCTGGCGTCGCGGTTCATATCAGACCCTTCGGCCCGGGCCGACGTGGTGGCGCTCTACGCCCTGGACCTGGAGCTGGGTGCCGTGCCCCAGCGTGCGACAAATCCCCTGATGGCGGAAATCCGGCTGGCCTGGTGGCGGGAGCGCTGCGAGGCCCTCGCCGAGGGAGCCGCCGGAGGCGAGCACCCCGTCCTGACCGCCCTGTCTCCCGCGCTGGCCCAGGGCCGAATTCCCCTGGCTGCCGTCGAGGCGATGATCGCTGCGCGGCATGTCGAACTCGCCGATCCCTGGTTCGAGGACGAGGCGGCGCTCGACCTCTATCTCGATGATCTCGACGTGTCCCTGCTGACCACAGTCGCGACCCGGCTGGATGCGGCCGTGGACCGGGAGGCCGTCGCCCCGGCCGCGCGACTGTGCGGTTTGGCAAGACTGGCGCACCGGGAGGCGGTGAAAGGTGCCGCGCCGCCCTGGTGGCCACGGACCTGGCGCGACCTCATGGAGTCGGCGGACTCCCCGGACGAGGTGATCCGGCATCTGGGTCACAAGCTGGGCCAGCTGCAGCGGGCCGCCCGTACCGCGCCGCGCCTGTCCCCGGCCGCCTTCCCGGCGATCACCCAGGCCGCCCTGGCTCTGGACCCTCGCCGCGGTCCCCTGGGGCGACGGCTGCGCGTGACGCTGGCCGTGGCCAGAGGTCGGATCTAGGCCGGCTGCGGTTCGACGGACACGGCGGATTGCCAGGCTTCGAGGTCCGCCAGCGCCCGCAGGCTCATCAGCCGCTTCTTCGCCCGGCCCCGCTCGGGGGGCGCGAGTTTGCGGCCGTCCTCGGACCGGCGCGGAGCCTCGACCGGCGGCAGCAGGCCGTAATTGACGTTCATCGGCTGGAAGGACCCCTTTCCGTCGGTCAGGTGTCCTCCGGTCACATGGGCGATCAGCGCCCCCAGGGCCGTGGTCGGCGGCGGCGCGGCGAGGTCCTCGCCCAGGGCATTTGCAGCGGCGAAGCGTCCGCTCAGGAGCCCGATGGCGGCGCTTTCCACATAGCCTTCGACCCCGGTGATCTGTCCCGCGAACCGGATCCGCGGCTCGCTCTTCAGGCGAAGCTGGGCGTCCAGCAGTCGGGGAGACTGGATGAAGGTGTTGCGGTGCAGACCGCCCAGACGGGCAAACTGGGCGTCCCCCAGTCCGGGAATTTTCCGGAACACCTCCACCTGGGCGGCGTGCTTCAGCTTCGTCTGGAAGCCGACGATGTTGTACAGCGTGCCCAGCGCATTGTCCTGCCGCAGCTGGACCACCGCATAGGGCTTTTCCAGGGGCGCATGGGGATTGGTGAGCCCGACCGGCTTCATGGGGCCATGGCGCAGGGTCTCGCGCCCGCGTTCGGCCATGACTTCGATGGGCAGGCAACCGTCGAAGTAGGGCGTGTCCTTTTCCCAGTCCCGGAACTCGGCCTTCGGTCCGTCGATCAGGGCCTGGACAAAGGCGTCGTACTGCTCCCGGTTCAGGGGGCAGTTGATGTAGGCCGCCGCGTCGCCGCCAGGTCCTTCCTTGTCGTAGCGGGACTGTCGCCAGGCGATCGACATGTCGATGCTGTCCGCATGCAGGATCGGCGCGATGGCGTCGAAGAAGGCCAGCGTATCCTCCCCCGTCCGGGCGAGGATGGCCTGCGACAGGGGCTCCGACGTCAGGGGGCCGGACGCGATGATGGTCTGGCCCCAATCCGCGTCGGGCCAGCCGGCCACTTCGCCCCGCGCCAGAGTGATCCGGGGGTGGTTGGTCAGGGCCGTCGTGACGGCCTGTGAGAATCCGTCCCGGTCCACGGCCAGGGCCCCGCCGGCCGGGACCTGGTGCTGGTCGGCCGCCCGCAGGATCAGGGAATTCAGCCGGCGCATCTCTGCATGGAGCAGGCCGACGGCATTGAATTCCCAGTCATCGGACCGGAAGGAGTTGGAGCAGACGAGTTCGGCGCAGCCGCTTGTCTGGTGCACAGGGGTCGCCCGGACCGGCCGCATCTCGTGCAGGACGACGGGGACACCCGCCTCGGCGATCTGCCAGGCCGCTTCGGATCCGGCGAGGCCTGCACCGATAATATGAATGGGATTCAGGGTCATGGCCGGAACATAGGCAAATGACTTCGAGGATCAACCGCCGCTTTGCCGCAACAGTTGGCCGTGGCGCGTCATTTGCACAAAACTTTCGTGTCCCGACGGGAGAAAATTCGTTAATGTCTTCATAAGCGTCGGTCTGGCGCCCTAGTGTGGGGTAGTGGCATGTCTTCAGCCCGGTCGGTCCGGGTGACCAGTCTCGAACGGGCGCTGAACTTCAGTCTGGCGGCCTGGCGGGATTCTTGGTTCGTCCTTTCGCTGTCCGTGATCGGGCCGGCGGTGATGTTCTTTGGGGAGCATGGCCCGGTTTCGCGGGATCTGGGCATGGCCCTGATGGCCGGCGGCGGGCTCTGGTCCGCCGCGATGTTCGCGCCCCTGACGGCGGGCCTCTATCGCTCCGCACTCAATCGATACGGCAACCCTGAGGGACGCCGGTACCGGCACGGTGTGGGCGGCCTGCGCCTCGGGGCCGGAGAGGTCCGGATGCTGGGCCTCGCCATCCTGATGTTCCTCCTGGCCGTGCTGTTTCTCGCCCCGGCGTCGATGATCGCTGCGGCCGTGGCCTTCGTCTTCCGCAGCCAGGGGGAGCTGAGTGTGCTCGGTGCCCTGCGCTACGGTGCCTATTGCGGACTGGGTGTCCTTGCCCTCTACCCGGTTGTCGCCCTGCGCGTCGCCCTCGGTGGTGTCGCGTCGGTGGCCGAGGACAGGATCCAGCTGTTCCAGACATGGCCGATGACCCACAATCGCCTTCTGGCGGTCGCGGCTCCGCTGGCGGCGATCCTGCTGCTGTATCCTGTCGCCCTTGGGGCGGCGGCGCTAGCCAATCTCCAGGACCTCGGCACGTTCACCCTGGGGGGAGGGCGGTGGCCGTTGGTCGATGCCGCGATCGGGACCGTCCTCTCCGGGCTGTTCCATGGGGCGCTGATGCCCACTCTGTTCGCGGGCGTTCTGACGCACCTCTATCTCGCCTGGCGGCCGGACGTGGTCGCCGTCGCCCGTCGCAAGCCCGTCCTGCGGGTGGTGGCCGATCTTGTCGAGACCGGCCATATGCCGGCCGATGAGCGGGACGCCGCCATGGCGGCCAATGATCGGGATGACGCCGCCGATCCTGCAGATGAGGGGGCTGTCGCCGCCCGGACCCGACGCAGTGTCGCTGCGTACCAGATCGGCACCGACCGGATCGACTGGCCGGATCACCGGTCGGTGGCGTTCGACACCTCCGGCCAGGCCTTCGGAGAGCCGGCAACGATCGTCCCGACCCCGGCACCCGCCGGCGTGTGGCCGGAGATCGAGGTCATGGCCCAGCGCTATGCTCAGCGCTATGAGCCTGCCTCCACCATGGCCGGGCCCGCAGCTCATCCGCCGGTGTTCGACGGGGAGGGGCATGAGCATGCCCGTTCGCCCATTGATCCGGCCGTGACGGCCCTTGAACATCCGATGCTGCTGGCTCCAGATGCCGACTGGGCTGTGCCGGACCATTCCGTCCGTGCCGGCGACGACGCGAAGCCGCAGCAGATCGCCGACCTCGCGACGGGCACCGCGACGGTCGAGCCGGACCCGGATTCGGCGATCGCGCGGACTCTGGTGCCAGCCCTCGCGCCGACCTCTGTGGACCATTCCGCCGAAGCCGTTGTGACGGGTGACGGCCGGACAGATGGCGAGGACCTGGCGGACATGTTCTGGCTCAGCGGCGTCGTGCCGCCGGACATGATGGCTGTGTCCGCGCCTGAAACGGTATTTCAGCCACCTCCGGCACCAGGATCCGTTTCCGACCCCGTCCCCGTGGCCGAGGACACGGCGGCTCCGGTGTCAGCCGCGCCGTACACGGCCCCCGCGGCGGTGCTGCCGCTGGCGGCGAATGCCGAGGATGTGGCAGAGGCTGCCGACCTTTCCCGGGTCATGGCCATGGCGCCGACGCTGCAGGATGCACCGCCGCCGGTTCAGGTGATCGCCTTTCTCCCCCCGCGGCCGTTTCACCGGACGGGGAGCGACCTGACGCCTGCGGTGGCCGCCAATGACGCTGCACCGCCGCCCCTGCCGATCGAAACCCTCACGCCCGCCTTGCCGCCGGCGCGGGAGGCCATCGGTACCGCGGAAGGGCAGGAGGGGTGAGCCGGACCTTCTCCCCGACGGATGCGGCTCTGGAAGGCTTCCGGATCCTTCGGCGCAGGCCGGACGTCCTCGTCATCTGGGCGGGACTGGTCGTTCTGGCCGCCGCCGTCGGGCTGGGCCTGGTATGGAGTGTGCTGGCTCCGGATTTCGGCAGTCTGGTGACCGCGCTGCAGGCCCGGGTGAGTCCCGGGGTCCTCCAGCCCCTTGCCGAGAAGGTGCGAGGCACACAGCTGTTGCTGACGCCACTGACCGCGACCCTGCACGCGGTGCTGGGGGCCGCCGTGCTGCGCGCCGTGCTGCGGCCGGACAGTCGGAGCTTCGGGTATCTGGGCTTCGGCGGCGACGAATTCCGCATGTTCCTCATCCAGATGGTCAGCGGGCTGGTCCTGGCCGGGGCGATGATCGCCTGGGTGCTGTTCGTGGTGACCTTCACCGCGATCGGCATCGCCGCCGCCGGGATCCACTCGGCCGAGATCGGCAAGGCCATCCTGTGGGCCGTGATCATCGGTGTCGGGTTTGGTGGCGGGGGGATGATCTATCTGGCAATCCGGCTCTCCCTCGCGGCACCCATGACCTTTATGGCCGGCGACTTCCGGTTCTTCGAGTCCTGGACCCAGACCCGGGGGCAGGTCTGGCGGCTGGCCGGGACCTATGTGCTCGCCTATTTTCTTTACCTCGTGGCATCGCTCGCCCTGCTGGTGGTCGGCATCGTTCTGGGCGGGCTGGTGTTCATCGCGTCCGGCGGACCGGCCGTCGTGGCCAATCACGGCGATGCACTGGCCCTGGCGCGGATGGCGTGGCCTGCGGTTCTCGTCGGTCTGGCACCCGTGAGCGTGGCTTCGGTGATCGGTGCCGTGGTGCTGCAGGCCCCCGCAGCCCGGGCTTTGAAGTCGATGACGCAGGACGTCGACTGAGACGTGGCCTTTCCGAGGGTGCCCGTTTTGCGTCTATGCCCTTGCCAGCAGACGGCGGGTCGGTGATTGAAGCGGGCCCGTTGCGCGATCCCGTCGTGGCATTGACCGCAAACCCGTGAAAGATCCGGACCATGAACGAATTTCCGGCGACCGATGTCGCCCTTGAAGGTTTCCGGCTGACCCGAGAGCACCCCCGCGCCGTCGCGGCGTGGGCTGCCGTGCGGGTCGGGTTCACCCTGATCGCGGTGTTCGTGATGAACGCCGTGTCCGGGCCGCAGCTCACCGCCTTCATGGCCGCCGTCGCAGCGGGGCGCTCGGTTGACGAACTCAGTCACGTGGCCGAGCCGCTGCTTCCCACGCTGTTGGGCCTGGTGCCGTTTGATCTGGCCGTGCAGGCGATTCTGATGACGGCGGTGTTCCGGGCGGTCAGCCAGCCCCTGACCACCGGTCCGCATTACCTGCGGATCGGGGTGGAGGAGCTGCGGATGTTCGGGGTCAATCTGCTTGGGATGGCGGCCCTGTTGCTCGGGACCCTTGTGGTCTCCGTGGTCGGCGGCGGTGTATCGCTGCTGGCAGGCAGCGCCGGGTCCGCGGGTGTGCTGATCGCCGCCGTCTATTTCGCCGTCGTGGTCGCCGCCGGCGGCTACCTGGCCGTCCGCATCTCCCTGATCCCGGCGCTGACCCAGGTCGAGGGGCGGTTTGCCCTGAGTCACGGCTGGCGCATGACGGCCGGTCGTCACTGGGTGCTGTTGGGGGCCTATGTCATGGCGGGAATTCTGGGCGTCCTGATCTACATCCTCGGAGCCGTGATCGGGTCCGTCTTCCAGCTGGTGGACCCGTCCCACGTGGTCAGCTTCACCTCGCCCGCGGCGCTGCTCTCCACGGCGTGGATGACCGTCGTCGGGGTCCTGATCAGCGTGGTCCTTCAGGCCCCCGGCGCCGCGGCGGTTCAGGCCTTGCTGTCGGTCCGGCGCGGGGACTGAGACGCAGACCCCGAGCCTCCACCTCCCAGCCGCCGTTGACCCGCGTCGAGGGGATCGCCTTGAGGCCGTTCAGCCCACCCGGCGGTCGATGGCGCTGATCCGGGCTTGCCGCCGCGCCTCGTGTCGGGCGAGCACATCCGCCAGATAGCGACCGGTCCAGCTGTCCGTATCGGCCGCCACCGTTTCCGGCGTGCCCTGACTGACAATCAGGCCGCCGCCGTCGCCGCCTTCGGGGCCGAAATCCAGCAGCCAGTCGGCTGTCTTCACCACGTCGAGGTTGTGCTCGATCACCACCACGGTGTTCCCCTGGTCCACCAGCTCGTGCAGCACTTCCAGCAGCTTGCGGGTGTCCTCGAAGTGCAGGCCGGTGGTCGGCTCGTCGAGGATATAGAGGGTGCGGCCCGTGGCGCGGCGGGACAGTTCCTTGGACAGCTTCACCCGCTGGGCCTCGCCGCCGGACAGGGTTGTGGCCTGTTGCCCCACCTTCACATAGCCGAGGCCGACCCGCTTGAGGGTGGCCATCTTGTCGCGGATGGGGGGCACGGCCTTGAAGAAGTCGGCGGCCTCGTCGACGGTCATGTCCAGGACCTCGGCGATGGACTTGCCGCGGAACAGGATCTCGAGGGTTTCGCGATTGTAGCGCTTGCCCTTGCAGATGTCGCAGGTGACGTAGACATCCGGCAGGAAGTGCATCTCGATCTTGATGACCCCGTCGCCCTGACAGGCCTCGCAGCGGCCGCCCTTCACGTTGAACGAGAACCGGCCGGGGCCATAGCCGCGGACCTTGGCCTCGGGCAGGCCGGCGAACCAGTCCCGGATCGGCCCGAAGGCCCCCGTGTAGGTCGCGGGATTGGACCGAGGTGTGCGGCCGATCGGGCTCTGGTCGATGTCGATGACCTTGTCGAAATGCTCCAGCCCCTCGATCCGGTCGTGGGGGGCGGGCGCATCGGAGGCGTTGTTGAGCCGCCGCGCCGCGGCCTTGTAGAGAGTCTCCAGGGTGAAGGTCGACTTTCCGCCGCCGGAGACGCCGGTAATGCAGGTGAACACCCCCACCGGAATCTCGCCGGTGACGGATTTCAGGTTGTTGCCCCGCGCTCCGACCACCCGCAGCAGCTTCTTGCGATTGATCTTGCGCCGCGTCTCCGGGATCGGAATGTCCCGGGCCCCGGTCAGATACTGGCCCGTCAGGCTGGCGGGCGTATCCATGATGTCCTGCGGCTTGCCCTGGGCCACGACCTCGCCCCCATGGATGCCGGCGGCGGGGCCCATGTCGATGACATAGTCCGCGGTCAGGATGGCTTCCTCGTCGTGTTCCACCACGAGGACCGAGTTCCCGAGGTCCCGCAGACCCTTCAACGAGACCAGCAGGCGGGTATTGTCCCGCTGGTGCAAACCGATGGACGGCTCGTCCAGGACGTAGAGCACGCCGGTCAGACCCGACCCGATCTGCGACGCCAGGCGGATCCGCTGGCTTTCTCCGCCGGACAGGGTTCCCGATGCCCGGGACAGGCTGAGATAATCCAGCCCCACATCGTTCAGGAACCGCAGGCGATCATTGATCTCCTTCAGGATCCGGCGGGCGATCTCCATGTCCTTGGCGGACAGGCGATTGGACACGTCCTCGAACCACGCGCGGGCATCCTTGATGGACAGGCGCGACACGTCGGCGATGGAGCGGGCATCGATCTTCACCGCGAGCGCCTCCGGCTTCAGCCTCTGCCCGCCGCAGGCCTCGCAGGGGGTGTCGGACTGATAGCGGCCCAGTTCTTCACGGACCCAGGCGGAGTCGGTCTCCCGCCACCGGCGTTCGAGATTGGGCATGACGCCTTCGAAGGGCTTCACCACCTCGTAGCGCCGGGCCTGGTCGTCATAGACGAACTTGATCTTTTCGGCCCCGGTCCCTCGCAGGATCACATTGTGGGCCGTGGCCGGCAGGTCCCGCCAGGGGGCGTCCATGGAGAAGCCATAGTGACGCGCCAGCGCCTGCAGGGTCTGGGTATAGAGGGGTGAGGGGCCCCGGGCCCAGGGGGCCACGGCCCCGTGATGCAGGGACTTGTCGGGATCCGGCACCACCAGATCCGCGTCGAAGGTCAGCTTCTGACCCAGGCCGTCACAGGTGGGGCAGGCCCCGAAGGGATTGTTGAACGAGAACAGCCGGGGTTCGATCTCGGTGATGGTGAACCCCGAGACGGGACAGGCAAAGCGTTCGGAAAACAGGATCTTGCGCGGTTCTGTTTCACCCTCCGCGAGATCGGCGAATTCAGCCGTCGCGAGGCCGTCCGCCAGACGGAGTGCCGTCTCCAGACTGTCCGCCAGCCGCTGTTCGATCCCGCCCTTCACCACGATCCGGTCCACGACGATGTCGATGTCGTGCTTGAACTTCTTGTCGAGGGTCGGAGCCTCCTCGATCAGGTAGAGGGTTCCGTCGATCTTCAGCCGCTGGAAGCCGGCCCGCTGCCATTCGGCGATCTCCTTGCGGTATTCGCCTTTCCGACCGCGGATGACCGGTGCCAGCAGATTCAGGCGGGAGCCTTCCGGAAGCGTGGTGATCTTGTCCACCATCTGGCTGATGGTCTGGCTCTCGATGGGCAGGCCTGTGGCCGGGGAATAGGGGACCCCCACCCGCGCCCAGAGCAGACGCATGTAGTCGTGGATCTCCGTGACGGTGCCGACGGTGGATCGGGGGTTCTTCGAGGTCGTCTTCTGCTCGATGGAAATCGCCGGGGAGAGGCCTTCGATCAGGTCCACATCGGGCTTGCCCATGAGTTCCAGGAACTGCCGGGCGTAGGCCGACAGGCTTTCCACGTAGCGGCGCTGCCCTTCGGCATAGATCGTGTCGAAGGCCAGAGAGCTTTTTCCCGAGCCGGACAGGCCCGTCAGCACCACCAGCTGGCCGCGGGGAATGTCGACATCCACGCCCTTGAGATTGTGTTCCCGGGCGCCGCGCACGCGGATGAATGCGGATGGGTCGGTCATTCGCGACGGAGCTCTTTCTTGGCGGGCTGGCTTGCCCTGCGGATGTAGGGTCGGGGAGCGGAAAGCGCACGTGAACAATAGCAGAACAAAAATTGTTTGTAAGTCAAATGAAAGTCGAAATAACAATCATTAGACGTTTTATCATTATCTAATTACGTGATACCGGAGAAAAAATGGCCCCGGAAAAGCCGCGCGCGTTGTGAGAATCGCAGGGCAGTGAGAAGGTTAATTGGCCTCTGCGCACGACTGTGGCACAAAGCGGCCAGATGGATGAGATTGGGGCAGATCCCATCCGGGACGGGGGCAAATGGCGCCGCTCTCTGGAACCCTTAGCGGTTTCCGGCGCTATGAGCAGATCGAATGCCTGAGCGGAGAGACCATGCGCACCTTGGCCGTGCTGTCGAGAAAGGGCGGAACCGGAAAGACGACGGTCGCCCTGCATATGGCTGTCCAGGCGGAAATGAGCGGCCGCCGGACCCTCGTTGCGGACCTCGACCCCCAGCGCTCGACCTCTGAATGGTCCCGGGAGCGGTCGCATTTCGCCCAGACTCCTCTGGTGACCGAAGCCAGGGTCGGCACCCTGTTCACACAGCGTCTTGCGGCTGCCCGGGACGGTTATGACCTTATGGTCATAGATACCCGTCCGTCCACGGATCTGGAATGTGCCGAGGCCGTGCGCTGGGCGGACCTGTGCCTGATCGTGGTACGGCCCTGCTATTTCGATCTGAAGGCGATCACCCGCACCGTCGAACTCGTGGGCAACATGAACAAGCGGGGGATGTTCCTGATCAACCAGGCGCCCTCCCGTCGTAATGGCGAGGAACCGCGGATCATCTCCGACACGTTCGAGGCTCTGCTCGACATGGGCCTGCCGGTGGCCCCGGTAGGGCTGAGGTACCGGGCGGCCTACCAGAACTCGGTTCGGGAGGGGCGGGTTGCGCAGGAGATCGATCCGACGAGTCTTGCGTCCCTCGAGGTGACCGCGCTCTGGGACCATGTCTCCGGCGCCATCTGGCCCGATTCGGTCCAGCGAACGGCGGGAGACGGCCCCCTGGCCATGGTGTCCTGACGCCCGTTTCCGGGCACGGAACCGTCAGGCGCGGCGATTGTGCGTGACAGCCACCGTGTCACCCACCGTCGACCGGGCCCGGCTGGTGTAACCGACGGGCTTTGCGCGGTTTGCGGTCACTTCCTTGG
>CAIQUG010000074.1 GCA_903874895.1 uncultured Caulobacterales bacterium | reverse complement strand
GTTTCCCCCATTGTGAAAAATTCTCGACTGCTGCCACCCGTAGGTGTCTGGACCGTGTCTCAGTTCCAGTGTGGCTGGTCGTCCTCTCAGACCAGCTACTGATCGTCGCCTTGGTGAGCCTTTACCTCACCAACTAGCTAATCAGACGCGGGCTGCTCTAAAGGCGATAAATCTTTCCCCCGAAGGGCACATCCGGTATTAGCACAAGTTTCCCTGTGTTGTTCCGAACCTAAAGGCACATTCCCACGCGTTACTCACCCGTCCGCCACTCCCCTTGCGGGGCGTTCGACTTGCATGTGTTAAGCCTGCCGCCAGCGTTCGCTCTGAGCCAGGATCAAACTCTCAGGTTGAGTTGACCACTAACCTAAGCATCAACGGTCCGAAGACCGTCTGGCATTAGTTTGCGTATATCTTGACGAGTTCCCATAATTCGCGCGCCAACCGAAGCCAGCGCGTAATTCATGGTGTCTTTCAAGAGACCGCATTCGTTAGCGTCGAGATGACCCGTGAGGTCATCGCCAGGACGCCGCCGCCTGCGTTTCTCTTTCCGATCAACAATGTCAAAGACCCGACCACCTCGGTGGCCCCGCCGTTTAGCGCCCGGCGGCGGCGAGGAGGGCGGTTTCTAATCGCCCCGGAATTTCATGTCAACCACTTTTTTCGAAGCAGTCGAACCGTTTAGCGCCCGGCCGGCGAAGGAAGCGTGGTTCTAAAGAAGAACTCCGGCTTGTCAACCAAATAATCCGAAGATTTTCGGTCCGCTTGTTTAGCGCCCTGAGCTTGGCGGAGCCGGTGAAATACCTGCTCAAAACTTTAAGTCAACCCGCTTCTTCAAGAAAAGCGAACCAACCCGCTTCCGTATACTGACCCCGGAGGATCCGATGGAAGCGACGAATGCACCCAGGGCCGCGAGGAGCTTCCCTCATGTCCGTTGGGCGATTCGATTGGAAGCGTGAAACCTAGAACTTTTTGCGAAAAAAGCAAGCAGATATTCCGCTGGCCGCTCACAATCTGTCCGCCGGTCTCAAGCGGAGGGCGGGGTATAACGAGCCCGATTTGACGATGCAAGGCCGAAATTGTCCGCATGCGTCATGAACCGGTATCCCCGACCGATACCACCGGCTCCGGCCCGGGGCCTGTCCCCTCCGCTCAGCCCGCCGCGATATAGGCCTTCAGGGTCTGCGCCTCGGCCTCGGTCTCGGCGATCTTCGCCTTCACCAGGTCGCCGATCGACACGATCCCCACCAACCGGCCATCCACGCAGACCGGCAAGTGGCGGATCCGGCGATCGGTCATCCGTTCCAGCAACAGGTCCAGGGACTCCTTCGGCTCGGCGAAGATCACGTCGCGGCTCATGATGTCCGAGATCGGCCGGGACAGGGCCGCCCCCCCGTGCTCGGAAACAGCGCGCACCACGTCCCGTTCGGAGAGGATTCCCACCACGCGGTCCCCTTCCGTGACGACCATCGCCCCAACCCTCCGGGCATGAAGCATGGTGGCCGCGCCCTGCAGCGTTTCATGCGGCGAGGCGGTGAAGACCGCCTCCCCCTTGGACTTGAGCAATTGAGATACCAGCATGTCGACCTCCCTACCCTGGCGGCTCTGAAGCGGCTGCCATGGGACCGGGGGAAAGCGTCCTCCAGAAGAGGCGTTTCGGCAACACATTCTGTCGTGAGGTCAGGGGGCCGGAAGCAGACGGAAAAGCCGGACCACCGGACCGATGAGCAGCAGGCCGGCCACGTAGCCGGCAATATGCGCCTGCCAGGCGATCGGGGCCCCGCCACTCAGCACGGTGACCCCGAACAGGCCGATGAGCAGGTTGGAGGTGAGCCAGGCCGCCGTCATGCCGACCACCGCCGGTCCGAAGAAGGCGGCCAGTCGGTCGGGATCCCGTCGCCCCATCAGCCTCGCCGCTGCGCCGGCCAGGCCGGACACGGCGCCGGAGGCCCCTACCAGCACGTCATCCACCCGATGCGGCAGGACGGCAAAGCCCAGATTGGCCAGCCCCCCGCACACCAGGTAGAACACCAGGAAACCCAGTGCTCCCCGGGGACCGAGACCGAAAAGCCTTGCCACGGGCGCTCCGAAGGCCAGGGCGAACCCGGCATTCACCAGGGCATGCGCCCAGCTGCCATGCAGGAACAGGGAGGTGATCAGCCCCTCGTACCGCCCGCTCGCCAGGTCCCTCGGCGCAAACCAGTAGGGCTGCAGGGCGTCGGGCGACGTCAGAATCGCACTCTGGACGGCATAACTGATGACGATCAGGGCCGCGAGCCCGAGGCTCGGCCAGGGCGCATGGAACAACGGTTCGGACCGCCGCCCTTCCCCGCCTGAGATGTGCTGGTCCTGACTCATCGACCTTGACCCGACTCTTACACACGCCCGTCCGGACAGCCCCGCCGCAGGACGTCCGCGCCACGGTACCGTGACCCCGCAGGCTTTACAGGTTCGTTAACCGTAACACACGCCGAAACGTCACCGCCGGGGGGCCAAATCGTGGATCCGGTGCCGCGGTCCGGCGCGACGTTTCGGCATCGTCGGCCGGCGTCGAACCATGCCATTCTGCGATGTGGATTCGACGGTGCTGCGCAACCTGCCGCGACGACGATCCGTAGCTTGCCGATCACTGGACCCGAGGACGATCCCATGCCGCGTTTCAAGCCCGCCCTCCCGCTGGCCGTATTCCTTCTCTCCACCGTCAGCCTGTCGGCATCAGCCATGGGAGTCTGGGCGCAGACGACGCCAGCCGCGCAGAGCTCACAAAAGGCCCCTTCCCCCGGGCCGGCTGCCGCCGCGCTTCCCGGCGATCCGGCTGTCCGCAGCGGCGTCCTCGCCAACGGCATGCACTACCAGATCCTGCGCAACGCGACCCCGAAGGGCCAGGCGGCCCTTCGCCTCCGGATTGGTTCGGGATCCCTGGAGGAATCGGACCTGCAGCAGGGGCTGGCCCACTTCCTCGAGCACATGGCGTTCAAGGGCTCCACCCACGTCCCGGCCAACGAGATGGTCAAGATCCTGCAGCGCAAGGGCCTGGCCTTCGGTCCGGACACCAACGCGTTCACCGCCTGGACCCAGACGGTCTACATGCTGGATCTGCCGGAGACCGACAAGGACACCCTCGACACCGGCCTGATGCTGATGCGGGAAACCGCGGGCGAACTTGCCCTGGACCCCGCCGCCGTCGAGCCGGAGCGGGGCGTGGTCCTGTCGGAAGAACGCGTGCGCGACACGCCCGGCTACCGGGCGGCAAAGGCAAAGCTGACGGCCCAGCTGGAAGGTCAAAGGGCGGCGGCGCGGTTTCCCATCGGACAGGTGGATGTGATCAAGACGGCTCCGGCGAGCGAGATCGCGCGCTACTACCAGGCCAACTACCGTCCCGAACGCACCACCCTGATCGTTGTGGGCGACGTGGACCCCGCCGCCATCGAGGCTCAGATCGTCGCCCGCTTCTCCGACTGGAAGGCCAAGGGCCCCGCCACGGCGGAACCGGATCTCGGCAAGGTGACGCCGCGTCCGGCGCGGACCCAGCTGCTCGTCATACCCGGCGCGGCCAACACGATCGAGATCAGCTGGCTCAAGCCCTTCGACGAGACGGCAGACGGAACGGAACGTCGCGCCCGGGAGACCGTCGACGGCCTCGCCCTGGCGGTCCTGAACCGGCGCCTGGAGAAGCTGTCCCGCAGCGACCATCCCCCGTTCCTCAGTGCCGGGTCGGGCTCGGAGCCCCTGTTCCGATCCGCCGACGTCACCAGTGTCCGTGGCTCCACCAGTCCGGACACGTGGCGCGACGGGGTGACGGCCCTGGTGACGGAGGTGCGGCGACTGACTGAATTCGGCGTCCTGCCGGACGAACTCAAGCGTGAACTGGTCGACACCCGAACCAGCCTCGTCAACGAGGTCGCCGGAGCCGGTACCCGCCGAACCCCGGACCTCGCCAGCGAACTGGTCAATGCCGCGGACGAGCAGCGCATCTTCACCACCCCCCAGACCGATCTGGCCGTGTTTGACAGCGTCGCCGCGAAGCTGACGGTCGAAGACGTGAACCGCGCCGCTCGCCGCCTGTTCTCGGGCTCTGGTCCGCTTCTGCAGATGAACGCGCCCGCCGTGATCGAGGGCGGAGAGGCGGCCCTGGCGAAAGCCTTCGCCGACGCATCCGCCGCAAAGGTCGCGGCACCGGTGCGACAGGCGGACGTGTCGTGGCCCTACCAGACCTTCGGCAAGACGCCCGGCAAGGTCGTCCGGACCAGCGCCCAGGCCGATCTGGGGATCAAACAGGTCCTGTTCGACAATGGCGTCGCCCTGACGCTGAAGCCGACCAAGTTCAAGACCGACGAGGTCCAGGTGTCAGTGAAGATCGGCCACGGTCGCTCGGCCTTCCCCAGTGACCGGCCCAATGCCAGCTGGGCCTCCCAGGCCATGCCCCTTGGCGGACTGCGCCTCATCACCCAGGAGGACATGGAGCGCATTCTGAACGGCAAGACCTATGAGGCCCGGTTCGAGATATCCGACGGCGGACTGTTCCTGCGCGGGACCACCAAACCCGCGGACCTCGACGTCCAGCTTCAGGTACTGGCGGCCTATGCCACCGATGCCGGCTGGCGCCCCGAGGCCTTCGAGCGCCTGAAGGTGGCCATGGGAAATGCCCTGCCCCAGTTCGAAGCCACGGCCCTGGGCGTACTGGCACGGGACAGCATGTGGCTGGCGACGGATCATGACAGCCGGTTCCGCTATCCCGACGCCGCCGGCCTGCCGGGCCTGCACATGGACGATCTGCGCCAGTTGCTGTCACCACAACTGTCCAAGGGGCCGATCGAGGTGACGATCGTCGGTGACATGACCGAGGCCCAGGCCATTGCCGGGGTCGCGAAGACCTTCGGGGCCCTGCCGGCCCGACCCGCGCCGAGCCTGGAGGCCGCCCGCGCGGCCCTTCATCCCGTCCATTTCCCGAGGGTGGAGGCCGGGGCACCGCCGACGATCCTCCACCACAGCGGCCGCGCCGACCAGGCGGTTGCCCTGGCCGCCTGGGGGATTCCGGACGTCTTCACGTCTCCGCGCCTCGCCCGTACGATCAGCCTGACGCAGGACGTTCTGGCCAACCGGCTGCTGGACGAGGTCCGCGTGGCCCAGGGGGCGACCTACAGTCCTCAGGGCGAAGCACGGCCGTCGGAGGCCTATCCCGGCTTCGGCTTCATCATCGACTTCGTGGAAACCCCGCCGGACAAGCTGGACAGCTTCTTCCACACGGTCAGCACGATCACCTCCGACCTGCGCAACAAACCGCCCACGGCGGACGAGCTGACCCGAGCGGTCAATCCGCGGGTGGAGCAGATCCTGAAGGCCCAGCAGACCAATGAGTACTGGTTGGGACATCTCTCCGCAGCCTATGGCGACCCCCGGATGCTGGACCTCATCCGGTCGAGCCTTTCCGACCTGCGCGCCGTCACCCCGCAGGACGTGCAAGCCGCGGCGAAGTCCTATCTGACCGACGAGAAGGAATACCGGGTCGAGATCACGTCGACCACCAGGCCGGGCCCCACCAAGCCCTGACGCCTGAGACATGCGCCCCGCCGCCCCTTGCGCCAATTCGGCACAGGGCGCGGTGGTACGTAATTTGCCACTTCCCCGCGATAGCCTTGTTGGTTCGCGCGGGGGCGCTGGATGTTGCACGAGAATTCCCGACGGTTGCTGGACGAATGGCGTCGCCAGAAGCCCGCGGATGCACGTCTGCCCCGGCGCACGGCCATGTCCCCAATGGGATTCGGCCTGCTGCTGTCACAGCTTCTCATTCTGGGATGTGACCGGCAGGGGCGCGCGACCTTCCGTCTCGCCGGAGGAATGGTGACCCAGCTGCACGGTCGTGACCTTCGGGACGCCGAACTGGTCGCCCTCTGGCAGAGGGATCAACGCCATCAGCTCATGGCGCACCTGGACGAGGCGCGTGAGACCGCTCAGCCCCTCGTGCTGCAAGCCTCGACGGCGGGCATCCACGGGACCCGGCTGGACCTGGAGATCACCCTCGCCCCGCTGGAGGGACCCAGCGGCGAGGCGGACCGGTTCATCGGCCTCTATCAGCTGCTGACGCCCACGCCCTTCCTGACCGGACGGCCGATGTCGCAGCTCACGCTGGCGGCGGCCGCGCTGATCCCGGCGTCCGGCGCGGCGCAACGCGGTATGGCGGCATCCCCGCCGCACCTGCGCCTTGTGGTGAACAACGGCCGACGGGTGGCCTGAGGCGTCGGATGATCAGGCCGCGGACGGCACGCCCGGATCCTCCGGCGCGAGGGGCGCACGGCCCCGCAGCTGGTCGGCAATCTTCTCCGCGATCATGATGGTCGGGGCATTGGTGTTGCCGCCGATGAGGGTCGGCATGACCGAGGCGTCCACGACGCGCAGTCCCTCCAGCCCGAACACCTTCATGGACGGGTCGACCACCGCCATCGGGTCGGTCTCCAGGCCCATCTTGCAGGTGCCGACCGGGTGATAGATCGTCTCCCCGTGAGCCCGGATCCAGGCGTCGAGATCCGCATCCGACTGGACGGCTTCGCCCGGTGCCAGCTCGGTGCCGCGGAACTCCCGCATGGCGGACTGTGCCACCACGTCCCGGGCAATCCGGACCCCCTCCCGCACGGCGCGTCGGTCCTCGTCGGTGGCGAGGTAGTTGGCGAGGATCGTAGGATCCGCGAACGGATCCGCGGACCGGACACCAACCCGGCCCCGGCTTTCCGGCCGCAGCTGGCAGACATGCATGGTGAAGCCGTCCTGGCTGGCCTCGGCCTTGCCGTGGTCCTGCATGATGGCCAGGACGAAGTGCAGCTGGAGATCCGGCCGGTCGAGATCCGGGCGGGACTTGAGGAAGGCACCGGTTTCCAGCCCGTTCTGACGGCCTGTGCCCTTGCCGGTCAGCATGTACTGAACGCCGAGCGCCAGTCGCTTCAGCCCCTTGGTGTCGTTGTAGAGAGTGACCGGCTGGGTGCAGGCCCAGTTCACCGCCACGTCCAGGTGATCCTGCAGGTTCTCTCCGACTCCCCGGAGTTCATGAATCGGCGTGATCCCCGCCGACCGCAGCCGATCCGGGTCGCCCACGCCGGACAGGTTCAGGATCTGCGGCGACTGGACCGCGCCGGCGCACAGCAGCACCTCACGGTCGGCATGGGCCGTCAGTACGTCTCCCCCCTTGCCGAGGACATAGTCCACGCCCACGGCGCGGCCCTTCTCGATCCGGATCTTGGTCGTCCGCGCCCCGGTCTGGACCGTCAGATTGGAGCGCTTGCCCATCACCGGGGCCAGATAGGCCTGGGCGGCGCTCCAGCGACGGCCATCCCGGATCGTCATCTGATAGCGGCCGAAGCCTTCCTGCTCGGCGCCGTTGAAGTCGTCGGTCAGGCGGTGGCCGGCCTCCGCGCCCGCCTGGACAATGCTGCGATACAGGGGATGGCGTTCAGCCCGCTCGCCCCAGCTGACATTGAGCGGCCCATGCCCCCCGTGGAACGGGGTCTCCCCGTCCTGATATCCCTCGGACTTCCGGAAGTAGGGCAGCACATCGGCATAGGACCAGCCGGCCAGCCCCATCTGACGCCACTGGTCATAGTCCCGGGCATGGCCGCGGATATAGATCATGCCGTTGATGGCGGACGAGCCGCCCAGCCCCTTGCCCCTCGGCCACCAGAGCTTGCGGTCGTTCATGTGGGGCTCCGGCTCCGTCCAGAAGCCCCAGTTGAAATCGTTGCGGTCCTTGATCAGCTGCCCCACGCCTAGCGGCATCCGTACCAGCACCGAGGTGTTCGTGCCGCCCGCTTCCAGCAGCAGGACCCGGGTGTCAGGATCTTCGGTGAGTCGGGCTGCCAGCACGCTTCCGGCACTTCCGCCGCCGATGATCACATAGTCGAAATGGCCGGAAGGCATGGTCGTCTCCGCTCAACTTATCACTGTTAAGGCGCATGCTTGCCAGAGTTTTCGCCAGAGGCAAGGGACTTGCGTCGCGAACGGCAGGTGACCTCAACCACCAATCCCGATATGAGGTCTGGCCCGTGCGGACGTGGCGGAATTGGTAGACGCACCGGACTTAAAATCCGTTGGGCTATGCTCGTGAGGGTTCGAGTCCCTCCGTCCGCACCATCGCCCGGCCCCTCACGATCCGCGACAGGCCGGCGTCCCGGGGCTAGGCTGATCGCCGCTGCCAAGCCACAGAAAGCCACCCCCATGCCGACCGACTCTCTCCGGGCTGCCTCTCCTTCCAAAGCCTTTGCCGACGGGGACCTGTTGCTCGAGATCGACGGACCGGTGGCGCGCCTGGTGCTGAACCGCCCGCGGCAGCGCAATGCCCTGAACCTTGCCATGTGGCACGCGCTGCCCGAGGTCATGGCCGCGGTGGCGTCGGCTCCGGCCGTGAGGGTTCTGGTGATCCGGGGCGCAGGCGGACACTTTGCCTCCGGCGCGGATATTTCGGAGTTTCCCGGCGTCTTCGGACAGAGGGAGACGGCTGTTGCCTATACCCGCGCCATCGACACAGCCACGACCGCCATCGAGGGGCTGGGCGTGCCGGTGATCGCCTGCATCGACGGCTACTGCATCGGGGCCGGGCTGGCGGTCGCCCTGTCCTGCGACCTTCGCATCTGCGGCGAGACGGCCCGGTTCGGAGCGCCACCGGCGAAGCTCGGCCTGCTGTACAGCCTGTCCGATACACGACGGCTGATGCGGGTCGTGGGTCATGCCCGGGCAACGGACATGCTGCTGGGGGCCACCATGCTCACGGCCCGGCAGGCTTTCGACCATGGGTTGGTGACCGAGGTCCATCCGGCGGGCCAGCTCGAGGCCGCCGTGACGGCGAAGGCCCTGGCCCTGGCGGAACTCTCCGGATGGTCGCAGCGCCACGCCAAGGCGATGATTGCCCGGGTCGACGCCGGGCAGACCGAAGACGACGACGCCACCCGAGACCTGTTCGCGGCAGCGGGCGAGACGGACCACTTCAAGGCGGCGCTGGCCGACTTCCTCGGGCGACGGGGCGGATGAAGGGGGTCCGGACGCATCGGGATCGCAGAATCCGCGGGAAAGATGATCCGACGCCGTTATAGTCCGCTCACATAATCGATGATGGAGACCCGGATGTCCCGCTGCTTGCCGCTCCTCGCGGCCACCCTCGCCCTTGCCGCCGCCACCCCGGGCCTCGGGCAGGCGGACGCCCCCGGCGGACGGCCCTTCACGGCAAAGGACCTTGTGTCGCTGGAGCGGGTCAGCGACCCCCATCTGTCCCCGGATGGACGGAAAGTGGTCTTCAGCCAGCGCTCCACGGATCTCGAAGCCAACAAGGGTGTTTCGGCGATCTGGGAGGTCGCGGCGGACGGGGCCACCCCGGCGGTGAAGCTGGCAGCCTCCGCGGGCGGGGCCAACCATCCCCGCTGGTCGCCGGATGGCAAGTCGGTCTATTTCCTGTCGACCCGCTCGGGGTCCAGCCAGGTCTGGCGCACGGACGCCTCGGGGACGACGGCCACGCAGATCACCCGCCTGCCCCTGGACGTGGGCGAGTTCCGGATCACCCCCGACGGTCGCGGCCTCGTGGTGGCCCTCAGCGTGTTCCCCGACTGCCCGACGCTGGCCTGTACGGTGGACCGCACGGCGGCCAAGGCGGCCGGCAAGGCCCACGGCACGGTCTATGATCGCCTGTTCATCCGGCACTGGGACAGCTGGGCCGACGGGACCCGCAATCACCTGTTCTCGCTCAAGCTGGACACTCCGGGCACGGCCACGGACCTGATGCGCGGCTTTGACGGGGACTCCCCGAGCCAGCCCTTCGGCGATGATGACGACTTCGCCCTCTCCCCCGACGGTCGGGAGGTCACCTTCTCCGCCCGGGTCGCGGGGAAGACCGAGCCCTGGAGCACGAACTTCGACCTCTGGACCGTCCCACTGGACGCGTCTCGCCCGCCGGTGAACGTCACCCCGGACAATCCCGCCGAGGACGTGGGGCCCAGCTATTCGCCGGACGGGTCCCAGCTGGCCTGGCGGGCCATGAAGCGCCCCGGCTTCGAGGCCGACCGGTTCGGCGTGATGGTGCGCGACCTGAAGACCGGCAAGACCCGGGAGGTGGACACCAGCTTCGACCGCTCCGCCGACAGGATCGCCTGGTCGTCAGACGGCCGCGCCCTCTACCTGACCGCCGGTGACACGGGGACCCAGCGGCTGTTCCGTCTCGACATCGCCACCGGCGCGGTCCGCCCCCTGACGACAGGCGGACACGTGGACGGGTTCGATCTGGCGGGAAAGACCGTGGTCCTCGCCCGCAACAGCCTGGCAGCGCCATCGGAGCTCTACCGACTTCCCGACAAGGGCGCGCTGGTTCCCCTCACCGAGGCGAACCGGACCGCCCTGTCCGGCGTGGCGATGAGCGACTACGAGCCCTTCACCTTTGCCGGATGGAACGGCGAGACCGTCCATGGGTACGTGATGCGGCCCCATGGCTGGCAGCCGGGCAAGGCCTACCCGACGGCCTTCATCATCCATGGCGGCCCCCAGGGCTCGTTCGGCGACGGGTGGAGCTTCCGCTGGAATCCGCAGACCTATGCCGGGCGCGGCTATGCGGTGGTGTTCATCGATTTCCACGGATCCACCGGCTACGGCCAGGCCTTCACGGACACGATCTCCGGCCACTGGGGTGACCGCCCGCTGGAAGACCTGCAGAAGGGCTGGGCCGCGGCCCAGGCAAAGTACAGCTGGATCGACGGAGACCGGGCCTGCGCGCTCGGGGCCTCCTATGGCGGCTACATGGTCTACTGGATTGCAGGAAACTGGTCCAAGCCCTGGAAATGCCTCGTGGATCACGATGGCGTCTACGATACCCGATTCAACGGTACGGCCACGGAGGAGCTGTGGTTCTCCGAATGGGAAAACAATCATGCCACGCCGCCTGCGGACCCGGCGGCCTATGAGCGCTTCAATCCGGCCAACCATGTGGGGGACTGGGACAAGCCGATGCTGGTGATCCACTCGGCCAGGGACTACCGGGTGACCCTCGACCAGGGCGTGGCGGCGTTCACCGCCCTGCAACGCAAGGGGATCGAGAGCCGGTTCCTGTATTTCCCGGACGAGAACCACTGGGTGCTGAAGCCGGCCAACTCCCTCCAGTGGCATGCCACGGTGGAGGACTGGCTGAAGGCGCACATCGGGACGGAGCCGCGCTGACCGGCATTGAGAGGCGACGGGGGATCAGCCCTCGTCGCCGAACAGCTGCTCATAGAGGGCCCGCAGCATGCCCGCCGTGGCCCCCCATATGAACCGTCCCTCATGCGGCATGGCATAATAGTGGCGGTCCGGGGAGCCGGGTTCCGACCAGACCCGCCGCTCGTGATTGTCGGGGTTCATCAGGAAGTTGAAGGGCGTCTCGAAGATCTCGGCCACCTCCGACGGGTCCGCCCGCAGGTCGAGGCCGGGGGACAGGATCGCCACCACCGGCGTCACGGCATAGCCTGTACCGGTCTCGTAGCGGTTCCCCAGCCCTAGCAATCGGACATGATCGGGGGCCAGGCCGATCTCTTCCTCGGCCTCCCGCAGGGCCGTCTGCCAGGGGGTTTCCCCGGCCTCCGCGCGCCCTCCGGGAAAGGCGACCTGGCCGGAATGTCGGCGCAGGGCGTCGGACCGGCGGGTCAGCAAGACGCTCAGTCCCTCCGGCCGCGGAATCAGCCCCGCCAGGACCGCCGCTGCCGTCAGCTCACCGGACGGGCGCACCGCGTCGCCGGGGTTGAGGTCCCGATCCGACCGGGGGCGGTGACGGGCCAGGTCGGGGCCCTCCAGCGGATGCAGCCGGGCGCGCAGATGCGGCTCGAGCACCTCGAGGGGGGCGTCGGGCCCGATTCTCACGGATCGCTCCCGACGGGACCGATGGGGAACCAGGCTCCATTGGAGGTCACGCCATATTGCGGACCGTCCGGCGTGTCCTGCACCGTGGCCATCTCCGCCAGCTCGTAGAAGACCGGACGGGACAGGCGGGCCTCGAGCCCCCGGCGCACATGGAGGTACGGGCGCGGCTCCCCGGTTCCGGGGTGCATCGCCACCCGCAGGGCGTGCTCCGGCCCGGCCTCCACCGCGTCGCCGACATTGGTCTCGAACCGAAGCGCCTCGCCCACCCGGTCGACCCGGACGGCGATGAAGGGCGCATCCTCCACCTTGATCCGCATCTTTTCCACCGGCGTGACCAGCCAGTAGCCGTCGGGATCGCGCCGCAGGATGGTGGAGAACAGGCGAACGAGCGGGGCCCGGCCGATGGGAGTGCCCTCATGGAACCACAGGCCGTCCCGGGCAATGCGGATGTCGATGTCTCCGCAATCGGGCGGGTTCCAGAGGTGGACCGGGGGAAGCCCATGCCCCTCCCCGCCCCGGGCGGCCGCAGCAGCAATGCCGTCGAGGCCCTGTTTCACGTCGGAAGGCGTGTTCGTGTCTGTGTCGGCACCCATGCCCCTCAGTTAGGACGGGCAGCCCCCCGATGGAAGGGCCTGGCTGCCTTCAGCGCACAGTGACCTTGCCCTGAAGCGTCTCGCAGGCCCCCGGTATCAGCTCGCACCACAGGGTCCGGCCCGGATCGACCGGTCCTGGCAAGCTGAGCCTGTCCCGGGGCACGACCTGGAAGCCGAGGGGTTCGAAGAAGGTCCGGTCGCCCACCAGCACGACGACGCCATGCCCCAGACGCCGCGCGGCCTCGCAGGCGTGGACGATCAGGTCTCCACCTACGCCATGGCTGCGGAAATCAGGGTCCACCGCAACCGGACCGAGGAAGACCGCGGGCTGTCCGCCCACCCGCACGGGCCAGAGGCGGACGCCGCCGACGAGCCTGGTCCCGTCCAGGGCCATGAAGCTGAGGTCGGTGAAGGCGTCGTTGTTCTCGCGCAGACGCTGCGAGACCTTGGCAAACCGCCCCGGACCGAAGACGCGATCCACCAGACGATCGAAGGCAGCCGAATGGTCGGACGCTTCGAGGACAATCCTCGCCGGGCGCACGTTGGCGGCGGCCGGACGGGTTTTGCCCATGACAGTCGGCTCGCTCACGGCTGCGCCCCCCACAAACGCCGGGCGGATCGCCGGTGCGCGCGCTTTAGGACCGCCGGCGAACGGCGTCAAAAGAAAAAGGCAGGGCCGATGGATTGCCAAGGCCCCACCCTGCCGCCAAGCTCGCCTTGCATGTCAGCTCTCCCCCCCGCTGCGAGCCCGGACCGGGTCTTCGCCCATCGCGACTATTCCCTGTTCTGGGCCGCCCGCTTTGCCTCGACGCTGGGCGTCATGGTCGAGGGGGTGACCCTCGGCTGGCAGGTCTATGACGTGTCCCGTCAAACCATGACCGTGGCCGAGAGCGCCTTCATGGTGGGGATGATCGGCCTTGCCCAGTTCCTGCCCCTGTTCGCCCTGACCCTGGTGGCCGGCGCGGTCGCCGACCATTTCGACCGCAAGAAGATCTACCTGGCCTGCCTCGCCAGCGAGGTGGTCTGCGTCGCCGTGCTGATCGGCCTCTCGTTGATGGCCCAGCCGCCACTGTGGGGCATCTTTGCCATCGCCGTCCTGTTCGGTGCGATCCGCTCCTTCCAGTCCCCGGCCATGTCCGCCATCTCCCCCATGCTCGTGCCGAGGGCCCTGCTGCCCCGGGCCATCGCCCTCAGCTCGCTCGCCTGGCAGACCGGTGCCATCCTCGGCCCCTGGCTGGGGGGCGTGCTGGTAGCGGCCTCCTCGGCCACGGCCTATGCCGCAGCCGGCGGGCTCTATGTGATCTCCGCCCTCGCCATGTCGCAGATCCGGGCCTCGACCCAGCCCCAGCGGCAGACCGGCGGCCGGGTGGCCATGGTGCGCGAGGGGTTGGACTATGTGTGGCAGAACAAGATCGTGCTGGGGGCCATCTCCCTCGATCTGGTCGCCGTGCTGCTGGGCGGAGCGACGGCCCTGCTGCCCGTCTATGCCCGCGACATCCTGCATGTGGGTGCCGGCGGCTTTGGCATCCTGAGATCGGGGCCCGCCATCGGGGCCTGCGCCTGCGCCTTTGTCCTGGGACGACGCCCCCTGACTCGACGGGCGGGCCTCTGGATGTTCGGGGCCGTGGCCCTGTTCGGCCTCGCCACCATCGTCTTCGCCCTGTCCCGGGTCATGGCCCTGTCGATCCTGGCGCTTGCCGTGCTGGGAGGGGCCGACATGATCAGCGTGTTCGTCCGACAGACCCTGGTCCAGATCACCACGCCGGACGCCATGCGCGGTCGGGTGGCGGCGGTCTCCAACGTGTTCATTGGGGCTTCCAATGAACTCGGCGAGTTCGAGAGCGGGGTCGTCGCCCGGCTGCTCGGCCCCGTCGGCGCGGCCCTGTTCGGCGGTGTCGGATCGGTGATCGCCACCGCCGTCTGGGCGAAACTCTTTCCGACGCTGCGGAAGGCGGATCAACTGATCGCGCCGTCCCCTGCCGACGATTGACGCGTCTCACTGTTCGCCCTTAGGTCTCCCTCCGGACAAGGTTTTTGAGAGGAAGATCCCCATGGGCGTGCTGGACGGAAAGGTCGTCCTGGTCACCGGCGGAGGCCGCGGCATCGGACGCGAGTGCGCCCTTCTGGCAGCGAAGGCCGGGGCGAAGGTACTGGTCAACGACCTCGGAGCCGGTGTGTCCGGTGCAGACGAGGGATCGGACGGTCCCGCCGAGGAAACCGCGGCAGACATCCGGGCCGCGGGCGGCGAAGCCGTGTCGAATTCGGAGAGCGTCTCGTCCATGGCGGCCGTGAAGGGCATGGTCGAACAGGCGCTCGACACCTTCGGCGGCCTGCACGCCATCATCAATCCGGCGGGCATCCTGCGGGACGGCATGTTCCACAAGATGCCGGACGAGGACTGGGACGCGGTGATCGAGGTGCACCTGCGCGGGGCCTATAACGTCACCCGGGCCAGCATCGAGCATTTCCGCAAGCAGGAGGATGGGGCCTATGTGCTGTTCACCTCCACCTCCGGCCTGATCGGCAACATCGGCCAGGCCAACTATGCCGCGGCCAAGCTGGGCGTCATGGGCCTGTCCCGGATCATCGCCATGGAGGGGGCGGCCAAGAATGTCCGCTCCAACATCATCGCGCCCTTCGCCTGGACCCGCATGATCGCGACCATCCCCGTAAAGGACGAAGCGTCCGCCGCCCGGGTGGAGCGGATGAAGAACGGCATGCGCGCCGATCAGGTCGCCCAGCTGGCTGTGGCGCTCTGCGCCCCGGCCGCGCAGACCAACGGCCAGATCTTTGCCGTGCGAGGCAATGAGGTGGTGCTGTTCGACCAGCCCCGTCCCGTCCGCTCCGTCGCCCGGCTGGAGGGCTGGACACCGGAGACCCTGATCGAGCAGGCCCTGCCCTCGATGAAGGCGAGCTATACCGACGTTGGCGCGACCGCGAGCGTCTTCCCCTACGATCCCATCTGAGGACCCGACCCATGCAGCTCATCAGTCAGACCGCCGTCACCAGCGGTCCTGCAACCCCACGCCATGCGCCGGTCTATCCCGTGCCCACCGACATCGCGCTGGAGAACCCCCTCACCTTCCAGGACGGCCCGCCCTATGACGCCTTTGCGCACCTGCGGCAGGCGTCACCGGTGGCGTGGCTGCACACGCCGTCGGACAATTCCGGCTTCTGGGCCCTGACCCGGTTCGAGGACGTGTCCCGGGCCAATGCGGATCCGGAGACCTTCTCCTCCCAGCGAGGCGGAATCCTCCTGTCCGCCGGCGCGCCGGAAGCCCGTCATCCGCTGCTGTTCCGCGCCTCGCTGGATGCCATGATCAACATGGACCAGCCCTGGCACCTGAACCTGCGCCGGGAGCACATGCCCTTCTTCACGCCGGCCTATGTGAACCGGCTGAAGGAACGTGTGGGACACGAGATCACTGCCCTGATCGACGCCATGGCCCCGATGGGGACCTGCGATCTGGTGGAGCAGGTGTCGTCCCGCCTGCCCCTGTTCACCCTGTGCGAGATCCTCGGCGTACCGGTAGAAGATCGGCCCAAGTTCCTGAAATGGATGCATTATCTGGAGCTGGCCGGAAATCTGGCGGCCGACCGAAGCAAGGGCGAACTGGCACTGACCCCGGAACTGATGATGTTCATCCAGGCCTTCAACGAGAATGTGGAGGCCATGTTCGAATATGGCCGCGACATCCTGCACAAGCGCCGCCAGGATCCGCAGCCCGACCTGTTGTCCGCCATTGCCCGTGCCCAGCTGGACGGGGAATTCCTCGCCGACGAGTATCTGGACGGCTCGTGGCTGCTGATCGTGTTTGCGGGCAATGACACCACCCGCAACACCATCTCCGGCTCGGTGAAGCTGATGACCGAGTTCCCCGACCAGAAGGCGCGGCTGGCGGCGGACCGATCGCTGCTGCCCAATGCGGTCAACGAGTTCATCCGCATGGTCAGCCCGGTGATCTACATGCGCCGCACCGCGACGAAGGACGTGGAGATCGGTGGCCAGATGATCGCCGAGGGGGAAAAGGTGGCCATGTACTACGGGGCCGCCAACCGCGACCCGGCGGTGTTCGCCGACCCCGACCGCCTGGATATCGGCCGGGACAATGCCGACAAGCACCTGGCCTTCGGCTTCGGGCCCCATGTCTGCATCGGCAAGCGCGTGGCCCAGATGCAGCTGGAGGCGGTGTGGGAGCAGTTCCTGACCCGTCTGCCCGACCTGGAATATGCGGGCGGCATCGATGTGGCGCCGAACAACTTCGTCTACGCCATCCGCAAGCTGCCCGTGCGGTTCACGCCGTCGGCAAAGGTCGGCTGATGGCGGCCGGTCGTTACCCGTTCGCGTCGGACAACACCTCCGGCGCAGCACCCGAGGCGCTGGACGCGCTGGTCGAGTTCAATGGCGGATCAGCCTCGGGTTACGGGACCGACCATGTCACCCAGCAGGCGGCGGACGCCGTGCGGGGCCTGCTGGACGCGGATGTGGACGTTCGCTTCCTGGGCTCGGGCACGGCGGCCAATGCCATCTGCCTCGCCACCCTGTGCCGTCCGTTCGAAGCGGTCCTGGCCCACCGGGACGCGCATGTGTGCACGGACGAGACCGGGGCGCCCGGGCTGTTCGGTCACGGCCTCGGCCTGATCCATCTGGACGGGCCGTCCGGCAGGATCGACCCGGCGTCACTGGCGAGCGCCCTCACCCTGCCCGACGCCAGCTATCGCCAGTCCCCGGCGGCCCTGTCCCTGACCAATGCCACCGAATACGGGACCGTCTACACGCCGGACGCCCTCAAGGCTCTGACCGGTCAGGCAAGGGCCCGGGGCCTGCCGGTGCACCTGGACGGGGCGCGGCTCGCAAATGCCCTCGCCGCGGGCTTTCCGCCGACGGCGCTGAAGGACCTCGGCCTCGACATGCTCGTGATCGGCGGCACCAAGAACGGGATGACGCCCACCGAGGCGCTGGTCCTGTTCAACCCCGACCTGTCCCGGCGCTTCGACGCCCGGCTCAAGCAGATGGGCCAGCTGCCGTCCAAGGGTCGGTTCTATTCCGCCCCCTGGATCGGGATGCTGCGGGACGGGGCCTTCCTGCGCCACGCGGCCCATGCCAACGCCATGGCGCAAAAGCTGGCGGCGGGCATGCCCTTCCGCCTGCGCCATCCGGTGGAGGCCAATGGCGTGTTCGTGGAGATGGATGACGCCGCTCACCAGCGGCTGACGGCCGAGGGCTGGTTCGTCTACCGCTTCACCGACGGTTCGATCCGCTTCATGTGCAGCTGGGCCACGACCGAGGCGGACGTCGAGGCCCTGCTCGACAGCCTGCGGCGGATCGCCTAACCCTGCAGGCCATGAACCCGGTCTCTCCCACGACGCTCTCGCACGCGGCCCTGACACAGGTCGCGGCAACCCGCGCGGACTGGACGGACGGCGCGGCACTGGGCCTCTTCCTGATCGTGTGGATCGGCTATCCGTGGCTGGTCCACCGGCTGGGACGCCGCCGGGGCGCCGTCAATCTCGACATGACCGTGATCCGGACCTTCTGGATGCGGGAAATGGTGCGGCGACCGGACCGGCGACTGCTGGACGGCCAGTTGCTGGGGCACACCCTGAACACGGCCACCTTCTTCTCGTCCACAAACCTCATCCTCATCGCAGCGGTGGCCGGGGCCCTGTTCGGGGGGGAGCGCATCTACCGCGCCGTCTTGGACGTGCCGCTCCTGTCCCACGGCCCGCGGATCCTGTTCGAGTTCAAGATGATCCTGGTACTGGCCACCCTGGCGGGGGGGCTGCTGGATTTCGTCTGGGCCATCCGCCAGCTGGGATACTGCCTCGCCCTGACCGGGGCTGCGCCGACCACCGGCCCGGCGGAGGCGATGGACGCCTATGCGGATGCCTCCGCCAGGATCTTCGATCGGACGCTCAGCGCCTATAATTCCGGGGTCCGGGCCTACTATTTCGCCCTGGCGGCATCGGCCTGGCTGGTCAGTCCTCTGGCCTTCGCGGCCGGGACCCTCGGCGCGGCGGGGCTTCTGATGGCCCGCCAGCTGGCGTCCCCCACCGCCCGGGCGATCCAGACGGCCCGGATCGCCATCGAGCAGGTGGAGGCCGCCGCCGATCAGGCTCCGGCGGTGACGCCGACCCCGATCGGGCAGGTCACGCCGGTGCCGCCGATCCCGCAATAGCCGTCCGGGTTCTTCGCCAGATACTGCTGGTGATAGGCCTCGGCGTAGAAGAACGTCGGTGCCGGCACGATCTCGCTGGTGATGCCGCCCAGCCCACGGGCCGACAGGGCCCCCTGGAAGGCGTCCCGCGAGGCCGTCGCCGCCGCCGCCTGAGCGTCGGACAGGGTGTAGACCCCCGACCGGTACTGGGTGCCGACGTCATTGCCCTGACGCATGCCCTGGGTGGGGTCGTGATTTTCCCAGAAGGCCTTCAGCAGGGCGGCATAGGTGATCTGCGACGGGTCGAACACCACGAGCACCGCCTCGGTGTGACCGGTCCGGCCGGTGCAGACCTCCTCATAGGTGGGATTGGGCGTCAGGCCGTTGATGTAGCCCACCGCCGTCGACCAGACGCCGGGCAGCTTCCAGAAGATCCGTTCCACGCCCCAGAAGCACCCCATGGCGAAGATCGCCGTCTCCAGACCTTCCGGCCACGGACCATGCAGGGGGTGCCCGTTGACGAAATGGGTCTGCGCCGTCGGGATGGCCGCCTGGCGTCCGGGCAGGGCTTCACCGGGACCTGGCAGACTGAGGGACTTGCGGAACAACATGCGACGACCTCCGAACAGGCGCTGACGACAGACCCATAGATAGGGTGGATCGTCCGCCATGCAAAAAGGGTCAAGCCAAAGCTTGCCCGCGAGCCCGACATCAGTATATTCCCCGCTCCTCCGGCGGCACAGTCAACCTCGCCGGATCCAGTGATCGGTCCGGTCGTCCCTTTCGGGGCCCGGACGGACACGGAAGTGCTGGTGCGGTGGCCGAGTGGTTGAAGGCGCACGCTTGGAAAGCGTGTTTAGGTGAAAGCCTAACGTGGGTTCGAATCCCACTCGCACCGCCACCGCCCAGCCCCCTCGAAGAGTCCGTCCACAGACCTCGCTCCCGACTGCCCCCCCGGCGTGACCACCGGCGGAGCAGGTACCATCCGCCGCAAACACGTATCGATAGCGTTCGATTGATATCGTTAGCTTTCTATTAACCATTCGCAAAGGCAGCGGCCGGGGGTGTCGGGGTTTCGACTCCCGGCATGCTGTCGACCTCGCACCAGGTCAGGTCGCCGGCATACCGCCAGGCCATGCGGCCCGTCTCGTCAAGGGCGAAGAGATGAAGCCAGCGATTGTCGAACAGGGACCGCACCCCGTCATGACGTGCCAGGATCCGCCCCATGGCCTCCCGGGGGGCCTCGATGCAGACGGACAGGCGAAGCGGCTCGTGGACAAAGCGATCGCCGTCGTGGACGGACTGCCAGGGCAGGCCGGCGCGGAGCAGGCCGCCATTGCCCTCGACGACCCCGATGCCACCGGTGACATTGTGCAGCAGCTTGTTGCCGCCACCGAACACCTCCGGTGCCACGGTCGATCCGTAGTATTGCAGGCTGATCCAGCTGGCCACGACCACCGGCGCAGTGAGGATCAGCTCCAGCACGGCAAAGTCCCGGTCGATCGTCCAGTCGTAGTCGTGAAGGAACACTCGCCCGGCGAAACTCCGCCCGCGGGTGCGGCAGCGGGGTGCGGCGATGAAGGCCTGGCATCCGGCCAGGGCCCATTCCGGCCGGACCTGGGCCCAGTCCCGGCTCCGCTGGGACAGGTCTTCGCCCCTCCCCGTGCCGGGCAACCGCAGAACCCGCTCCCCCCGGGTCAGCGTTCCCGCCGCCGCCAGCCAGGCCTCAGCCTGCCGGATATCCTCCCGATGCGACGGGGATGAACGGTCCTCGTCATAGAGGCTGACGGCGTCGGTGGTCGTATCGTGCAGGGCACCGACAAACAGCGTATCGGCCGGAATGCCGATGCCCCGGGGGACGAGCCCGTTCCTCACCTCGGCATCATTCAGCAGGGCCGCCAGAAGCCGGGCGTTGACCTCGCCGGAATAGCCACCGCAGGCCCCGCACTGCAGTCCGCTGGCGTGGGGATTGTTGACCACCGACGCGCCATGGCCGGTCAGCAGGACGAGACGCGCGAAATTGGCGGTCAGGGACATGGCCCTGAGCACCGTTTCCGCGGTCCGAACCCGTGTTTCGAGATCCAGCGCCGGGTCGGGAAACGGCTGGGGCTCCGTCGGCGACGGGGCAGCCGGCCACCCCAGGGCATCTTGCACCAGCTTGCCCGCATAGACCGGTCCCATCGCTTCCACGAAAGCAAAGGACGACACGGCCGCCGTCTTGAACCGCCCCCAGGCCCGTTTTGCCCGGGCCTTGATCCGCGTGGAGCGTGCCTTGGCCCCGTCCGGGTCGGGGCCCGCACTGGACGTCAGGCCGGGGTTCAGCAGAACCGGAAGGCGGCGCTCCAGTTCGTCCGAGGCAAAGCGCCGATGGCCCGCGGTCAGACCGAAGAAACCGGCAAAGCCCAGGGTCTGGATATCCGGTGCGGTGGATTCGAGGGCCCGACGAAAGACCTCGGACCGCACATCGATGCAGAAGGCGGCCTGCAGGACGGGCCGCGCGGACGCGGACAATGATGGCGTTCCCGGCGCGGCAAGGGTCCCAGCCAGGTGGCGCTGTGCCGCCCGCTCCGCGGCCTCCTGCAGGATGCTGTCGACCACCAGCGCCGGAGATGGCGATACCGGCGCGGCATGCAGGGCCACCACGGGGGTCCAGCGGTCCCGGATCCGGTCCGCATAGCGCTCATACAGCGCCGTTTCCCAGACCAGCCGAATGGCCAGGAAATCGCTCAGGGTCACGTCACCCTGTCCGGCAAGCTCCGCCTCCCACAGGGCGTGGCGGGCAACCTGCGCCCAGCCCCCCAGCGTCATCAACAGTTGATGGAAGTAGGTGTCGAGCGCCTCGGCCGGCAGGGCCAGCCGGGCGACGGCCTGCGCCATTCCTTCCGATGCCCGCTCCGGTGCCTCGGAGACGTGGGCGGCAAAGCCCGACAGACCGACGATCTCCGGCGTCAGGTCATGGGTCGCCACGGCCCGCCATGCGGCATAGGCCCCGCGACCTCGGGGCGCCGCCCACAAAGCCTGACCGGCATCGAAATAACCCGCCGCCCAGCTGCCGAACCGCTCCGCAATCAAGCCGGGCCAGTCGAGACCCGATACCTCTGCCGCCAGATCTGCGACGGTCGGCAAGGCCCGGGGTACCGGCGCATCGGTCTGGGCGGCCGTCTTCAGGGCGGCGACGGTCGGCGGCCGCAGATCGCGGGGCGCGAGTTCCAGGGCCGCCGCAAGGTCGCCGTCGGTAATCACCCCCCGCTCGATCCGGTCGAGGAACCCGCGCCGCGGCAGGGTCATCGGCGCACCGGCCACCCGGGCCAGGCGGGCGCCGGCCGTGGTCAGGCTCTCCTGCGCCTGCCCGAGATAGGGATTGACCGCGACGCTGGAGGCCAGCGGCCAGACCGGCGGGATGGCCCGCACCGCGCGTTCGGCGGCGTGGGCAAGGGTCTCAGGCGCCACGGACGGATACAGATCGGATCGGGTCATGGTCGTCTCCGCTTTCATCATTGAGCCGCGCGCCGCCGCCAGCCGCCCAGCAGCCGGTCGAACACCGCATTGGCGTAGAAGCCGTTCGAGAGATGCACCCGCAGCCCCGCCGCGGCCGGGTGATAGGCCCACAGGGGAAACATCGCCTGGACCACCGCCACGAGGCCGAAGCTCAGCACGGCCAGCACGATCAGGGCCCATTGCAGCGGCCCGGGTGTCGGCGCAGGGGGCAGCACGCCCGCCGTCAGGTCCTGCGCCACGACCTGCAGCGCGAAATAGCTGACCGAGGTGGCGAAGGCGAAGACGAAGGTCCGCCGGGTCAGGGCCCGCGGGGCTGCGTCCGCCAGACCCTGGGCCAGCATGTAGGCCACGCCGAAGATCAGGATGGCTCCGAGCGCAATGGCCGGGGGTGACTTGTGCTGGAAACCGAAACCGAAGCCGACGACGGCATAGATGGCCAGGGCCAGCAGGAAGGCGCGGCCCACGGCACCCGCCTTGGGAATGGCCACGGGGCCCGGCCGGCGCTGGGCGGCCACGACCTCCACCGCCCCGCCGGAGGACAGGAAGGCATGGGCCTTGTAGAGGGAGTGGGCGACAATATGGAGCAAGGCGAGCGGGAAGAGACCGAGGCCGCACTCCAGGATCATGAACCCCATCTGCGCGACAGTGGACCAGGCGAGGGCCGTCTTCACCGCCGGCTGGGTCAGCATCACCAGCCCGCCGAAGAGCGCGGTGAACCCGCCGATCACCACCAGCACGGCCAGGATGCCCGGGGCCAGCAGCATGACGTCGGCCAGGCGGATCAGCAGGAACCCGCCCGCATTGATCACCCCGGCATGGAGCAGGGCCGAGACCGGGGTCGGGGCCTCCATCACCTCCGTCAGCCAGCCATGGGTGGGAAACTGCGCCGACTTCAAAAGGGCCGCCAGCGCCAGAAGCCCCGCCGCCGCCACGGCCAGGCCTCCCCCCGCGCCGTTTCGTGCCGAGGCCTCGATGGCGGAGATCTGGCCGGTCCCGTAGGCCATCGCCAGCAGCCCCGCGGCTGCGATCAGGGCCACGTCTCCCAGCCGGGCCGTGACGAACTTCTTTGCCGCGGCGCGCCGGGCGGCGATCCGATCAGGATAGAACAGCAGCAGCCGGTGCAGGAACAGGCTGGTGGCCACCCAGGCGAGGGAGAGCTGGAACAGGTTGCCGGACAGGACCAGCAACAGCACCGACGCCAGGGTCAGGCACAGCCATCCGGTGAAGGCCCCCTGCCGGGCCTCGCCATCCAGATAGGTCGCGGCATAGCGCACCACCACCCAGCCGACGAACGACACGAGGAGGGCCATGACCGCACTGACCGCGTCGATGCGGAGCGAAAGGCCGATCCCGGCCATCCCGATCACCGGGCTGTCGAAGGCCCCGAGGAGGCAGAGAGCGATGACCGTCCCCACCGCCGTCAGCATGGCAACGAGCGTTGCGACCTCGGCGAGGCGCAGCACCATGCGCGGTCGACGACCCGGGCCGACAAAGCCGGCCAGCGCGCTCACCACAAGGGCGGCGGGGGCCACCAGGGGCAGGAGATGGACGGGCAAGGGGGCCTCCTTCGATACGGACATCGGACCGCGTCGAGGGGTAACAGCCCAAGCTTCTCAGGAAAATTTCATTGTTTGCGGCTTTTTGTTCTGTTTTATAGAACGATATGAGAGCCCTGAATTTCAATCACCTCCGCTATTTCTGGGCCGTCGCGCATGACGGAAACCTGACCAAGGCCGCGGAAAGGCTGAATCTTTCCCCGTCCGCCCTGTCAGTGCAGATCCAGAAACTGGAGCACCAGATGGGCCACCCGCTGTTCGAGCGGGCGGGTAAGCGGCTGGTTCTGACGGAGGCCGGCCAGATTGCCCTCGACTATGCCGACAGTGTCTTCGAGGCCGGCGACGAGCTGATGAGCACGCTGGCCGGCCGTCCGCAGGCCAGCCGCCAGATCCTTCGGGTCGGGGCGTTGACGACCCTGTCGCGCAACTTCCAGCTGGAATTCCTGCGCCCGCTGGTGGGACGGCCGGACGTGGAGCTGATCGTCCGGTCCGGCACGACGCGGGAACTGCTGGCCCAGCTGGAGGCCCACGCCATTGATGTGGTCCTGTCCAACAGTGCGACCCAGCGGGACGCCCGGGCCTCCTTCCGCAATCATCTGCTGGACGAGCAGCCGGTCAGCCTGGTCGGTCGTCCTCGGCGCGATTCGGAGCCGTTCCGCTTTCCCGACGATCTGCGCACCGTCCCGATCCTGTTGCCGAGCCTCGACAGCGACATCCGGCTCGGGTTCGACCGGCTGGTCGATCTGGCCGGCATTCGCCCGATCATCCTGGCAGAGGTCGACGACATGGCCATGCTTCGCCTCCTCGCCCGGGAACGGGAGGGCGTCACCCTCGTCCCGCCCATCGTCGTGAGAGACGAGCTGGAGACCGGCGTGCTGGTGGAACACTGCCGCATTCCGCAACTGACGGAGCGCTTCTATGCGATCGTCCAGAACCGCCGCTTCCCCAACCAGCTGCTGGGCGACCTGCTGGCCCGCTACGACCGGCCGGGCTCCCCGCCGTCCGACGACGACTGAGACACCGGGGCCGGAGTGAGGTCAGGCCGCACCGAATCGCGCGACCAGTTCGAAGCTGCCGGCCACGAACTTCTGGCGCACCAGGGTGATGCGCTCGTCCCCCCGCCAGGTCTTCCGCTCGATCGACAGGCAGGCGGTGCCGGGGGCGATGTTCAGCCGCGCCGCCCAGTCCGGATGCGCGCCGACGGCGCCGATCCGGTTCTCGGCCTCGGTCCAGGGGATGTGACGCAACAGCCAGGAGCCGGGAGACTCGACGGAGAAGTCAGCCTCCGTAATCTCGGGCACGGCCGTCAGGCTGATGAACCGTTCCTCATAGGCGATCGGCTCATCATCGGCAGAGTGCACGCCCCGGACGAACAGCAGCAGACCGGCCCGGGCCAGACCCTCGTCCAGTTCGTCCTCCGGACGGGGCGGGCGAATATCCCGGCCGATCAGCTGGAACCGATAGGCCTGCCCCCGGCGCGCGATCTCCACCGCGAGGTCCGGGACGTCGAGCACCATGGTCTCCGTCGGCCGCGGGGCCACCACCGTCCCGGCCCGCTTTCTCCGTTGCAGCAGGCCTGCTCCGCTGAGGGCCGTCAGGGCCTTGCTGACGGTCATGCGGGAACAGCCGTAGTGCGCCATGAGTTCCAGCTCGGACGGGACCTTGTCCCCGGGCTGCAGCGTGCCCGAGAGGATCTGCCCCTCGATCTCCGTCCGGATGCGGTCATGCAGGGCCATGTGGCGGCTCACAGCAGCCTCTGCAGAACGGCGGCATAGTCCGCCTCCACGGCGGCGCGGCGGATATGACGACCACCGGCGACGACCTTTTGCCCCCGTCGCCAGACCCCGTCGATCGCCGTCCGGCCCGCGGCGAAGATCCAGCTGTCCAGCACCGTCTCGGGTTCCTTGCCGAAGAGGGAGGGATGCCGGTCGTCGAGGGACACCAGATCGGCGGCGGCTCCGACCCGCAAGCCGTCGGGCACGCCCAACGCCTGGGCACCGCCCGCCACGGCCGCGTCGAACAGGGCATGTCCGCTGCTGGCACCTTCGGTCTGCGGAAACAGGTTCCGGCCCCGATGTCCCAGCCGCTGGCCGTACTCCAGCAGCCGCAATTCCTCGCTGGCATCGATCAGGACATTCGAATCGCTGCCGATGCCGAACCGCCCGTTCGCGGCCAGAAAAGCCGGAGCGTTGAACAGCCCGTCGCCGAGATTGGCTTCCGTGATCGGACACAGCCCGGCCACCGCCCCCGTCTGCGCAAGCCGCACGGCCTCGGCATCCCCCATGTGCGTCGCATGGACGAGGCACCACCGAGGCCCCACCGGCATGTGATCCAGCAGCCAGTCCACCGGCCGGGCCCCGGACCAGGCGATACAGTCCTCCACTTCCCGGACCTGTTCGGCAATGTGAATATGGATCGGCCCGTGGGGTGCCATCTGCGACAGGACGGCCAGTTCCTCCGGCGTGACGGCGCGCAGGCTGTGGGGTGCGAGGCCCAGCACCGCATCCGGCAAGGGGGAGATAGCGGCGCGGCTGGCCTCCAGCAGACGGGCGAATCGGTCCGGATCGCAGATGAAGCGCCGCTGGCCCGGCCCCGGGGAACCGCCGCCGAACCCCGAATGGGCGTAGAACACCGGCAACAGTGACAGGCCGATCCCCGTCTCCTCCGCCGCCGCGGCGATGGCCGCCGCCATTTCTCCGGGATTGCCATAGGGGCACCCGTCGGGGGCGTGGTGGACGTAGTGGAATTCGCCAACCCGGGTGAAGCCCGTCTCCAGCATCTCCACGTAGGCCAGCGCCGCAATGGACTTCAGGTCGGCGGGACTGATCCCGTCCACGAAGCGGTACATGATCTCCCGCCAGGTCCAGAAACTGTCATCGGACGGGCCCCGACGCTCCGCCAGACCCGCCATGCCCCGTTGGAAGGCGTGGCTGTGCAGATTGGGCAAGCCGGGCAGCGCAATGCCATGCCGCGTGTCTCCGGGCGCGGGGGGCACCCCGGCCTCCAGACAGGCGACGAGCCCCCCGTGCACCGAGAGACGCACGTTCCTCGCCCAGCCATCGACCAGCCGCGCCAGACGGAAATGCAGGACTTCAACCGGTTCCATCGACGATCTCCTGAAGGCGCAATATATGTCTATACATTATAACCGGGCAGTGCAATGATCCATCACCCATGGAGGCAGGACCATGCACTGCGACACAGTCTGGACGGGCGCGAGGCTCCTGACGATGACCGGCGAGGATGTCGGGCTCGTCGAGGACGGAATCGTGGCCGCCACGGATGGTCGGATCACCCATGTGGGTCCGCGCACAGAGGCCCCGGCGATCCACGCGCGGGAGACCGTCGCCTGTGACGGCCGGTGGATCACGCCGGGCCTCATCGACTGCCACACGCATCTCGTCCATGGGGGCGACCGGGCGCACGAGTTCGAGCTGCGCCTGCGGGGAGCCTCCTACGAGGACATTGCCCGCGCGGGCGGCGGAATCCTCTCGACGGTGAAGGCCACCCGCCAGGCGACCGAGGCCGAGCTGGTGGCCTCCGCCCTCCCCCGACTCGAGGCGTTGATGGCCGAAGGGGTCACCACCCTCGAGATCAAGTCCGGCTACGGCCTGACCGTTGAGGACGAGGGCCGCATGCTGCGCGCAGCCCGGCAGCTGGGAGAGCGCCGCCCCGTCCGTGTCTGCACGACCCTGCTGGGGGCCCACGCCACGGCACCGGAATATGCTGGAGATGCCGACGGCTACATCGCCCTGGTCGCGGACCGGATGATCCCGGACCTGGCCCGCGAAGGATGGGTCGACGCCGTCGACGCCTTTTGCGAAGGCATCGGCTTCAGCCCCGAACAGGTGCGCCGGGTCTTCGAGGCGGCCACCGCCGCAGGACTTCCGGTCAAGCTGCATGCGGAACAGCTGTCGAACCTCCATGGCGCGGAGCTCGCGGCGGGTTTCAAGGCCCTGTCCGCCGATCATCTGGAATATCTGGATGACGCCGGGATTGCGGCCATGGCCCGGGCCGGGACCGTCGCGACGCTGCTGCCCGGGGCCTACTATTTCGTGCGCGAGACGCAGCTGCCCCCGGTCGAGGCGCTCCGGGCCGCGGGCGTGCCCATGGCGATTGCGACGGACTGCAACCCCGGCACCTCGCCCCTCACCTCGATCCTTCTGACGATGAACATGGCCGCGACGCTGTTTCGCCTGACCGTGTCCGAGTGCCTGCTGGGCGTCACCCGCCACGCCGCCCGGGCGCTGGGTCTGGCCCACGAGACCGGAACGCTGGAGATCGGGAAGAGCTGCGACCTGGCCATCTGGGACGTGGAGCGTCCGGCAGAGCTTGTCTACCGCATGGGTTTCAACCCGCTGCATACCCGCGTCTGGAGGGGAAAGTGACGATGATCACGCTGCAACCGGGCGCCGTGCCCCTGGCCGACTGGCGGGCCATCTATTTCGGAGCCTCCGCGAAGCTCGACGCCTCGGCCCGCCCGGTGATCGCCGCCAGCGCCGCTGCGGTTGCCCGGATCCTGGCCACGGGCGTTCCGGTCTATGGCATCAATACCGGCTTCGGGAAGCTGGCCAATGTCCGGATCGGTGACGACGACCTCGCCCAGCTCCAGCGCAACATCGTGCTCAGCCATGCCGCCGGGACCGGTGCCCCCTCCCCGCGAAACATCGTCCGCCTGATGATGGCCCTGAAGCTCGCCAGCCTGGCGCAGGGGGCATCGGGCGTCCGGACGGAAACGGTCGACCTTCTCGAAGCCATGCTGGCCGCGCGGCTCACCCCTGTCGTGCCGTGCCAGGGCTCCGTCGGGGCGAGCGGTGACCTCGCCCCCCTGTCGCACATGACCGCAACCCTGATCGGGGTGGGCGAGATCTTCGTGGGCGAGGAGCGTCTACCGGCGGCGGAAGCGTTGCGGGTCGCCGGGCTGAAGCCGGTGGAGCTGGGCCCCAAGGAAGGCCTCGCCCTGCTGAACGGCACCCAGTTCTCCACTGCCAATGCCCTGGCCGGGCTGTTCGAGGCGGAGCGCCTCTATCAGGCTGCCCTGGTGACCGGGGCCCTTGCCACCGAGGCCGCAAAGGGATCCGACACCCCGTTCGATCCCCGCATCCACACCCTGCGACGCCATGCCGGACAGATCGAGACCGCCGATGCCCTGCGGCAGCTGATGGCCGGTTCGGCCATCCGGGCGAGTCATTTGGTGGACGACGCCCGGGTGCAGGACCCCTACTGCCTGCGCTGCCAGCCCCAGGTCATGGGCGCGGCCCTGGACATCCTGCGCCAGGCTGCGACGACGCTGGAGACGGAGGCCAACGGTGTGACCGACAACCCGCTGATCTTCCCGGACACCGACGAGGCCCTGTCCGGCGGGAACTTCCACGCAGAGCCCGTCGCCTTCGCCGCGGATATCATCGCCCTTGCGGTCTGCGAGATCGGCTCGCTGGCGGAGCGGCGCATTGCGATGCTGGTGGATCCGGCCCTGTCCGGCCTGCCCGCGTTCCTCACGCCGAAGCCGGGCCTCAATTCCGGGTTCATGATCCCGCAGGTGACCGCTGCGGCCCTGGTGTCCGAGAACAAGCAGCGCGCCTATCCCGCGAGCGTCGATTCGATCCCGACCTCGGCGAACCAGGAAGATCACGTCTCCATGGCCGCCCACGGGGCCCGCCGCCTGCTGGACATGGTCGCCAACGCCTCCGCCGTCATCGGGATCGAGCTGCTGGCCGCCGCCCAGGGCATCGACTTCCACGCGCCCCTCAGCTCGAGCCCGGCCCTCGACAGGGTTCGGCACCGCCTGCGGGAGGTGGTCGCCCCCCTCGCCGACGACCGATACATGCATCCGGACCTGGAGGCTGCCAACATCCTGGTGCGCTCCGGCGACCTGGCCGCCTGCGCCGGCCTAGCCCTGCCGGGGGTGTCATGACCGACTGGCTGGAGGTCCATCGGGGCGAGGCCCCCCTCGTCATCGGCATGCCCCATTCCGGCAGCGACGTCCCGCCGGAACTCGAAGATCGCTATGTCTCCCCGTGGCTGGCCCGCAAGGACACGGACTGGTGGATCGACAAGGTCTATGCCTTCGCCCGGGAGCTGGGCGCGACGACGGTCCGCACCCGCATCTCCCGGTCCGTCATCGACTGCAACCGGGACCCGTCGGGGGCGTCCCTCTATCCGGGCATGACAACGACGGAGCTCTGCCCCACCTCGACCTTCGAAGGCGAGGCCCTCTACCGGGGCGATCCCCCGGACACCGACGAGATTGCCCGCCGCACCGCCATCTGGTTTGCGCCCTACCACGCGGCGGTGGCAGGGGAACTTCAGCGCCTGAAAGCCCGGCACGGCCGCGTGGTTCTCTATGATGCCCATTCCATCCGCAGCCGGGTCAGCCGCCTGTTCGAGGGCGAGCTTCCCCAGTTCAACATCGGCAGCAACTCCGGCCGGGCCTGCGACCCGGCACTGGCCGCCCGGGTTTCGGAGATCTGTGCCGCCAGTGGCCGGACCCACGTCCTCGACGGTCGCTTCAAGGGCGGCTGGACCACCCGGCACTATGGTCGCCCTGCGGAAGACGTCCATGCGATCCAGATGGAGCTGGCCTTCCGCGGCTACCATCGGGAGCCGGAAGTGATGACGCCGGACACCTGGCCGGGCCCCTATGACCCCACCTATGCCGCGCCGATCGTGGCGTCCCTGACCGACATCGTGAAGGCGTGCATCGCCTTTGCCCGCACCTGAAGGAGCCCCCCATGAGCCGCATCGACAACAGCCGCATCATCAAGGCCGCGACCGGCACGGACCTCTCCGCCAAGAGCTGGCTGACGGAAGCTCCGCTTCGCATGCTGATGAACAACCTGCACCCTGACGTGGCCGAACGGCCGGAGGAACTGGTGGTCTATGGCGGCATCGGCCGCGCCGCCCGGGACTGGCAGAGCTTCGACGCCATCGTCGCCACCCTCCAGCGGCTCGAGTCCGACGAGACCCTGCTGGTCCAGTCCGGAAAGCCCGTCGGCGTGTTCAAGACCCATCCCGACGCTCCGCGGGTCCTGATCGCCAATTCCAACCTCGTCCCCAAATGGGCGAACTGGGAGCACTTCAACGAGCTCGATCGCAAGGGCCTGGCCATGTACGGCCAGATGACCGCCGGCTCCTGGATCTACATCGGTACCCAGGGGATCGTGCAGGGCACCTACGAGACCTTCGTCGAGATGGGTCGCCAGCACTACAACGGCGACCTGACCGGCCGTTGGCTGCTGACCGGGGGCCTCGGCGGCATGGGCGGAGCCCAGCCCCTCGCCGCGGTGATGGCCGGTGCGTCGTGCCTGGCGATCGAATGCCAGCCCAGCCGGATCGACATGCGCCTGCGCACCGGCTACCTCGACAAGTCGGCGACCACCCTCGATGAAGCCCTGGCCATGATCGAGCAGGCCAAGACGGACGGACGGCCGGTGTCCGTCGGGCTGCTGGGCAATGCCGCCGAGATCCTGCCGGAGATGGTGCGGCGGGGCATCCGTCCGGACCTGCTGACCGACCAGACCTCCGCCCATGACCCCATCAACGGCTACCTGCCGATCGGCTGGACCGTGGCCGAATGGATCGAGCGGCGGGAGCGGGAACCGGAGGCGGTGGCCAGGGCGGCCAAGGCCTCCATGGCGATCCACGTGCAGGCCATGCTCGACCTTCAGGCGGCGGGGGTGCCGACCACCGACTATGGCAACAACATCCGCCAGGTCGCCTTCGACGAGGGCGTGACGAAGGCCTTCGCCTTCCCCGGCTTTGTCCCCGCCTATATCCGCCCCCTGTTCTGCCGGGGCATCGGGCCGTTCCGCTGGGTGGCCCTGTCCGGCGATCCGGAGGACATCTACAGGACCGACGCCAAGGTGAAGGAACTGCTGCCCGACAATGCCCCGCTGCACCGCTGGCTCGACATGGCCCGGGAGCGCATCCACTTCCAGGGCCTGCCCGCCCGCATCTGCTGGGTGGGCCTGGGAGATCGCCACCGGCTGGGTCTGGCCTTCAACGAGATGGTGGCGTCCGGAGAGCTGAAGGCCCCCATCGTGATCGGCCGGGATCACCTGGACTCCGGCTCCGTCGCCAGCCCCAACCGCGAGACGGAGGCCATGCGCGACGGATCCGACGCCGTGTCCGACTGGCCGCTGCTCAACGCGCTGCTGAACACGGCATCCGGCGCCACCTGGGTGTCGCTGCACCACGGGGGCGGTGTCGGCATGGGCTATTCCCAGCATTCCGGCATGGTGATCGTCGCCGACGGTACGCCGGAGGCCGCGCGGCGGCTGGAGCGCGTGCTCTGGAACGATCCGGCAACCGGCGTGATGCGCCATGCGGACGCGGGCTATGACCTCGCCCTCGACTGCGCCCGGGAGAAGGGCCTCGACCTGCCCGGCATCCTGAAGTGATGGCGACGGTCCTTCGCGCCGCCGACCGGCTCGACCAGCCCTGGAAGAATGGCGGCGGGCGGACGCGGGAGATCATCGCGGCTCCGGCCTCCACCGCCGCCGGGGACTTCGACTGGCGGGTCAGCATGGCCGATGTGGGCGTGGCAGGCGCGTTCTCGTCCTTTCCCGGCATCGACCGGACCCTGATGGTGCTGGATGGCCGCCTCGAGCTGTCGTTTGCCGACCCGGCATCGGTTCACGTCCTGACACCCGGGGCTGCTGCGCTGGATTTCCCGGGGGAGGCGGCCGTCATCGGCCAGCCGCTGGACGGGCCGGTGATCGACCTGAACCTGATGGTCCGTCGGGTTAGCTTTCGCGGCAGCATCCGGCACCACGCCCCCGGCCGCGTCCTTGAAGGCGACGAAGCGCCGGCAGCCCTGCTGGTTGTCGCCCTCCAGACCACGAGCATCGAGATCGGAGGGGCCCGGAACACCCTCGAACGCTTCGACGCCGTGCACCTTGACGCGCCGTCACAGGCAGACGTGACGGTGAGCCGGCCCGTCCTGATCCTGCGCATCGACAGGCTGGACGTCTGACCGACCCCGTCCGTGTCACGGACTTGTCAGGGCGGTACGGGGGCATTGCGGCCCGCCGCGGTTGAAAGGCGGATTTCCCGGCGCATATGCTGACTGAGACGGCCGCCCGGCCGCGTCCGATGACAAGGTCGTTCCCCCCATGAAATACCGCAAACTCGGCAACAGCGATCTCGAGGTCTCCGAAATCGCACTCGGATCCTGGCTGACCTACGGGGTCGGGGTCGAGCGGGACAAGGCGCAGGCCTGCGTCGACCGGGCCTTCGAGCTGGGCATCAACTTCATCGACACGGCCAATGTCTATGGGCGAGGGGCCGCGGAAAGCTTCCTGGGCGAGGCCCTGGCACAGCGGCCGCGAGACAGCTACGTGCTGGCCACCAAGGTCTTCTTTCCCATGAGCGACGCCGACCGGGGCCTGTCCCGTGTCCAGATCGCCAAGCAGATCGACGCCTCCCTCACCCGGCTGAGGACCGATCACGTGGACCTGTACCAGTGCCATCGCTACGACGCCGACACGCCGCTGGAAGAGACCATGGAGGCCCTGAGCGAGGTGGTCCGCCAGGGCAAGGCCCGCTACATCGGCTTCAGTGAATGGTCGCCGCAGCAGATCGAGGCGGCCTTTGCCCTCCCCGGCGTCGAGCGGTTCGTGTCGAGCCAGCCCCAGTACTCCCTGCTCTGGCGCCGTCCGGAGCAGAAGGTGATCCCCCTGTCGGCACAGAACGGGGTGTCTCAGATCGTCTGGTCGCCGCTGGCCCAGGGCGTATTGACCGGCAAGTACGCGCCCGGGGCCGCGCTTCCGGCCCAGTCCCGCGCCACCAGCGACAGCATGGGACAGATGATGTCCAACTGGTTGCGGCCGGAGGTCCTCGAGGCGGTCCAGCATCTGAAGCCGATCGCGGCCGAGGCCGGATGCACCCTGGCGCAGTTCGCCCTCGCCTGGGTGCTGCGCGAGCCGAATGTCGCCTCGGCCATCGTGGGGGCCAGCCGCCCGGAGCAGCTGGACGATAACGCCGCTGCCTCCGGGCTGGTGATCGATCCGGCGCTGTTCCGTCAGGCGGAAGCCGTGGTCGCGGGCCTGGGCTGACGCCCCGCCGCCCTAGAACGCGACCTTGACGCCCGCCATCACCTTGCGGCCGGAGACGCGGTAATAGGACTGGTCGCCGAACTCGCTGCCGGTGGCGGCGTCCCGGCGGTCGGTGAGATTGGTGCCCCGCAGGAACAGGGTGTGCCGACCGCGCGTCCAGGTCAGGCCCGCGTCCACCGTGGCGTAGGCCGGGGCCCGGGCGGTGTTGACCAGGTCGAGCCAGCGCTTGTCGGCATAGTTGACGACCAGGCTGGCGCCGAGGCCCTGCACCGGCGCATAGACGACCCCCGCCGCCAGCAGCCAGGGCGGGGACAAGGTCAGGCTGTTTCCGCTCACATCGATGTTCGCGCCCCCCTCCGACGCCACGTAGTGGGTGAAGGTCGCATCATGCCAGCTGGCGGACAGGAACAGGTCCAGCGCCGGGGCGGCGTGATAGCGGGCCTCGGCCTCGATCCCCTGCAGCCGCTCGGAGCCGGCGTTCTGGATAATCGGGTTCCCGTTGGCGTCCGTGGTGGCGATTTCCAGGTTGTGATCATCCAGCCGGAAGGCCGAGACTTCGTATTCCAGCTCTCCGCCCAGGGCGACACCCTTGAAGCCCGCCTCGTAGATATTGGCCCGCTCGATCTTCAGGACATCGGGGGTGTAGTCCGGACCGAAGTCCACGGCTCCGGCCTGGCTTGTGCGCCGCAGATCGGCGTAAAGCACCACGTGGTCGAGCCCGCTCTGCCAGAGGCGCCAGCTGGCGCCCAGATTGCCGCTCAGCCGCGCGCCGGCGCGATGGTCCCCGGCGGCTTCGCTGGCCGCGGGGTCGAGGGTGTCCACATGGCCGGAGTGCTTGTGCTCCGACATCTCGTTGACCCGCAGACCAGCCAGCAGGTTGAACGGACCGGATGTCCAGTCGGCCTGGACGTACTGGCCCGCGAACACCCGGGTGTCCTTGATCGTGTTGATCTCGTCCACGTGCAGGGTGGCCGTCGACGGGGCCCGGACCTTGCCGTCGAGGGGGACATAGTACTCGCCGTTGCGGCTGATCTGCCGCCCGGCCCCGGCCAGCACATCGGCACCCACCAACAGCTTCGCGCCGAACGGGCCCTCGAAACTCAGATGGGTGTCGAGATAGCCATCCAGGATGCGTCGGCGCTGGTTCTGCGAGTCGGCATTGGCCTCGCCGGTATCGGTCAGCTCCGGCCGCAGAAAACCGCGGACGTCTGTGATCTCGGTATAGGCGACGGACGCCAGGGTGGTCCACATTCCGAGGGGCGTCGCATGGTCATAGGCCAGGGTGCCGTGAAGGCTGTCATTGGTGATCCGCCCGTCCGCCGGATTGAAATTGGCGTTCAGCGGCGTCTCATCGGTCAGCCGACCCTCCACCAGCACCGTCGGGCTCTGCGGCCTGTCCCGGCGCAGAGCGAGGTCGAGGCTGAGCTTCAGATCCCCCCCCGCCAGGGGCGTCGCCGCCCGGTACTGGGCCTTGAAATCCCGGACCTTTTCGAAGGAATCCGCAAAACCCTGGTGCTCGCCGCTGAGGGACAGGCTCTGCTTCACGTCCCCCAGACGGGGCAGGTTCACCACCAGAGACCCCGTGTAGGAGCCATGCTCGCCCGCCGCCACCGAGACCGTCGGGTGGGCCTCCCCGGCCGGGGTGTGGATCACCTGTATCACGCCGACGAAGGCATTCTGGCCCAGTGCCACGGGCGACGGGCCCTTCAGCACCTCCACCCGGTCCACATTGTTCAGGTCGAGGGTGGAAATGGCCGGATTGAAGGCCCCGCCCCACGGCACCCCGTCCACCACCAGCAGAAAGGCGTCAAACTCGTGCAGGCCCCAGAAGGACGGGACGGCGCTGGCGGGACCGGCATCACCGCCGGGAGGGGCCTCCGCCCCCGACACCAGCGAAAGGGTCGTTCGCAGGTCGTCCGCGCCCCGGTTGGCCAGATCCTGGCCGCTGATCCGGCTGATCATGGCCGGCAGCCTTTGTTCGTCCACCGGAATACGGGTTGCGGTAACCACCACCGCTTCCACGGCCTCCGGCCGCTCGTCTGCCCGCGATGCGCCGACCAGCGCGACCGACACCGCACCCGCCAGAATGAACCCCGATCGCAATCCCATAGCCCCCCCGACGTCGCTCCCGGCTAGATAAGCCACGGCCGATGGCAGGACAATGACGCCCGGATCGCCGGCGCCCGGATCGCCGGCGATTGCGCCCGGCCTCGACACGATTTCGGCATCCGGGGTCTGTGCGGCCTGATTTCTTAGGTTTCACGCAGGGGAAGGCCTATATGCCGCTCTCGTCGACAGCCGACTGTGGCGCTTCGATCAGAAGAAAGCTGGCCATGTCTCGGCTGATGGAATGGATCAAGTCTCACTTCGTGGCCGAGCGGGATGTCCGCGCGGCAGCCTGGGCCCTGGGCTCGCGACACCGCGGCGAGGTGAGTGTCGGGGCCAGGGCCGAGATCCGGCTGCCCAACAAGACCGCCTCTCAGCGGGCCGTCCTGCGCGCGGTGCTCCGGGACGAGGCGCGCAAGGCCCAGACCCGGTCACGCGAGACCGGCCCGGCACCGGATGCGCCGAAATGATCAACCTGACCGACGAACAGCTTGTGGCCCTCCGAAATCTTGACCGCAAGCGCAACGGCGAGGACGTGGCCTTCATCAACATCGCCGATGCCCGGGCCCTGACGGAGGCGGGACTGGCCGTCCGCCAGGCCAGCGGCTGGCGCATCAACGACCGGGGCATGGCCCTGCTGCAATCCGTGACCCCCGTCGCGAACCCTGCCCTCGGCGGGGCCACTCCCATCCAGCTCAAGAGGCCGTCCAATGAAGGAAAGTAAGGGGAAGCCCAAGAAGACGGGGCCCGCCAAGGCGAACGCGTCCAATCCCAGCGTCAAGCTCCCGCCCCCCCGCCCCGGCGCGCGTCCGCCGAGCTGACGCAGCCATCGGACAGCCGAAGCCGGGACGCGGATCCGATCGACCGGCGATCGGCTCTTTTGGCCAAAAAAAACGCTGACGGATCCCGGCCTGGGGTCCGTCAGCGTTCTTCAGTCAGGACCAGGGCCGCGACATTCGCGCTGAGCCCTGGGACCTGCGGATGATCGCCATCGCCTATTTGGGCGCGGGCGACCAGATCATGCAATAGCCCTGCGGCGAGATCACGCCATCCACCTGCTTGCAGGCGTTGGGCTTGACGAAGTTTGCGCAGTTGCCGCAGTTCATCTTCGGCTTGGTGGACACCGCCACGTACTGCACACCCTTCTGGGGCACCTTGGCGCTGGCCGAACCAGCCACCGCCAGGCCTGCGGCGGTCGCCACCGCCGCCGACCCGACCTTCAGCACAAAACGCCGGGTCTTCATGTCATCAGAACGAGCAACCATTTCAGCCTAACTCCCTTAGGACGGTTACGGGAACCACGGACCTACCAGCAGACCCCGGAATGCACGGGCCCGTCGGCCGGAACATGGCGCAATCGGGCGTCGCTGTAAATCATGATCCTGGACCTTGCGACAGTCCCGAACACTGACACGCCCGCGGTTCTGATCTGGACGGGTCGAATTGTCGACGGCACGATTGCCCGCCGTCCACTCTGGAGATCTCATCGGTTACAGCGGCGGGAACGCCGGACCCGGCCGATCCCGAAACACGAAAAGGCCGGCGTAGCTGGATTGCCACGCCGGCCCTGCGTCGTCTTGAAGTCCTTGATCGAAATCGGTCTAGAGGCTGAAGGCGTAGTGGTGCGCCACGGCCCAGGCGTGCCAGTCATCCACCACGGTGCCCGTGATCAGGATACCGATCCCGCCCGTGAGCGGGGTCAGCACCGCGAACCACCAGGCCCAGCGGTGAACCGATTCCATGGTGCCGTTGAAGCCCATGGTCCAGCGCCAGAAGAGGGCTGCCCGTTCCGCAGCGGTCCCCCGATCGGTGATCTGTTCGAGTTCCCGCTCGCCGCCATACCGGCTTACCGCCAGGATCGTCGCACCATGCATGGCAAACAGAAGGACGGAGCCATAGAGGAAGACGATCGAGAGGCAGTGGAACGGATTGTAGAAGAGGTTCCCGTAGCGCAGGGAGAAGGTCCCCACCCAGTCCAGGTGCGGGAAGAGGCCGAACGGCACCGCCTCGTTCCAGCTGCCCATCAGCATGGGACGGATGAAGCCCAGGACCAGATAGAGCCAGATCGCCGAGGCGTAGGCCCAGGCCACATGTGTCCCGAGCCCCAGCGCCTTGGCCCGGAGATACGTCCGGGCGCACCAGAGCACCAGAGACGCGGTCAGAAAACCACCGGCAATGTTCCACCAGCCGCCATGTTCGAGCGGTGGCATCATCTGGAATCCATATTCCGGCCCGGCTGGGCTGAGCGCGAGCCACGGGAGCTGGCGGATGAACTCCACCGGGCTCCAGTGGACCTGGGCAAACATGTTGAGCCCCATGATCGAGAGCGCCACCAACCCAAAGGTCAGAGACAGCACCCCGGTAATGCCAAGATAGATCGGACCGACCTGGGCATTGCCCAGAATGCCGAGCAGTCCGAGATACCACGGCTGACCCAGACGCGCCTCGCTGCCCGCCGGCAGGGACACGCCAAGTTCAACGGGTCCGCGGACCTGAACCTGCGTAAAGAGATTTTGATAAGTCGCCACAGCCAATCTCCGTTTTGCGGGCACCGCTCCTGTTCAGCGGAGCAGGTGCCCTGAGTTTCATATGACTGCCGCGGCAGTCGCGGTTGCGCGTCAGCTCCAGATCGGGAGGTTGCGCCACCAGTTCCACCACTCCGGCCAGCCCTGGCTCCAGACCGGTCCGCTGATCACGATGCAGATGGCGCTGAACAGCACCGCCGCGAGGGCGAGGAACAGTCCGAGGCGGTGAATGCCCAGCGTGCCGATGGAGTAGCCGATGATGTCGCGGAAAAAGGTGTCCTCGTGCTCAGGCGTCTTCACCGTATCTCCGTTGCCCGGATTGGCGGCCGACAGGATCAGCGATCCATGCAACGAAAGGGCGAAGGTCGTGGTGAAGAACAGCGACACGGCGATCATGTGAGCCGGATTGTAGTGGAAGTTCAGATAACGGTACCCCGTGCTCGACACCCACTCCAGATGGCTGAAGATCCCGTAGGGGAATGCATAGCCCCACGCTCCCATCAACACCGGTCGGACCACCTCCAGCGTGAAATAGGCGAGGATGGCGAAGCCGAAGGCCACCGGCACATGAATACCCATGCCAAGCTTGCGGGCGATCTCCACCTCCCGCAGGGCCCAGGACGAGAAGGCCCCGAGCGCACAAACGGTGACCGCCTGCCAGAGCCCGCCGGCCCTCATCGGTGCCAGAGCCAGCCCGAGGGACACATCCGGCGGGTCTATGCTGATCCGCCAGGGGTTCCAGGTATTCCCGAGGGCCGCTCCATAGACGATCAGCGCCGTGCCAAGGACAGCGAAGATAAAGGTCGTGACGCCGAAAAAGCCGACGTAGTACGGGCCGACCCAAAAGTCGAACAAGTCACCGCCGACCAGCGTGCCACCCCGGACCCGGTATTTTCTTTCAAAGCTCAAGAGCGCCATGATCTGGGCCTCCGCTCAGTTTGCACGCGGGCGTATCCCGCGATGATTTTCCGGCATCGGGCGACCGACGCGAACCGGACACGTCCGGCCGGGTCGGTCGCCCCATCCGCACCCTGCGGTGCGGACATCGCCTAGACGTTGGTGACGAACGAGGTCGCCGTTGCCACGTGCGGCATTTCAGCTGACGTCAGGCTTGCGTGCTTCACAGCCGGACCTTCGATCCAGTTGAAGCGAGGCGTGCTGAGCAGGATGAAGTGGATCAGCATTGCCAGAGTCAGGAGAAACGCGGCCAGTCCGACCAGGACCCGACGCGGATCAAAAAGAAGCCAAATTCTCCACATGTTCTTCTCTCCCTTAACCGAACAGCGATGTGGCCAGATGCTTGGCCATCGGGACGCTGTTCACCAGGGCTCCGAAGTGACCCTGCGTATCTGGAAACCACGGGCGCCAGTTCCAAACCAGCACGTGGGCGATGATGGCGACCACAGTGAAGAGAATGAAACTACCCATGAATACTCTATGAAACTCTTTAGCCTCTGCTTCCGTGAGGCCGGAGAGACTTCCGTCTCTTTCTGCCATGTCTACGCTCCTCTCGCTCTGGACCTGGAGACATTGCTGACATCCAGAATCTCAGCGCTATCCGCCACGATGACGATCATCGCGGCTCCTGTATGGAACGGGCCAGAGGCCCCCTCCAAACGGATGCAGGCGGACCCTCCCCAGGCCCCGCCGATGGGGTAGTTTTGGGACGTGTCATGGCGCGTCATGCCATCCGTCCTTCTGTCAGGAGGCGCGCACTGCGCCCCAGATGCTGTTCGGTCACCCGCGGGTCGCCCTCGACCCGGGCCAGTCGCTCCGCCGCGTCCCGCAGGCGCTTGGCCGCCGAGATCCGGACCAGGATCGGCTGCTCTTCCACCAGACGGTCCAGCGCGGTGCGCGCCGCATCCTCCCAGTCCAGTTCCGCATGGGGCCGCGCCGGCGTCGCCTCGATCCGGTCCATCTGTCCCGCCAGCGGCAGGATGTGGAACAGGGCGTCGAAGAGGGCGTTGCAGACCTCCTGCACCAGGTAGGTCGCGCCGGCATAGCCCATGAAGGGCGTGCCCGTGTGCCGCCGGATGATCGCCCCGGGGAACGAGGCTGGAATGTAGGTCGCGCGGGACCCCGCATCGGCCATGTACATGCGCTCGTTGATGCTGCCGAACATGACGAGCGGCGGCGTGTCGATGATCGCCTTGCGAACGGACTGATTGTCCGGCTTCACCCCGGCCTTGCGCTCGAAGGAGAAGGCGCAGGGCAGGCCCAGCTCGTTGCCGAGAAAATTCCGGACGCCGCGGGTGTAGGTTTCCGTGGCCACGATGGCGAAGCTGGCCGTGGCGAAGAAGTCCTGGGTGACGGATCGCCACAGATCCCAGACCGGCTTGAGCGTCGTGTGCTTCTCGCGCTCGATGAACGGCTCGGGATCCAGGCCCAGATGCTCGCCCAGGGTCCGCAGGAACAGGGTGGTGGACTCGATGCCGATCGGGGCCTGCAGGTAGGGCCGCTCCAGGGTTTCGCACAGGTTCCGGCCGAACTCCCGGTACATGCACACGTTCAGTTCGGCGTCGGCCAGATTGCGCACGTCCGCCAGATGGCTGCCCAGGGGAAAGACCATGTTGACCTCCGCCCCGACACCCTCGATCAGGCGGCGGATCTCGGCGAGGTCGGACGCCAGGTTGAACTGGCCGTAGCTGGGGCCGATGATGTTGACCCTGGGCTTCTCGCCCTCTGCCCGCGGATGCAGCTTCGGTACCTTCTTCGGCCCGAACTGGGTCCACAGCCAGGTCAGCGCCCTGTCGGCGCTCTGCCACTGATCCTCGTCGATGGTGCGGGGCAGGAAGCGCTGGATGCTGGTGCCTTCCGGCGTCACGCCGCCGCCGATCATCTCGGCGATGGAGCCGGTGACGACCACCGACGGCAGGTCCCGGTCGAGGGCCCGCCAGGCGCGCTTCATGGCCCCTTCGGTGCCGGTCTTGCCCAGCTCGTCCTCGCCCAGGCCGGTGACGACGAT
>CAIQUG010000073.1 GCA_903874895.1 uncultured Caulobacterales bacterium | reverse complement strand
CCGTGGTGGCGGTGGAGAACACGGTGCCGAGGGCGCCGAGATTGGCACCGCCGATCGACAGGTCCTGGGCGGCCACCGTCAGCTCGTTGCTGCCGGCGGCATTGGCCAGGGCCGAGATGGCGGTGGCACCGCTCTTGACCAGGTTGGTGCCGTTGAAGTCGGCATTGGTGACGATCCGGGTGATCTGGTTGGTCAGGGCCGTCACGTCATTGCCCAGCGCGGTCCGGCTGGTGGCGTCGAGAGAGGTGTCAGAGGCCGCCAGGGTCTTGGACTTGATCTGGTTCAGCAGGTCAGACACGGTCTGGCCGGCGGACACCGCCACATCGACGGTGGATTGAGCCCGTTGCAGGGACGACTTGACGGCGTCCAGGGCGTTGACCGACGACCGGCTGTTCTGGGCGATCCCCCAGATGGCGCCGTTGTCCTTGGCCGAAGAGACCGCGAGGCCGGTGGAGATCCGGTTCTGGGTCTTTTCCAGTTGGGACGCGGTGACGTTGAGGTTCTGCAGCGCAATCTGTGCGCCGGTATTGGTGTTGATGCTGTTAGACGACATTTCTGTTTCCTTCATTCGTCATTTTGACGATCACACCCATTTTAGGTGCCGCGACAGGAGGCGGTTTCGAGGTTAAAAATTCCTTAGAACGCAACCCTCCAGCCTGAAGGCCCTCACGTCCGAAAATTTCAAATGCACAGTACTATTAGAATATTTTTGACCAAAATTGAATAAACTAATCGACATTAAAATCATATTTTCGAATTGTATAATATATTTTTGCTTTATCGGGAATTCATATTTTAAATATTCAATTTTTCCAGTCATATGAAACATATTTTGTTCAAATTATTACAACAGATAGACTAAAATTTTTGAAAAATTATCGCCGTTCAGAAAAATGAAAATACAAAATATTTAACATATTGAGAATGATTTGATTAAATAGACGTTTTCCAAAAAATGAAAATTACAGTGATGTAAATTCAATGTGGCTGCGCAGATAAATTCACTCTTTTGATTATGTAATTCCAAATTCCGACATGACCTTCACATCCACGTCTGGCCACGCCGGAATCGTCGACGCCTGAAATGGGCAGAACCGTCGTGGATCTGCCGAACGCCTGAGAGGATCGGAGGGGCGTGTTGGCCCCTCACTCCCACTCGATCGTTCCCGGCGGCTTCGAGGTCACGTCGTAGACCACCCGGTTCACGCCCCTCACCTCGTTGACGATGCGGGTGGCGGCGCGGCCGAGGACGTCCCACGGGAATTCGAAAAAGTCGGCGGTCATGCCGTCGGTGGAGGTCACCGCGCGGAGCGCCAGCACCCGCTCGTAGGTCCGGGCATCGCCCATCACTCCCACGGTCCGCACCGGCAGCAGCACGGCAAAGGCCTGCCAGATGGTGTCGTAGAGACCGGCCTTGCGGATTTCGTCCAGCCAGATCAGGTCGGCCTTCTGCAGGATGGAGACGGCCTCCCGGGTGATTTCGCCGGGAATGCGGATGGCGAGCCCCGGACCGGGGAACGGGTGGCGGCCGACAAAGGCCGGCGGCAGGCCCAGCTCCCGGCCCAGTGCCCGGACCTCGTCCTTGAAAAGCTCCCGCAGGGGCTCCACCAGCTTCATCTTCATGCGCTCGGGCAGGCCGCCGACATTGTGATGGCTCTTGATCACCGCCGAGGGACCGCCGCGGGCGGAGACGCTCTCGATCACGTCGGGATAGAGGGTCCCCTGGGCGAGGAAGCCAGCGCCGCCGATCTTTCCGGCTTCTGCATCGAAGATTTCCACAAACAGCCGGCCGATGGTCTTGCGCTTGGTCTCCGGGTCGCTGACGCCGTCCAGGGCGTCCAGGAAGAGGTCGCCCGCATCCACGTGAACCAGGGGGATGTTGTAGTGGTCGCGGAACAGGGTCACCACCTCCTCCGCCTCGTTGGCGCGCATCAGGCCGGTATCCACGAAGACGCAGGTCAGCTGGTCGCCGATGGCCTCGTGGATCAGCACGGCCGCGACGCTGGAATCCACTCCGCCGGACAGGCCGCAGATCACCCGCCCATCCCCCACCTGGGCGCGGATTCGGGCCACCGCCTCGGCCCGGAAGGCGGCCATGGTCCAGTCACCGCTCAGCCCCGCGATCCGGTGCGTGAAGTTGCGCAGGATCAGGCCCCCCCGCGGGGTGTGGGCCACTTCCGGGTGGAACTGGACACCATAGATGCGCCGGGCCTCGTTGGCGATCACCGCATAGGGCGAGCCTTCGGACACAGCCACAGCCTCGAAGCCCGCCGGAAGGGCGGTGATCTTGTCCCCGTGGCTCATCCACACGGTCTCCCGGTGGCCGATCGGGCCCAGCCCTTCCAGAAGCGGGCTCTCCCGCACGATCTCGATCTCCGCCCGACCGAATTCCCGCGTCGTCCCCGGAACCACGGCGCCGCCCAGCACCGCACAGGTGGTCTGCTCGCCGTAGCAGATGCCCAGCACGGGGATCTCGAGATCAAACACCGCGGGGTTCACCGCCGGGCTCTCCGCCTCGTGCACGCTGGCCGGGCCGCCGGACAGGACGATGGCGGAGGGCCGGAAGGCCGTGAGGAAGGCCGCATCGACCTTGTCGAAGGGGTGGATCTCGCAATAGACGCCGCTCTCGCGCACCCGGCGGGCGATCAGCTGGGTCACCTGGCTGCCGAAATCGACGATGAGCAGGGTCTGGTGGTGGGGGGCGGTCATGGGAGCGTCCTTCAGCTGGCGGCGGGTCGGCGGGTGAACAGGGCGAGGAAGAAGCCGTCCGTATGGGTCCGGTGCGGCGTGAGCAGCAGACGATGTCCCTCGGCGATCTGGCCAAGGCGCACGCGGGCGGCGTCGGTGAGGTTGGCGGTGCGGGCGGCGTCCGCGATGGGCAGGGGCGCAAAGTCCGGATGGGCGGCCAGGAAGGCATCGGCCACGGCGTGGTTCTCCTCGCTGAGGACGGAACAGGTGGCGTAGGCCAGCCGCCCGCCCCGGCGGACCAGCCCTGCGGCCCGGGTGAGGATCTCCAGCTGCAGCGCCGCCAGACGGGTGACAGAGGCGGGCACGAGGCGCCACGCCCCCTCCGGATGCCGCCGCCAGGTGCCGGAGCCGGAACAGGGCGCATCGACGAATACCAGGTCCGCCGCCCCCCCAAGGTCCTCGGTCCCTTCGCCGTTCATTCCCGTGCGACGAAGCTCGGCCACGGCACCGGCCCGGTCCAGCCGCTCGGGGATCACGTCGAGGCGCTTCTGGTTGACGTCGCAGGCGATCAGGCGGCCCGCATGGCCACGAACGGCCTTCATGCACTGCGCGAAGATGAGCGTCTTGCCGCCTCCTCCTGCACAGTAATCCACCACCGTCTCACCCGGCCTTGCATCAGCGAGGAAGCCGGCGATCTGACTGGCTTCGTCCTGCACCTCGATCCAGCCGCCGGTATAGGCGCGCAGCTTCTGCACGTCGGGCGCGGCGGCGGGGGGCATCCGCAAGCCCCGGGCGGACCAGGGGGTGGGCTCGGCCGTGAAGTCTTCCGTCGCCAGCAGCCTCAGGGCGCCGTCGGGGCCGCCCCGCAGGGCATTGACCCGCAGGTCCACCGGGGCGCGAGGCAGAACCAGGGCCTGGGCCTCCGCCAGCCAGCTGTCACCGAACTGGGCCTTGAAGGCCTCCACGATGACGTCCGGGGCCCCCGCCTCCACCCAGTCCGGGGCCGGGGGCGGCGTCCGTTCGAGCAGGGTCTGCTCCGCCTCCGTCAGGGGTTGGGGATGGTGGCCGCCGGTGAACAGGGCATGGATCTCGCCGGGATCCAGACCGTCCAGATGGCGAAGGGCTCCCAGCACAAGGGCCCGGCCGTCCTCGCCATCCATCAGATGCGTCAGGCGCACCCGGGCCCGGAGCGTGGAATAGACTCGCTCGGCTATGGCCCGGCGGTCACCGGAACCCGCAAAGCGATGCTCCCGCCCCCAGGCCTTCAGCACACCGTCCGCCGGCGCGCGGCTGTCGCGGATGAGATCGAGAACCTCGATCGCGGCCTGCAACCGCGCCCCTGGGGTCACGGCATGACGAGGGGTGCGACAATCATCCCCAGACCCGCAATGCTGACGATCCACACGAGGGAGCGGACCTGCCGCACGCCGAAGGCGTAGAGCGGCACGTAAAGGACCCGGGCACCAAGCCAGATCTCCGCCCCCAGCGTCACCATCTCGGTCTCGCGGTTCGTGATGTGGGCCACCAGCACCGCAGCGATGAAAAGCGGCAGGGTCTCGAACAGATTGTCCTGGGCGCGCTTCAGCCGACCGCCGAGGGCGGACAGCTCCGGCAGGCTCGTCTCGTCACGGGGCCCCGTGTTCCACTTGAGGCCATACTGACCGGTCCGCACCACGTCGAACAGGATGATCTGGACAAAGGCCAGGATGAGGGACCAGACGACCAGGGACAGGGCCAGCGTCATGCACGTTTCTCCACTTGCTACGCCCTTGTGGGATAGTTGGGCGCTTCACGGGTGATCTGTACGTCATGGACATGGCTTTCGCGAAGCCCTGCGCCTGTGATGCGAACAAATCGCGCGCGACGCTGGAATTCCGCGATGTCCGGCGCGCCCACATAGCCCATGGAGGCGCGAAGCCCGCCCACCAGCTGGTGCAGGATGTTGGAAATGGGGCCCTTGAAGGCCACCTGCCCCTCGATCCCCTCCGGCACCAGCTTGAAGGTGTCGGAGACCTCCTTCTGGAAGTACCGGTCGGCGGACCCCTGCGCCATGGCCCCGACCGAGCCCATGCCCCGATAGGACTTGTAGGACCGCCCCTGGTAGAGGAACACCTCGCCCGGCGCCTCTTCGGTGCCGGCGAACATGGAGCCCATCATCACCGTGGTGGCCCCCGCCGCGATGGCCTTGGCCAGGTCACCGGAGTACTTCACCCCGCCGTCGGCGATGATGCACACATCGGTGCCCAGGGCTGCGCGGGCGGCATCGGCGATGGCGGTCAGCTGCGGCACGCCCACGCCGGCCACGATCCGCGTGGTGCAGATGGAGCCGGGCCCGATCCCCACCTTGATGGCATCGGCCCCGGCGTCGATCAGGGCCCTGGCCCCGTCATAGGTGGCGATGTTCCCGGCGATCACCTGGACGGCATTGCTCTCGCGCTTGATCCGGCGGACGGCCTCGGAGACGTGGACGGAGTGACCGTGGGCGGTGTCGATGACCACGGCGTCGACCCCGGCCTCGATCAGGGCCATGGAACGCTCGAAACCCGCATCCCCCACGGTCGACGCGGCACCGACGCGCAGGCGGCCCCGCTGGTCCTTGGCCGCGGCGGGGAAGGCCTCGGCCTTTTCCATGTCCTTGACGGTGATCAGGCCCACGGCCCGATAGTCGTCGTCGACCACGATCAGGCGCTCGATCCGGCGGCGCTGCAGCAGGGCCCGGGCTTCGGCCTGGGTGACGCCCTCGCGCACGGTGGCGAGGTTCTCCCGGGTCATCAGCTGGCCGGCGGTCTGGGTTCCGTCGATCTCGAAGCGGACGTCGCGATTGGTGAGGATGCCCACCAGCCGGCCGGTCTCCCGCTCCACCACCGGAAAGCCGGACACATGGCGCCGGGCCTTGATCTCCCGGACCTCGGCCAGGGTGGTTTCCGGATGAATGGTCATGGGGTTGATGACCATGCCGCTCTCGTAGCGCTTCACCTCGCGCACGTGTTCAGCCTGCTCGTCCGGGGTCAGGTTGCGGTGGATCACGCCCATGCCGCCCGCCTGGGCCATGGCAATGGCCAGCCGGCTTTCCGTCACCGTATCCATCGCCGACGAGATCAGCGGGATATTGAGCGGGATATCTTTCGTCAGACGTGTTGCGGTCGAAACCTGGCCCGGCATGACGACGCTTTCGCCGGGTTCTAGCAAAACATCGTCGAAGGTGAGCCCTTCGCGAATCTCCATCGAGACACTCCGTTTTGCGGGGCGGATATAGCGCAAACCCGGCGGAAAGGAACCCCTAATCGGCATGAGGGGCTTTGCCGCGCCCCCAACGGCGGGGCTGGCCCCCGGCCGAGATGCGCGCTAAGCAGTCCGACCAATTTTTGGAGACGCGGACATGTCCTCGGAACCCAGGGGTCGCAAGGCCCGTTCGCGCGGACTGGTGTCCGAACTCGCCAGCGGCATCTGCGGCCTCTATCTCGACCTGTGCGGCTGGAAGATCCGCGGGGACTGGCCGTCGGACCCCAAGGCCGTGATCGTGGCTGCCCCGCACACCTCCAACTGGGACGGCATCTACATGATCGCCGCGGCCGCCTATTTCCGCGTCAAGCTGGGGTGGATGGGGAAGAAGAGCCTGACCACCGGCCCGTTCGGCTTCATCGTCAAATGGCTGGGCTGCGTGCCCATCGACCGGTCCGGCAGCAACAACATGGTCAGCTCCATGGCCGAGGCCTTTGCCGCCCGGGACGAGATGCTGCTGCTGGTGCCGCCCGAGGGAACCCGCGGTCTGGTGCGGGAGTGGAAGTCCGGATTCTACCATATCGCCCGGGTGGCCGGCGTGCCGCTGATCATCGCCGTGATGGACTACGGGACCCGCACGATCCGCATCGCCACCGTCTTCCACCCCACCAGTGATGCCGAGGCCGACATCCCGGCCATCCAGGCCTACTACAAGGGGGCCGTCGGCCTCCACCGGGAGAACTTCAAGGTCGCGGACTAGGGCCGCGCCCCGGAAACGCCGGACCGTCCCTGACTGAGACACCCGGCGTTGGCCCTGATCTTGCCTCGAGCCGCCCAAAGCCCGGCCTGCAGACCCGCAGCCCCGGTCTTGCCGGTGGATTTCGGGACACCCCATGCAGGTTCAAGCGCTTGGATATCGCCACCGCCGCCGGACCCTGCGTCAGGACCTGCTGATAGTCATCGGTGGCGTCCTGCTCGCCTATGGCGGCTGGCAGGGTGTATCCGCCCTGCAGGAGCGCTGGGCGGTGGACGCGGCGCGCACCGCCATCCGTGCGGAAATGGCCACCAACCTCGACCGGATCGCCTATCGCCTCGCGGCCCAACCCTGCATCACCCATCGGCTGGACCAGATCGCCGGTTTCCTGTCCGACGGGGCCGTCGTGCCGGCGGGGATCAAGATCGGTGCTCCGGGGGATACCGGGCTCGATGACGATCAATGGCAGGACAGCGTCAACAGCGGCGTCGCCAGCCGCCAGGGGGATGCCGACCAGACGGCGCAGAGCTTCTTCTACACCTCCGGCCATGCCCTCGATGCCTATGCCCACGAGGAGTTCCAGACCTGGACCCAGCTGCGGGTCCTGGAAAAGGGCACGCCGGACCCTGCAACCCGCCGGACCCTGCAACAGGCCCTGGCCACCGCGAGGGGCGACGCCGCGGCCTTCGAGAGCCTGGCCCGGGACACCCTTGCCCAGGCGCGAGCCTACGGCATGACCCCCGATGCGAGCCGCGCGCCCGGGATTGCCAACACCACCTGCCGGCCGCTGCAGGGAAGATAGGTCGCGGAGCGGCCGATCGTCCGGCCTAGCTGTCGAGGAAGCTGCGGAGCTTGCGGCTGCGGCTGGGGTGCTTCAGCTTGCGCAGGGCCTTGGCCTCGATCTGGCGGATCCGTTCGCGGGTCACGCTGAACTGCTGGCCCACCTCTTCCAGGGTGTGGTCGGTGTTCATGCCGATGCCGAAGCGCATGCGCAGCACCCGCTCCTCCCGCGGCGTGAGGGAGGCGAGCACCCGGGTGGTGGTCTCCCGCAGGTTGGACTGGATCGCCGCATCGATGGGCAGGATGGCGTTCTTGTCCTCGATGAAGTCGCCCAGGTGGCTGTCCTCCTCGTCCCCGATGGGGGTCTCGAGGCTGATGGGCTCCTTGGCGATCTTGAGGACCTTGCGCACCTTCTCCAACGGCATGGCCAGCTTCTCGGCCAGTTCCTCCGGCGTCGGCTCGCGGCCGATCTCGTGCAGCATCTGGCGCGACGTGCGGACGATCTTGTTGATCGTCTCGATCATGTGCACCGGGATGCGGATGGTGCGGGCCTGGTCGGCGATGGAGCGGGTGATGGCCTGGCGGATCCACCAGGTGGCATAGGTGGAGAACTTGTAGCCGCGACGGTACTCGAACTTGTCCACCGCCTTCATGAGGCCGATGTTGCCTTCCTGGATCAAATCCAGGAACTGCAGGCCGCGGTTGGTGTATTTCTTGGCGATGGAGATCACGAGACGCAGGTTGGCCTCGACCATTTCCTTCTTGGCCTGACGGGCCTCGCGCTCGCCCTTCTGCACGGTCTGGACGATGCGGCGATAGTCGTCGATGGGCACGCCGGTCTCGGTGGCCAGCGCCGCCACGTCGGCGCGGATCTCGGTGATGTGCACGCCTTCGTTCTCGCCGAACTTGGTCCAGCGCACGCCCAGCTGGCGCACCTTCTCCATCCAGTCCGGATCAAGCTCGGAGGTGAAATAGGCCTTCAGGAACTCCCCGCGGGAAATGCCATAGCTCTCGGCCAGGCGCAGCAGCCGGCCTTCCAGGGCCATCAGGCGCTTGTTGATGGCATAGAGCTGCTCGACCAGCGCCTCGATACGGTTGTTGTTCAGCTTCAGGGTCTTGAGGTGCTGGGTGATGGCACCGGCGAGCACGTCATAGGCGCGGCGGTCGTCGACCGTCAGGTCGGCACCGCGCAGGCGCTGTTCCACCAGACGGTCCTGCAGCTTGCGGAAGTTTTCGAACTCGGCTGCGATGGCGTCGAGGGTCGCCATGACCCCGTCCCGCAGCTCCGCCTCCATGGCCGAGACCGAGGGACCGGCCCCGTCGTCGAAATCATCCTCGCTGTCGCCGTCTTCGCCGGCCTCCGCCTCCGGAGCGGGCGCATCGGCGGGGGCCGCCTCGGCAAGTTCGCCCCCCTCGGTGCCCGGCAGCACCGGAGCCGCACCCGGTCCCTGGCCACCATAGGTCTGCTCGAGATCGATGATCTCGCGCAGAAGGATGCGGCCCGAACGCAGCTCGTCCCGCCAGACCATGATGGCTTCGAAGGTCAGGGCGCTTTCGCACAGCCCCCGGATCATGGTGTCGCGACCCGCCTCGATGCGCTTGGCAATGGCGATCTCGCCCTCGCGGGACAGAAGCTCCACCGAGCCCATCTCGCGCAGGTACATGCGCACCGGGTCGTCGGTGCGGTCATAGGTCTCCGACTTGGTGGTCTCGACGACGGCGGAGTCCTCGCGGACCGCCACCTCGCCGCCGCCCTCGGCCTCGGCCTCGTCGCCATCGATGACGTTGATGCCCATCTCGGACAGCATCGCCAGCGTGTCCTCGATCTGCTCGGAGGTGAATTCCTCGGACGGGAGGAGCTTGTTCAGCTCGTCCATCGTCACATAGCCGCGGGCCTTGGCCTGCTTGATGAACTTCTTGACGCCGGCGTCGGTGAGATCGAGCAGCGGGCCGTCGTGGGGGGCTTCGGCCTCTTGTGTCTCTGCCGTGTTCGTCGTCATTCCTGTACCTCCGTCCGACCGTGCGGCGCCCTGCCCGGTCGGAAAATTGTTTCATGGGCCGACCCGGCCCTCGTCCAGACCGGAGCCCGGTCAGGCCCTCGGGTCGACAAAGACCGAACCGTCGTTCAGCATGGTCTGCAGGGCCAGCTGTCGGCTCCGCAGGTGTCGAAGATGCGCGGCGTCACGGGTGCGGGACATGTCTTCCTTTGCCGCATCGAGGGCCGATTCCACTTCCGCAAGCTCGATCACCACGTCGAAAGCGAGAGACCAGATCCGTCGTGCATCATCCGCCGGTCTGTCAGCCTCCAGGAAGGGCGCATTTGATTGCCGCGCCGCCTTCTCGATATCGGTTAACAGATCGCCCATTCCGCTTCTTGCCAGATGGCCCGTCAAGGCGCGCGTGTCAAGGCCGGGATGGGTCACATACAGCGCGCTGATTTCCCTCGCCAAATCCGCGAGGTTCTCATCGCCGAACCCCAGGTCGGCCAGACGCTCCACATAGGGGTCCAGGGCGTCGGGCGACTGCAGGGCGTACCAGGCGATCGCGGCCTGCACGACCTTCAGTCTCCGGGGCAGGGCCCGGGCGGCGGCGCGCCCTTCCGGCGTCGGCGGGGCCATGAAGGCCGGCCCGTCACCCCGGCGCCCGCCGCGGCCCCGACCGCCGCCATATCCGGCCCCGGAAAATCCTTGTTGCGCATAGCCCCGGCCGGGATCTGTCGTACGGCTCGCCGGACGAAGCGCCTCGTCCAGACGGGTCAGCAGGTCCTCGCGATAGGCCTGAGCGAGGTCCTTGTCGGCAATCTGGGCCGCGGCTGTGCGCAGTCGACCCTTCAGTCCCGCCCGACGTTCCGGCGTGTCCAGCGGTTCGGCCTCGAACTCCCGCTGGAACAGCTGGTGCACGAAGGGACGGGTGTCGGCCAGCTGGGCGACCAGGGCCGCGGGTCCCTGCTCGCGCAGCACGTCATCGGGATCCTTTCCTCCGCTGACCACCGCAAAGCGGAACGAGCGGCCGGGCTTCAGGAGGGGCAGGGCCCGGTCGATGGCCTTGGAGGCGGCGCGGATCCCGGCCTTGTCTCCGTCGAAGCACAGGGTCGGCTCGGGGTGCGAGCGCCACATGAGCTCCATCTGCTCCTCGGTCAGCGCTGTGCCGAGGGGGGCCACCGCGGCAATCCCGGCCCGCTGGCAGGCGATCACGTCCATGTAGCCCTCCACCACCACCAGGGCCGCCTGCGGAGCTCCCTCCCGCTGGGACAGGTGCAGCAGCTTCCGCGCCTCGGACAGGCCGTAGAGATTGGCCCCCTTGTGGAAGACCGGCGTCTCGGGACCGTTGAGATACTTGGCCCGGGCCTCGGGATCGAGGGCCCGGCCACCGAACGAGATCACCCGCCCCCGGGGGTCGGTGATCGGGAACATGATGCGGTCGCGGAACCGGTCATAGGGGGCACCGCCATCCTCGGGCGCGATCAGGAGACCGGTCTCCACCGCCTCGACCGGCCGCGCACCCTTGGCGACAAGATAGTCCTTCAACGCCGTGCGCCCGCCCGGAGCGTAGCCGAGCCGGAACTGGCTCCATTGCTCTTCCGGCAGACCCCGGCGTTCCAGATAGGCACGGGCGGCCGCGCCTGCCGGACGGCGCAGCTCGGCCTCGAACCACTTGCCGGCCAGCTCCAGCCAGTCGGTCAGACCCTGGCGGCGCTTTTCCACCTCGGCGGATTTCGGATCGGCAGCGGGCAGCGGCACGCCGGCCTCCCCCGCCAGCCGTTCGATGGCCTCGCGGAAGCTGAGACGCTCGGTCTCCTGCAGGAAGCTGATCAGGTCCCCGTGCTTGCCGGAGGAGAAGTCGTGGTAGAAGCCCTTCTCGTCATTGACGTAGAAGCTCGGCGTCTTCTCCTTGGCGAAGGGGGACAGGCCCACCCACTCCCGCCCCGCTCGGCGCAGCTTCACGCTGCGCCCGATCACGTCCGACAGGCGCAGGCGGGACTTGATCTCTTCCAGATAGCGGTCGTCGAAGCGCATGGGTGGTGTTTGAACCCTCCCGCGGCGGCGTTCAAGCGCCGCGCCCGGTTCGGACGGGATCAGCTCTCGCCGAAGCCCTCTCCGGCATCGACCGGCAGCATGCGGATCAACCGACTGTCGGCGACGGCGGCCTGGCGATGCTTCACCAGCTCCCGGTATTCCGGGTCGCGGACCATCTCGGCAAAGGCCAGCGCGTTGGGATACTGGGCGATGAAGGCGATGTCCCAGTGCTCGTCCAGCGGACCGGTGAGCACGACCTCGGGCCGCCCGACCCACACCTGCACGCCTCCCACCCGCTTGAAGATGTGGGCCGTGGTGCGGCCGTAGGCGCGGTAGGCATCGAGCCCGGTCAGTCCCCTGCCATGGTCCGGATGCCCTTCCGGATAGGCCGCCAGAGTGTTCAGCCGGATCAGGTTCAGCATGTGGATCGGCGTGTCCTGCGGCGCGGTCATGAAGGCCTTGAACTGCTCGCGGGTCGGGTCGATGGCACCAGGGGCATCGGTCATCGGGGGCTCTCTCCGTATCATTTTCCGCAGCATGGCCGGGCCACACCCGATCGCAAAGGCCCTTACCCTACGGCACCGCTTCCAACCGCTGCCGAAAGCCGCTTAGATGCGGCAAAACACCCGGGAGGATCCCATGGCCTATGAAGTCGACTATTCCGATCTTGCCAACCACGTGGGCAAGGAGGTCGGCGTGTCCGACTGGGTGACCGTCACCCAGGAGCGGGTGAACCAGTTCGCCGAGGCCACGGGCGACCACCAGTGGATCCACGTGGACGTGGAGCGCGCCAACCGCGAGATGGGCGGCCCCATCGCCCACGGCTACCTGACCCTGTCCCTGATCCCCTTTCTGGGCGCGGACATCCTGCGGGTGAAGGGCGTCACCCGGGGCATCAACTACGGCTCCAACAAGGTCCGCTTCACCAACATGGTCCGGGTCGGCAAGCGGGTGCGCATGCGCCAGAAGCTGGTGAACGTCGAAGCCAAGGCCGGCGGCCTGCAGATGACCAATGAATGCACCATCGAGATCGAGGGCGAGGACCGTCCGGCTTGCGTCGCCGAGACGATCAGCGTCATCTACGGGGCGTGAGATCCGCCACGGGCGGTTCGGGCCGGCTGAAACCTTTGGCCCGGCCCGGGCGTACCTGACCAGAGATCACGACCACCGACGGAGCGAGACCAGATGTTCTTCCAGACCGCCAAGGACGACAAGTTCCGCTTCGAGCTGCCGGATGCGGAGTGGAAGAAGCGGTTGCCGGGGCCGTCCTATCTGGTCCTTCGCCAGGCCCAGACGGAACGTCCCTACACCAGCCCCCTGGTGAACGAGCACCGCCAGGGCCGCTTTGTCTGCCTCGGCTGCAACTGGCCCCTGTTCTCCTCGTCCACCAAGTTCGACAGCGGCACGGGGTGGCCGTCCTTCTGGCAGCCCCTGAACAAGGCATCCGTCCTCACCAAGACCGACACCAGCCTGTTCATGGTCCGCACGGAGGTGCTCTGCGCCAACTGCGGCGGGCATCTGGGCCATGTGTTCAATGACGGACCCAAGCCCACCGGACTTCGCTATTGCATGAACGGCGTGGCTCTGAAATTCGTTCCCGGCGCGGCCTGACCTCCCGTCGGCTCGCGCAGGCCAGCGCGAGACGACAACATGAGCGATCTTCCCCCTCCCCCCGTGGCGGCGCGCGTTCCGCTGCGCCATGAGCAACTCGGCCGCGTGCGGGTCGACGACTACGCCTGGCTGAAGGACGACAACTGGCAGAAGGTCCTGCGCGACCCGTCCCTGATCCGCGAGGATGTCCGCGCCCATCTGACCGCCGAGAACGCCTACACCGGCGCTGTGCTCGCCTCGACCGAGGACCTGCAGGCGCAGATCGTGGCCGAGATTCGCGGGCGGATGAAGGAGGACGACAGCTCCCTCCCCGCCCCCGACGGCCCGTGGGACTACCGGGTCCGGTACGAGACCGGTGGCCAGCATCCGATCCATGTGCGCACCCCCCGAGGGGCCGACGGACCGGAGGAGATCCTGCTGGACATCGACCGGCTGGCGGCCGAGGAAACGGCGCGCGGGGCCAGCTATTTCGACGTGGTGGACATCCAGCACACGGACGACCACTCTCATCTGGTCTACGCGGCTGATCTCCAGGGGTCGGAATATTGCCGGATCTATGTGAAGGACCTGGCAAGCGGAACGACGGTGGACACGGGCATCGATGCCTCCACCGGGGACTTCGCCCTCAGCCCGGACAGCCGGTTCCTGTTCTGGGTCTTCCGGGACGAGAACGGACGCTCCTCCAGGATTTTCCGTCGCCCTCTGGGCGGCGGCGAGGACACGCTGATCCATCACGAGACCGACGAGGGCATGTTCCTCTCCGTCGGCGTGTCGGCCAGCGGCGCCTTCCTGATGATCAGCAGCGGCAATCACGACATGACGGAGACGTGGCTGATCGACGCCCGGGATCCGACCGCCGCGCCGCGCCTGGTCGAGCCTCGAACGGAAGGCCTTCGCTACAACGTGATCCACTGGCCCACTGCCGACCAGCCGGGACGTCTGGTCGTCCATACCGATGCCGACGGAGCCGTGGACTTCCAGCTCTGCCTGACCGATGCCGCCGATCCCGGCCGGTCCCGCTGGACGCCGTGGATCGCCCATGAGCCCGGCCGCTACATCGTCACGGTGCACGCCACTGCGCACCATCTGATCCGCCTGGAGCGGGTCAATGCCAACAACCGGATCGTGACGACGCGGGCGGCCGACCTGTCCGAACATGTCATCTCGTTCGACGAGCCCGCCTATGTGGCCGGTTTCCAGCCGGGCTACGAGTTCGACACGGAGACCCTGAGGGTGACCTACCAGTCCCCGACCACCCCGGCCTCCTGGTACGACTACGATCTCGTCACCCACGACCGGACACTGCGCAAGACGCAGGAGGTCCCGTCCGGCCACGATCCTGCCGCGTACGAGGCCCGCCGACTCTACGCCACGGCCGCCGACGGGGCCGAGGTGCCGATCACGGTGCTGATGCGTCGCGGAGCGGTGCTGGATGGTACCGCGCCCCTGCTGCTCTACGGCTACGGGTCCTACGGCATCCCCATGAACCCGGGCTTTTCCGTCAGCCGGCTGAGCCTGGTGGATCGCGGGTTCGTCTTTGCCATCGCCCATGTCCGCGGCGGATCTGAAAAGGGCTGGGGCTGGTTCCTTGACGGTCGCGGGGCGAAGAAGACCAACACCTTCACCGACTTCATCGCCTGCGCCGAGCATCTGGCGGCGACCGGCTACAGCCGGGCCGGCCGCATGGTGGCCATGGGCGGCTCGGCCGGGGGCATGCTGATGGGAGCCGTGGCCAACCTCCGCCCGGATCTCTGGGCCGGGATCGTCGCCCAGGTGCCGTTCGTCGACGTGCTGAACACCATGAGTGACGACACCCTGCCCCTCACTCCGCCGGAATGGCCCGAATGGGGCAATCCCCTGGTGAGCGAGGAAGCCTATGACCGCATCGCGGCCTACTCCCCCTACGACAACGTGGAAGCCAAGGCCTACCCCGCCGTCCTGGCCACCGGCGGCCTGTCCGACCCGCGGGTCACCTACTGGGAGCCCGCCAAATGGGTCGCGAGGCTGCGGGCGCACACCACCGGGACGGCCCCCATCCTGCTGAAGATCAACATGGACGCCGGGCACGCCGGGGCGTCTGGCCGTTTCGACGGTCTTGCCGAGGTCGCCCTCGACTACGCCTTTGCCATCTGGGCCGCCGACCGCGCCGTGGACTGAACCGCCCCGACAAGGAGACCGCGATGAGCTTCACCGTCCGGCCAGCCACCCTCGACGATGCGCCGGCGATCCAGGCGATCTATGGCCACCATGTGCTCAACAGTCTCGGAACCTTCGAGGAGTTGCCGCCGGACGCGGACGAGATCTGTCGTCGCATGGACGCTGTCCTGGCGCAGGACTGCCCGTGGCTGGTCGCCGTGGAGGATGGGCGGATCGGCGCCTATGCCTATGCCACCCCCTTCCGTCCCCGCTCTGCCTATCGCTTCACGGTGGAGGACAGCGTGTATGTGGCCCCGACCCATGTCCGCCAGGGTCTCGGATTGCTCGTCATGCGCGAATTGATCGAGGTGTGCGCGGCTTCCGGGAAGCGCGAGATGCTCGCCGTCATCGGTGACAGCGGCAATGAAGGCTCTATCAAACTGCACGAAAAGTGTGGGTTTTCATTTCGCGGGCGCTTCGACGGCGTTGGACTGAAGTTCGGAAGATGGGCGGATATCATTCTGATGCAGAGACACCTCACAGTATAGACATGCTCAATACAGTCAGAATGCGGAAATAATTTTCAAATCCCGGGGGTATGACGTAACCGCATTTCACCGCAAAGTACGCGCCATACGGTACATTTTGGCCGTAAAGCGGCGGGTTCCGCGACCTTTGAATGCTTCACGGTTGCATATCGCATGACATGATGTAGACATCCACGTAACATCAAGTCACAGCTGATTTGAGCATTCACAAGGATTCGTCGATGACCACCCTGCGCGGCGACGGCACGCCTCATCCGCTGGACATCTCGCTGGGCCGCAACATCCGGCTGCGCAGGAAGTCACTCGGCATGTCGCAATCCGCGCTGGGCGAAGCGGTCGGCCTGACCTTCCAGCAGGTGCAGAAGTACGAACGCGGCAAGAACCGGGTCAGTTTTTCGAAACTGGCCGGCATTGCCACGGCGCTGCAGTGCCGGATCAGTGACCTGATCGAAGGGCTGGAAGACGGCGCCGAAGCCGATCCCGGTGACAACCGGGCCGCCCTGCTGGGCGAGACCGGTGCCCTGGAGCTGCTGCAGACCTATGCCTCGGTGAAGTCACCCCGCCTGCGCCGGGCGATCATCTCGCTGGCCAAGGGCTTGTCGGACCAGCCGGAAGATGTGGAGGACGGGGCCGACGACGCCAACCGTCCCCGTCGCGAAGCCCGCACCCGCTGGCGGCGTCGCACCTGATCCCCGGCACGGCGGGCGACGCGGCCTAGAGCCCCTCGCCGAGATCCAGGCCCGGTCGCGCGGGCGCGTGTTCGATGTGGATCCCGCACTCGGTCTTGTCCTGGCCCACCCAGCGCCCCGCACGGACGTCATCGTCCGGAGCTACCGGCTGGGTGCAGGGCCAGCAGCCGACCGAGGCATAGCCGAACTCCACCAGCGGATGCGGCGGCAGGTCGTGCTCAGCGACATAGGCGTCCAGATCCGCCTTGGTCCAGTTGGCCAGGGGATTGAATTTCACATGGGCGTCCGTCTGCTCCTCCACGGCGAGCCGGAGGCGGTCCCCGCCATGGAAGCGCTTGCGTCCGGTGATCCAGGCATCAAACCCGGACAGGGCCTGATCCAGAGGCACGACCTTGCGGATTCTGCAGCAGGCGTCGGTGTCGGTCTTCCAAAGATCCCCCCGCGGATCGGTGACCGACAGGTCGGCAAAGGCCGGGCGCAGATCGCGCACATCCGTCAGGCCAAGGCGGGCGGCGAGGCCCCGGCGGTAGTCCAGGGTCTGGGCAAACAGCTGACCCGTATCGAGGAACAGCACCGGCGTGGCCGGATCGATTCGGCTGATCATGTGCAGCAGAACGGCAGACTCCGCCCCGAAGGACGAGACGAGCGCGATTCGCCCGCCGAACCGGGTCAGGGCTTCCTGCAGGATCTGCTGAGGCGCGGCGTCGCGCAGCCCGCCGGTCGCCACAGGGTCCGTCGCCGCAAGATCGGCGGGAGGAGAAAAGCCGTTCATCTCAGCCAACCCTCGCCGCAGGGTCACGGGCCTTTGTCGCCCGCTCCGCGAAGGCCGGTGCGCGGTTGTCGGCTGAGGCCTGGTAGACATGCCGGTAGCGACGGGCCGCTGCCGCCCAGGCATTCGGACCGACGGTGGTCTCGAAGGCATCGAAGCCGCAGCGCACCATGTTCCAGGCCTGGTCGACGAGCACATCCCCCACGGCGCGCACTTCTCCGCCGAAGCCGTAGCGATCCCGCAGCAACACGGCAGTCGAATAGGCGCGGCCGTCCCGGTACTTCGGGAAGTCCAGCGCGACCAGGGCCAGCTGCGGCAGCACGTCCACCAGGGCCTCGACCCGGTCCGCCGGACCCACCCGCACGCCCACATCGCGACCGGCGGCCAGCAGGGCCGTGCCTTCCGCCTCGAACCGGGCCAGGGACAGGATCACGGCGTCGCTGTCCGGCAGGGCCTCATCGTCACCCACTGCGGTGAAGCGGTCGTCGACCGTGTGGAAATGGTCGTTCTCAAGCCTGATGAGCATCTGGGTAGACCGCCGCCTTGAAGGGACCGACGCCCGTGCGCCGATAGGTGTCGAGGAACCGCTCGCCCGGCTGGCGGATCGCCATATAAGCCTCGACCAGGGTGTCGATCGCGTCGGCGACCTTGTCCGCGCCGAGCGCCGGGCCGAGCACGTGGCCGATGGCCGCGTCCTCCGCGCCCGAACCGCCGAGGGTGAGCTGGTAGAACTCCTCACCCTTCTTGTCGACGCCGAGGATGCCGATGTGCCCCACATGGTGGTGGCCGCAGGCATTGATGCAGCCGCTGATCTTGATCTTCAGCTCGCCGATCGCCTCGGCCCGGGCCGGGTCGGCGAAGGTCTGGCCGATGGCCTGGGCGATGGGAATGGCCCGGGCATTGGCCAGGGCGCAGTAGTCGAGCCCCGGGCAGGCGATCATGTCCGACACCAGGTTGATGTTCGGCGTGGCCAGTCCGACGGCCACCAGCCCCGCATGCAGGGCTGGGGCATCGTCCAGGGGCACGTGCGGAAGGACCAGGTTCTGCTCGTGCGTCACCCGGATCTCTCCATGGCCATACTGTTCCGCGAGGTCCGCCAGGGCGTCCATCTGATCTGCGCTGCAGTCGCCGGGCACTTCGCCGATCCCCTTCAGGGACACCTGCACGATGCCGTAGCCGGAGACCTTGTGGGCAACGATGTTGTTGCGGGCGAACCGGGCAAAGGCCGGGTCCGACCGGGCCGCCTCGAACCGCTCCGAACGCGGGGGCAGGGTGCGGAACGGCACGAGCCCGAAGCTGGCCCGGATCCGCGCCAGTTCCAGGTCGGGCAGGTCGACCTTCGGGCGGTCCATGGCCTCCCATTCCGCGTCGGCCTGGCGGGCGAACTCCGCCGCCCCGAGGCTGGCGACCAGGATCTTGATCCGGGCCTTGTAGAGGTTGTCGCGCCGACCGAAGCGGTTGTAGACCCGCAGGATCGCGGTCAGGTAGCTCAGCAGGTGCTCGGCGGGCAGATGCTCGCGGATCGTGGCCCCGATATAGGGCGTGCGCCCCATTCCACCGCCGACGATCACCTCGAAACCCAGCCGTCCCTCCCGGTTCCGCCGCAGGACAAGGCCGATATCGTGCGCCCGCGCGGCCGTCCGGTCCTGGGGAGAGGCGGTGACGGCGATCTTGAACTTGCGCGGCAGGTAGGTGAATTCCGGGTGGAAGGTGGACCACTGGCGGATCACCTCGCTCCACACCCGGGGATCGTCCACCTCTTCGGCGGCCGCACCGGCGAACGGGTCGGAGGTGGTGTTGCGGATGCAGTTGCCGCTGGTCTGGATGGCATGCAGCTCCGCCGTCGTCAGATAGTCCAGCACGTCAGGCGTGTCGGACAGCTTGATCCAGTGGAACTGAATATTCTGCCGTGTGGTGAAGTGACCGTAGCCCTTGTCCCAGCGCCGCGCCACATGGGCGAGCGCCCGCATCTTGGCCGAGCTCAGGGCCCCATAGGGAATGGCCACCCGCAGCATGTAGCTGTGCAGCTGGAGGTACAGACCGTTCATCAGCCGAAGGGGCTTGAACTGCTCCTCACTGAGCTCTCCGGACAGTCGGCGCTGGACCTGGTCGCGGAACTCCGCGTTCCGGTCCGCGACCATCGCCGCGTCTATGGCGTCGTAGTGGAACATCACTTTCTCCGGATCAGGCCAAGACGCCCGGACGAGCGGGCCGCGCCCCTCGCCTGCTGCAGCGCGTGCACCAGCACACCCCCCTCGGCCTGTGGGCCCATGTCGGGATGAATGGTCGGGCCGAGGGCACGAATGCGTTCGCGATAGCTGGTCGGCACGGGAAGCCCTTCCACCGCGGCGACGTCGATCAGATAGGGATCGGCCAGGGTCAGCGTCGCCGCGCGGGCCGACTCCAGGGCCGCGTCGGCGGAAAGGGCGTCGTCATAGATCAGCGCGTCGGCATAACGGTCCGACCAGCCGGTTTCGGTCCGGAACACCACCTGCCCACCGGCCAGGTCATTGGCGGTCAGAACCTTGAGCTGTTCACTCATCGCGCGGCCTCCGTCGCCAGAACAGGAATAGTCCCGAGACCCGCCGCACCCACATCCGCCAGGGCAGCGGTCTCGCCGATGATCAGGATGGCCGGACCGGACAGGCTCGCCACCGCCGCTGCCAGCTCGGCCAGGGTGGTCACCCGGCGGGTTTCGGTCTCGCGGCTGACATTCTCCACCACCGCCACCGGCGTTGCGCCGTCGCGACCGGCCGCCAGAAGGCGCGCGGCCATGCGGCCTGCGGTGGACAGTCCCATGTAGACCGCCACCGTCTGGTTGGGTCGTGCCAGCGCGCTCCAGTCCAGATCCGGTTCCCCGCCCGCGGCGGCATGTCCGGTCACCAGGGTCACGCTCTGGGCGAGTCCGCGGTGGGTCAGGGGGGCACCGATGGCGGCGCTGGCTGCGAGGGCGGCACTCACCCCCGGCACCACGTCGCAGGCAATCCCCGCCGCCCGGGCCGCCAGCATCTCCTCGCCGCCGCGACCGAACAGGAACGGATCGCCACCCTTGAGCCGGACGACCGTCAGCCCCTCGAAGGCCAGGGCCACCAGCAGGCGGTTGACCTCGTCCTGCGGCACGCTGTGAGCCGACTTGCGCTTGCCCACATAAAGCCGCCGGGTCTGACTGCCGATCAGATCGAGGATCCCGTCGCCCACAAGCCGGTCAAAGACCACGACGTCGGCGGTGGAGAGGATGCGCACGGCCTTGACGGTCATGAGTTCAGGATCACCGGGGCCGGCACCGACCAGCCAGATCCGGCCGGGGGTCCCGCGTCCGCCGCGACCAGTGCCCTCGGCGTCCACGACGGCGTTGCCGCCCCGGAGGAGGACCAGCCGGGCATCCCGTTCCTGTCTGCGTCCGCTGCTCAAGTCACCTGCTCCAGACCGCCTGAGGCACGAACAGGCGACCCGCCGATCGCGGTCGCCGACCTCTTCTCCGCCCCCTGTAGGCCAATTGCGCCGCGGGGTGGTTGCTTTTTCTGCCCGGAGAGGTCACCTCGCAACGCAAGACTTCTGCCTCGTCGATTAGGAAAACTGATGGACCGCCGTCGCCTGCCCCCGCTGAATGCCCTGCGCGCGTTCGAGACCGCCGCCCGGCACATGAATTTCACCCGAGCGGCCGAGGAACTTTCCGTCACCCCAGGCGCGGTAAGCCAACAAATTCAGAACCTTGAAGACTATGTGGGGGCGGCACTGTTCAAGCGCACCTCCAAGGGACTGCTGCTCACCGATGCCGCCCAGACCGCCCTGCCGGCCTTGAGAGAGGCGTTTGATCGCCTGCAGGAGGCATCAGAACTTCTGACAGCGAGCGTCGATGGGCGCCGGGTGACCGTATCGGCAGCGCCGTCCTTTGCCGCAAAATGGCTCGTGCCCCGGCTGGGGCGCTTCGAAAGCGCCCACCCTGACGTGGATGTCTGGCTGTCGGCGGGCATGGAACTGGTGGACTTCAACGCCGGCGAGGTGGACCTGGCGATCCGCTACGGTTCCGGTCACTATGCGGGCCTGGAAGTGAACCGGCTGATGTCGGAGACCGTGATCCCCGTCGCCTCCCCGGCCCTGCTGGCCGGACGCCCCCTCGACCGGCTGGAGGATCTGGCGCAGCACACCCTGCTGCACGACGGCAGTCCGGACGCCGACGAAAGCTGCCCGGACTGGACCATGTGGCTGGCGGCGCGGGGCGTGCGCGATGTGGACGGGGCCCGCGGCCCGCGCTTCAACCAGTCCAGCCTGGTGATCGAGGCGGCCATGAACGGCCGCGGCATCGCCCTCGCCAAGCGCGCGCTGGCCCAGGCAGACCTTGATGCCGGACGGCTGGTGACCGCCCTGGACATCGCCACGGTGGTCGACTTCTCCTATTATGTCGTGCACCCCAAGGCCAAGGGGCGCCTGCCTCAGGTGAAGGCCTTCGTCGGCTGGCTGAAGCAGGAGGCGCTGGCACACGAAGCCGCCCTGCGGACCCTCGACCTCGGCGCCGGCATCTGAGGTGCCGGCATCGCCAATTTGCAGAAGGCGTCGCATACTTGGAGCTGTGATTCGTCCGAATCAGCCCTTCAACTTCTGGCCTGACCCATGAAAAAAGCCGTGACCTTCCTCCTGTCAGGGGGATATCTCTGCCTGTCTCTGGCCCTCGCCGCCGTCTTCTGGCGCGCTGATGCGGGCTGGGGCGCGGGTGCGGCGGTCCTGATCGGGACGCTGGGACTGGCCTTTGGCCTGCACAACATGATCGCCCGGGGAACTTCACTGGGCGAGCTTCGCCGGGAACTGGCGAGCCTCGCGGATGCCCACGGCCTGCTGGCGGATCAGCTCGAGGATACCCAGGCCGCGCTGGAGGTTATGGCCGACAGCCTGCACCGGGAGACCGACGCCCGGGCCCAGGCCCTGACCTCCGAGGTTCGCCTGCTGGAGGACCTCGTGGCCCGCCTCGGGGAAACCCTCGACGAGGAACTGGCGGCGGTTCACGCCCGGGCGGGATCGATGGCCATCACGACGCCCCATCAGGATCACCAGGCCACCGCCCTGATCCACGCCGTTCGCGAGGCGCTGGCGGAAAACCGGGTCGACCTCTACCTGCAGCCGGTGGTCAGCCTGCCGCAGCGGCGAACCGTCTATTACGAGAGCTACACCCGGCTACGGGACGAAACCGGCCGGGTCATGATGCCGGCCGAGTTCCTGACCGTGGCGGAACCGGGGGGTCTGATCTCGACCATCGACAACCTCCTGCTGCTGCGCTGCGTTCAGGTGGTCCGCCGCTTTGCCAAGCAGGACCGCAAGGTCGGGATCTTCTGCAACATCTCCCTCACCAGTCTCGGGGACGAGTCCTTCTTCCCCCAGTTCCTGGAATTCATGTCCAAGAATCGCGACCTGGCCGGGTCGGTGATCTTCGAACTGGGGCAGGACAGCTTCGACCGCCGCAGTGCGCTCGAGCAACGCAACATGGGACGGCTGGCGGATCTCGGCTTCCGCTTCTCCATCGACAAGGTCCAGGCCCTGGATTTCAACTTCGCGGATCTGGCCCGTTCGGAAGTGAAGTTCATCAAGGTGGCCGCGGACCTGCTGCTCGGCGCGCTGCTGGACGACAGTGCCCGCCTCTCCATCCCGGCGCTGAAGGACCTCCACTATGCGGATTACGCCGCCCTGACCCGCCGCTACGGGGTCGAACTGGTGGCTGAGAAGGTGGAGCACGAACGCCAGGTGGTGGACATCCTCGACCTGGACGTGGCGTTCGCCCAGGGCCACCTGTTCGGAGAGCCCCGCGCCATCCGGGAGTCGGTGCTGAGCGAACCCGCGCCGCAGGCCGCACCCGTTTCCATGGCCCAGACCCAGGCGGACGCCGCCGCAGAGATGGCCCGGCCATCGGCCTGGCGTCGCGCGTCCCTCTGACCGGGCGAACGCCGCCGGCATGGATCGGATTGCGCGTTGACCTTGTCCGCCGCGCCGTCTAGCCCAGAGCCATGACCACGCCCTGCCCGCCCCCCGCACCCCGGCTGATCTCCCGCCTGTCCGAGATCCTGGACGGCTACGACGCGATCTTCTGCGATGTGTGGGGCGTGATCCACAACGGGCGGGAGAGCTTTCCGGCTGCCTGTGACGCCTTGAGCCGGGCCCAATCGGAGCGCGGCATCCCCGTGGTGCTCGTCTCCAATGCCCCCCGCCCGGCGGAGGATGTGAAACCGCAGCTGCATGCGCTCATGGTACCAGACCATGCCTGGTGCGGATTTGTCACCTCTGGCGATGCCACCCGGGCGGAGCTGCGACGCCGCGCGCCGGGGCCGGTGTGGACCATCGGCCCGCCGCGGGACGAACCCCTTTACAACGGCCTGGGTCTCGACCGCGGGACGGTGGAAACCGCGGCCTTCATCTGCGCCACGGGCCTGTTCGATGACGAACGGGAAACGCCGGAGGATTATCGCACCGCGCTGGGCATTGCCGCGGCGCGGGGCCTGCCGCTGGTCTGCGCCAACCCCGACCGGGTGGTCCAGCGGGGCGACCGGATGATCTACTGCGCCGGCGCGCTGGCAGACCTCTACCAGAGCCTGGGCGGACAGACCGTGATGGCCGGCAAGCCCTATGCGCCGATCTACGAACTCGCTCTGGAGGATGTCGCAGTCCGGCTGGGGCGTCCCGTCGATCGTCGGCGGATCCTGGCCATAGGCGACGGCCTGATCACCGACGTGACCGGTGCCCAGGACCAGGGGATCGACTGCCTGTTCGTGACCGACGGGATCCATGCCGCCGATGTCCGCAGTGCGGACGGGCAGGTCTGTCCCGACCGGATCTCCGCCTTGCTGCAGGCGCAGGGGCTTGTCGCCGCCCACGCGACCCCTCATCTGGTCTGGTGACGTCGGCCGCATGGCGCTAAGACAGTCAACAGGTGAGCGCGGGAGAGGCCGGGGATGAGCAAGGGCTATCAGTTCGAGGACCTGACGGTCGGCCTGTCCGCCAGCCGTGAACATACGATCCGCGACGAGGATATCCGCGCGTTCGCCGACGTATCCGGCGACCACAACCCGGTGCATCTGGACGAGGCCTTCGCCCAGACCACGCCGTTCAAGGGTCGGATCGCCCACGGCATGCTGTCAGGGGCCTACATCTCCGCGCTGATCGCATCGGAGCTGCCGGGTCCGGGGGCCATCTACATCTCCCAGAGCCTCAGCTTCAAACGCCCCGTGCGGATCGGCGACCGGCTGGTGACCACGGTCACCGTGACCGGGCTGGACGAGGCCAAGGCCCGGGCGTCCCTGAAGACGGTCTGTTCGGTCGAGGGCAAGGCCGTGGTCGAAGGTGAGGCGCTGATCATGGTCCCCCGAGGCACCCCGGCGGAATGAGTTCACACCCATGAGTCCTGCAGCGCACCGCGGCCTGCGCATCGTGACGGACTGGCGCGACGTCCCCCCCGACGACAAGGGCGCGTCCGTGGCGCTAGGCAATTTTGACGGCGTTCATCTGGGTCACCGGCAGGTCATCGCCGAAGCCGCCCGCGCCGCCCGAGCCCTGGGTACCGCCCTCGGCGTGGTGACCTTCGAGCCGCATCCGCGGCGGTGGTTCCAGCCGGATACGCCGCCGTTCCGGCTGATGACGACCAACCAGCAGGCCTGCGCCCTGGAGGCGCTGGGCGTCGATGTCCTCTATCGCCTGCCCTTTGACACCACCCTCGCCGGCATGACCGACCAGCAGTTCGCTGAAGAGGTCCTGGCCCGCGGGATCGGAGCCCGGCACGTCAGCGCGGGTTTCGACATCGCTTTCGGCAAGGGGCGCGCGGGGAACCCGGCTCGGCTGCAGGCGCTGGGGACCGCGCTCGGCTTCGGGGTGACCATCGCCCCGCCGGTGACCTGCGACACCGGTGAGAAATGCTCCTCCAGCGCCATCCGAGACGCCATCGAGCAGGGGCGCCCCGACGAGGCCGCCCGCCTGCTGGGACGCCCCTTCACCATCGAGGGCGTTGTGGTCCACGGGGACAAGATCGGCCGGACCATCGGCTTTCCCACCGCCAACATCCAGTTCGGCGACTTCATCCGACCCGCCGAGGGGATCTATGCCGCCCGGACACGCCTGCCGGATGGACGGGAAATTCCCTCTGTCGCCTATGTGGGTCACCGCCCGACCGTGGACGGGGTCGACAAGCGGCTGGAAGTGAACCTGTTCGACTTCGACGAGGATCTCTACGGCCAGACCCTGGACGTGGAGCTGACGGCGTTCCTGCGGGGCGACGAGAAATTCGACGGCCTTCAGGCCATGAAGGACCAGATCGTCCGGGACTGTGAACGGGCGCGCAAGATCCTCATTCCGGACTGGTAGGACAGCCTCAACCGCGAAGGCCGTCCAGGGCGACCTGATGGCGCCAGGCGGCGATGTCGGCGAGCACGGCGTTCAAGCCCGCATGGATCGGGTCCAGCAGGGCGGCCCGGGTGGCCGTGGCGGTCACGGCGTTCTGTTCGGCATCGCTGCAGGCACGGGCCAGGGCGTCTGCGCCGATGCCAAGGGCGGCACCTTTCAGGGTATGGGCGGCATCGCGCCAGCTATCGGCGGGAGCCTCCGGGGTGAGGAGCCGCATCCACAGGCTCGCCTGCTCCTCGAACAGGGCCAGGACCTCCTCCGTCAGGGCGCAATCCCCGGCGGTATAGGCGTCCAGATGCGCGAAGTTGATCGCCCCGGTCAGATCCCGTCTTGCCACCTGATCCCGTCCCGTTCCTGTTCCGTCAGAATTCCTGCCAGCCCTCGTCCGGGGAAGATGATGCGCGGACGGCCGCGGCGGCGGCGGCCCCGCCCGTGCGGCGGACCGACGGAGGGGACGGGCGTCGCGACATGGCCCCGGACGCGCTCACCCTGGGGGTGCCGCCGATGTTGAACTGGGCCACAAGGCGCGCCAGCTCGTGGGTTTCACTGGCCAGGGTGCGGCTGGCGGCCGTCGACTGCTCCACCATGGCCGCGTTCTGCTGGGTCACCTGGTCCATCTGGCTGACCGCGGCGTTGACCTGAGCCAGCGCCCCCGCCTGTTCATGGGCCGAGGCCGCGATCTCCGTGACCAGCTCTGAAATCTCCAGCACCTTGGTGACGATGCCGGACAGGCTATCGCCCGTTTCCCCCACCAGGCGGACCCCGTGCTCCACCTCCTCGCTGGAGGTCGAGATCAGGCTCTTGATCTCCTTGGCGGCATCCGCCGAGCGCTGGGCCAGGGCCCGCACCTCGGAGGCGACGACGGCGAAACCGCGCCCCGCCTCCCCGGCCCGCGCCGCCTCGACGCCCGCGTTCAGCGCGAGAAGGTTGGTCTGGAAGGCGATTTCATCGATCACACCGATGATCTGGCTGATCTGGCGGGCCGAATGCTCGATGCGGGCCATGGCGGCCACGGCGTCCTCGACCACGGTTCCCGACTGTTCCGCATCGGAGCGTGCGGTCTTGATGACGCTGGAGGCCTGCTGTGCCCCTTCCGAGGTCCGGCGCACCGTCGACATGATCTGGTCCAGAGCCGCGGCGGTCTCCTCCAGGCTGGCCGCCGTCTGCTCCGTCCGGCGGGAGAGATCGTCGGCGGCGGCCCCGATCTCGCTCGCCCCCGTGCGGATGCCGTCCGCACTGACGGACACCTGGGACAGGGTCTGCTGCAGCTGGTCGATCACCGCGTTCAGATCACGGCGCAGGGGCTCGTAGGCCTCGCTGAAAGGCTCGCTCAGACGATGGGTCAGGTCGCCGCCGCGCAGGCGCGCAAGGGCGTCACCCACCGATGCCACCACCGCTTCCGCCTCGGCGGCATGGCTGTTGGCGATCTGCTGGAGGCGCTCCTGCTCGGCCTCCGCCACGGCCTGGTACTCGGTCATGACGATGTCCATGTCGAGCATCGCGGCCTTGATCAGGGCACTTGCATTGGCAATCGTCGGCTCGGGCGAGGTACGGAAGCCGGCGATGCCCCGGGGCCACGATGCGCGGATCTGGCCTGCAACAAGCTGCTCGGTGACGACGGCATATCCGCCGATATACCACCGGGGTGCCAGCCCGACCCGGGCGTGGGCGTTGCCGATCCGTCGCGAGGCCTTGAAGTAGCCGGCGTCGAAGTTGCCGGTGGCAATCACCCCCCAGTGGCGGACCTGGGCGGCCTCGGCGGAGGCGATATGGGCCTCGTCCCGGAACACGCGGCGCGTCTCGGGGAAGCGGCGGATGCGCTCATAGAAGCTGGACAGCGCCGGTCTGACAGACCGCTCCAGAAACGGACCCAGGGCCCGCAGGCGTGCGATGACACTCCCGTCGATCCCGATGAAATCCAGACGTTCCTGAATGTCGTCCGACATGGCACCCTCCGCGGGTCCGGGCAGGACCGCAGCCCATGCCAAGGCTGGACGGGTTTGCTTTACGAATCGTTAATCGCGATCCGTCCGATTCATTACTTCAGAAGAAATCACAGTCTCCACGATCTTCCTGGACAGTATCAACAGCGACACCGGAAAGTTTCTGGGCCAGACTAGCCAGTAGAAGACGGTCAGCAGCCTCTCTTGGATCGACAGCCCATTCGGGTTTGACTGACGGTGCGAGGGTCGCGAGGAACATCTCGAGCGCCTGTAGACGCTGAACAACCGCGTCCAGCGCCTGCCCCCGCTCAAGTGCACTGGAGTCGGCCATGGCAAGTGGATCGGTCAGCAGCGACCCCACAAGGTCCTGCAAACCGTCCGCGGCCGCGGCCAGGTCCCGCACCTCGGTGGCGACGGCCATGAGCACGGTCGATAGCGGCGAGCCGCCGTCGCTGACGCTGGCCACGGTGACACCGGGCGTGGCGTTTTGAGCGGATGTCTTTGCGGACTGGGCCATATCAGAACAACTCCACTGCGCCGTCGTTGACGGGAGCGACCGGGGTGGGGCGGCGACGTTCCGCCTCGAAAACGGTATTGGCCTGCTTCTCTACGAACAGGTGACGGACCCGTCCGGAAACGGGCCAGAACTGGATGCGGCGGGCCTGATCTCCGCCAAGGCTGGAATTCACCACCGGGATGCTTTCCCGCTGGAGGAAACGTTCTGCGAACAGGGCATTCTGGCGGCCGACATCGGTGAGCCCGGTGACCATCCGGGCTCCGCCGAACAGCTTGGCTTCCAGCCGGTCACGGCGCGCACCACGGGCCAGCAGGCCGTTGACGAGAAGCTCCATGGCGTGGACGCCATGCCGCATCTGGTCGGAGCGATTGTCATCTCCTGGCAGCAGGAAGTGATTCAGCCCGCCAATCCCGGCCACGGGATCGCGCATGCAGGCCGCGACACAGCTTCCCAGCAGGGTGACAAGCACCGCCGTCGGGTCGTCGGTCACGACGTACTCCCCCTGCACCACCAGAATGCGGTGCTCTTCCCCTGCTGTACCGACCGTGCTTTTCAAAAGTCACGCACCTCTCAGGTCAGTCCGCCGACGACGGCTTCGATCTTGTCTTTCAGCGTTCCGACGGTGAAGGGCTTCACCAGATAGTTGTTCACGCCGAACTGAACGGCGCGCTGCACCAGTTCCTTGTCCGCGCGACCGGTGAGCATGATCACCGCCGTCTTCGAGATCGGCGGGTGCGCCCGGATCGCGCGCAGCAGGCCGAGCCCGTCGAGCTTGGGCATGTTGAAGTCGGTAATAACCAGGCTGGCCGGACGGGCGATCAGTTGCCGCAGCCCCTGTTCGCCATCGGCCGCCTCATCAATGGTGGTCACGCCGATCTGCTGCAGACCGGAGCGAACCAGGGATCGAATGGTCATCTGGTCGTCCACGACCAGGACACTCAGGGACGAAGCGGCGGGCATCAGTGCGTCTCCACGGCGTCAGTGTTGCAGGAATTCAGAATGCCGGCTGCCATCCGGTCGAGGCCGTACTGACGCTGGACCGCCCCGACCTCCACCGCCGCCTTGGGCATGCCATAGACCACGCTGGTGGCCTCATCCTGGGCAAAGGTCACAGCGCCGGCGTCACGCATGGCCAGCAGGCCACGGGCACCGTCCCGGCCCATGCCGGTGAGGAGCGCGCCCACCCCCCGTGCACCGACGGCCTTGGCCACCGAATGGAACAGGACGTCAACCGATGGGCGATGCCCGTTGACGGTATCGCTTTCCACCAGTCGGCAACGCCACTGGGTCTGACCGACAACCTCCAGGTGCGTGGCACCGCCGGGGGCGAGATAGATCTTGCCGGTCTCCAGCACCGCCCCGTCATAGGCTTCCTGCACCTGGGCCGCGGACGAACGGTTCAGACGATCGGCGAAACTCTTGGTGAAGGCGGCAGGCATGTGCTGCGTGATCACCGTCGGCGGGCAGTTGGCCGGGAAGCGCGAGATCACCGTCAGCAGCGCTTCCACACCTCCGGTGGAGGCCCCGATGGCCACGAGGCGACCATTGGGCTTGAAATTGGACTCGGTGGGCGCGCTGGCGGGACGCACGGGCGGCTGGCGGAACTGGGCCGCATTGCCCAGGGGGCGCAACTTGGCCGACGCCGCGGCCTTGACCCGCTCCGGCAGGCCGGCAAAGGCCTGGATCGCATCGGCGACACCGCCCATCGGCTTGCCGACGCAGTCGACCGCTCCGAACTCGAGGGCGGTGAGGGTCGCATCGGCACCGGCCTGGGTCAGGGTCGACACCATGATCACCGGGGTCGGGCGCAGGCGCATGATCTTCTCGAGGAAGTCGAGGCCGTTCATGTTCGGCATCTCGATGTCGAGGGTGATCACGTCGGGATTGAGGACCTTGATCGCCTCGCGGGCTTCCAGGGGATCCCCGGCCTGCCCCACGACCTCGATGTCCGGGTCCTTGCGCAAGGCCGCGGCAATCAGGCTGCGCATGGTCGCGCTGTCATCCACGATGAGGGTACGGACGCGGGCCATGGGTCAGACGCCTCCTGCCAGTCGATAGGTTGTCAGGCCATCACCGACGAGCTGGTTCGCCGCCGGTCCGGTGACGCGCTCGGAATGGCCGATGTAAAGCCGCGCGTTCGGCATCATGAGCGGCGTGAACCGCGCCCAGATCCGGGACTGCGTCGCCTCTTCGAAATAGATCACCACGTTGCGGCAGAAGATCGCGTCGAACTTCCCCTTCATCGGCCAGTCGCCGATCAGGTTCAGCTCGCGGAAGGACACGAGGGAGGCCATGGCCTCGTTCACGCGATAGGCCTTTTCACCGCGATCCGACAGGGTGGGTTCCATGAACCGCCGCAGATCGTCGGCGGAGACGCCGGCTACCAGGTCCTGGGTGTAGACACCGGTCCGGCCGAAGGCCACCACGTTGGGATCGATGTCCGTTGCCAGGATCTTGATGTCGTAGTCCGCGGCATTGGGCATCAGCCGCAGGATGGCAATGGCGATGGAATAGGGTTCCTGCCCGCTGGAGCAGGCGGCGGACCAGATGCGCACCCGCCCGCCCCGCTTGGCGGCGTCGAGCAGGGGCGGAAGCACCTTGGCGGCCAGGTGTTCGAAATGATGCGGCTCGCGGAAGAAGCGGGTCACGTTCGTGGTGAGGGAGGCCAGCATCTGCTGACGTTCGTCCAGCCCGTCCTGCCCCTGGACGAGGGCGCAATAGTCCTTGAAGCTCTCCAGACCGAGCGCCCGCAGGCGCTTGGCCAGCCGGGAATAGACCAGCGTCGCCTTGTTCTCGCTGAGGGAAATTCCCGCGTCGGCATGAATCATCGCCGCGATCCGCCGGAAATCCTCCGCCGTGAAGAGGAACTCACCGTCGACCAGACGTCCGGTGGTCTTGTTTTGGCTCTTGGCGTCGATCATCGGTTTCCGGTCAAGCCGCGAGGATGCTGGCGGTTTCGGCCCCGGTCTGCTCGACCTCGAGGGTCGGCAGGACGTTGTCGAGGGAAATCAGGCTGATCATCCGGCCCTCCATGGCCAGAAGCCCCTTCACGAAGGTCTTGACCACGTCGCAGGCCAGGTCCGGCGTCTGCTGGATGGTGCCGGTATCCACCGTGATGATGTCGCAGACCGCGTCCACCAGCAGCCCCACCTGCTGGTCACAGATGCGGGTCACGATGATCACGTGCCGCTCGTTCGGTTCGGTCACGGCCATGCCCATCCGCGCGGCCAGGTCCACGATCGGCAGCACCGCACCGCGGAGGTTGATCACCCCCTTCACGAAGCTGGGCGCCTGGGGCAGCGACGTGGCCGGCGTCCAGCCCCGGATTTCCCGTACGGCCATGATGTCGACGCAGAACTCCTGATCGCCGATCCGGAACGAGATCAGTTCGATGCCATCACCGGTCTTGCGCTGAACAATATCTTCCATAGGACTACCCTACCTTGGCAAGGGACGTGGGAACGACGGCCGGATCAAATCCGCCAGCCGCCGGAGCGGAGGCAGCGCCCAGGCCCTCGTGGGGCTTGGGCACCATCACCGCATCGATGTCGAGAATGAGGGCCACGCGACCGTCGCCCAGGATGGTGGCCGCGGCGATGCCGGGCACCGGCCGGTAGTTGGCTTCGAGACTCTTGATGACCACCTGGCGCTGCCCCTGGATGGCATCGACCATCAGGGCCGCGCGGCTGCCGCCCTCGCCTTCCACCAGCAGGGCGACCCCCTCGGTCGGCGGCGGGGTGACGGTGCGATAGCCCAGGGAGCGGCCGATATCGATCAGCGGCACATGGGTATCGCGGATGGCGATGACCTGGGCGTTCGGGCCCAGGCTGCGCACGTCCGCGGCCTTGGGCTGCAGGCTTTCGATGATCGCCGTGAGGGGCGCGACCAGGGTCTGGCCCGCCACGGTGACGACCATTCCGTCCAGCACCGCCAGCGTGAGCGGCAGGCTCAGGGTGAAGGTCGAGCCCTGGCCGGGCCGGGAGCTGATGTTGATCCGTCCGCCGAGGGACTGGATCGACCGCCGGACCACGTCCATGCCCACGCCGCGGCCGGAAATGTCGGATACGGTGGCGGCCGTGGAGAAACCGGCCATGAAGATCAGGTTGTCGATCTCGTCGTCCGACAGATTTGTCTCGGGACTGATCAGGCCCTTGTCCACGGCGATCTGCTTGACCCGCGGGCGGTTGATGCCGCGGCCGTCGTCGGAGATCTCGATCACGATCCGGCCGGAGCGGTGCAGCGCCGCCAGGCGGACGACGCCTTCCCGCGGCTTGCCGGCGGCTTCGCGCTCGTCCGGCGTTTCCAGGCCATGGTCAATGGCGTTGCGGATCATGTGGGTGAGCGGATCGGACAGGCGCTCGATCACGGTCTTGTCGACCTCGGTCCCCTCCCCGTCCATGATCAGGCGGACTTCCTTGCCGGTCATGGCCGCGATCTCGCGGACCAGGCGCGGGAAGCGCTGGAACACGGACTTCACCGGCTGGGCGCGGATGGCCATGACGCTGTCCTGGATCTCCCGGGTCAACTGCTCCAGGTCATCCAGGCCCATGGCCACGGACGAGGCCCGCTGCAGGCCGCATTCCGCCACGCGCTGGGTGAGCATGGCCTGATTGATCACCAGTTCGCCGACGAGATCGATGAGGCGATCGACCCGCTCCAGGTCCACGCGGATGGTCTGGGGAGAGGCTTCCCGGGCCGCGGCCTGGGCCTTGGCGTCAAGGGCGGCTTCCCGTGTCTTGGTCGGCTCGACCTTGGCCGGGGCTTCGGCGGGCCGGGGGGCGGCCGTCGGTGGCGTCATGGCCGCCGCCGGAACCTCGGCGGCCTGGGCCGCGCGGATCAGGGCCATGACATCGACTTCACCCACGGCATCGATGCTGGCGGCCGGAGCCGTGCCCGCGGCCACAGCCGCAGCCGGGGCAGCGCCCTCGCGGACGATGTCCAGATAGCAGTCGCCCTCGACCCACTCGAAGACTTCGCGGATCGACGCCTCCTCGAGGGTCGGGCCGGACAGGGCCACGGACCAGCCGAGATAGGCATCCTCAGGGTTCATGTTCTGCAGGGTCGGAAGGCCGGACGCGTCGAGGCGCACCTCGACCTTTCCAAGGCGCGCCAGCTCGCGCAGCAGCAGCCCGGATTCGTTGGCCTTCTGATAGAGGCCAACCTGCGGATAGAAGCGGATGTGCCAGGTCACGTCGTCGCCAGCGGTCTCGGCGGGCACGTCGCTCGTCGACGCAGCCTCGCCCGTCACACGGGCGAGCAGGTCCTCGATGGACAGGTCCGGCGCGGGGGCCGCGGCATCGGACATGTCGATCGTGACGGGATTGAAGACGAAGTCCGCAAAGCCGTCGCCGGTGTCCGCCTCGCCGCCGCCGCCCATGCCGGACGCGAGGGCTTCAAGGGCCTCGGCCATGGCGCTGGAGCGCCCCTCGTCCACCGAGCCGCCGTCCCGCGCCGCGCGCACATGGTCGGCCAGGACATCGGCCGAGCGCAGCAGCAGCTTCAGGGTTTCCTGGTCGGCCTGGATGTCGCCGCTGCGGATCAGATCCAGCGCAGTCTCGAACACATGGCTGAAACGGACCAGATCCTCGAGGCTGAAGGCCCCGGCGCCGCCCTTGATCGAATGGACGGCCCGGAAGACCGCGTTGACGATCTCCGGATCGTGGTCGCCCCCCTCCATGGCCAGCAGCCCACCCTCGAGTTCGGCAAGCTGCTCCTCACACTCCTGGAAGAAGGTGACCTTGATTGCGGCAAGTGGATCCATGGCGGAGCCTGACGTCCTGAAGAGTTGCGGGCGGGAATCAGGCGGCGACGCGACGAATCGCGTCGATCAGCTTTTCCGGATTGAACGGCTTGACGATCCAGCCCGTGGCACCGGCGTCGCGCGCCCGCTGCTTCTTGCTGGTGTCGCTTTCCGTCGTCAGCACCAGGATCGGCGTGGCGCGGTGCCGGTCATTCTTCCGGACACCTTCGATGAAGCCGAAGCCGTCCAGCCGCGGCATGTTGATATCCGTGATGATCACGTCGGCCTGGGCGGCGTCGAGCGCCTCCAGCCCGTCGAGTCCGTCCACGGCCTGGACCACGCGGAAACCCGCCTCGGTCAGTGCCAGATGCAGCATGTCACGCATGGTCCGGCTATCATCTACGGTGAGAATGGTCTTGGTCACGAACGATGCTCCCTGGCGTCGACGGAATTTGGGTCGGTGGCGGACGGGTCGTGCGCGAGGGGCGCGACCGGCTCGAGATCTGGGGCGCCGAACAGATCGAGCGCTCCGGTAAAATCTTCCGACGGGTTGATGACGGCGAAAGGCTGGGCGTCTTCGGCCCAGGTGGTCCGCGCGGCCAGCAGGACCTGCAGCCCCAGTCCGCCCAGGCGCGACACCTGGGAGGCGTCCAGCGTCAGCGGTCGTCCCCGCACGGCCAGCAGGTCGGCATGCAGGCCACCCACGGCCTTCAGGTCCAGGACCGGCGGCAGCACCAGCGTCGCCACGTCATCAGCGTCCATGTGGTCGGTTCCCCTCCATCGCCTTTCCGGTGCAACGCGCCGAACGTTGTCCAGCAACGGACCCGCTCGAACCTCAGAGAAGCGGGACGCTCTTGCTGTAATCGACGCGGCCGACCGGTGGTCAGATGCCCGCACCTTGATGACTCCACGTGAAGAGTTGGTTACCAACATTAAATTCTTTCCCACGGGAGCCGGATGGATTTCCCGGGAGTGGCCGTCGGTTGCCGAGCGAGCGTCACCGCGCCCGTCGGGAGGCTGGACAGCCCCCGCTGCGGATCGACGCCGCCTTTTTCCTTGCCAATGCCAGCAAAGGCGGATAGATCGCCCCCTCCCGTCGGCGTCTGGCGTCGTTCGGTGCGGGTGCATAGCTCAGTTGGTAGAGCAGCTGACTCTTAATCAGCGGGTCGTAGGTTCGAATCCTACTGCACCCACCATTCAGTCCTCCGGAAACTGAAGTGTGGTTTGAACGCGGGGAATAACCCTGTGATTTCCGTGGTTTGCCGAGTTGCCGGAAACGCGACCTGCTCTCCACCTTCGGCCTGCAACCCGAATATTCCCTCAAATCCGGCCCTCATTCTCCAGGGCCATTTCAGAAGTGTGCCTTTCAAAGGCGACCGCGTTCGGCCGCCCATTTCCTTAGGAACCCCATCAGAGAATACCGTGATTTCT
>CAIQUG010000072.1 GCA_903874895.1 uncultured Caulobacterales bacterium | reverse complement strand
GCTGTGATAGTAAAATGTCCGCAAAGTCCGCAAAGTCCGCGGAAGGTAAGCCGTACTGTCCTATCTCTCTTTTTTCTTTCCTCCCTTTACGGCCACCAGGATTTTCCAGTAACATGACCGCATGGACATCCCTCCGCTGACCTTCGCGACGGTCGCATCAGTCGACGAGGACAACTACGGCCTGAACGTGATCCTGCATGGCGTCTTCGGCGGCCAGATGGCCTCGCTGCCGGTCAAGGTCGGGACGGATGGTCCGCGCGATGGCGTTCGCGGCAATTATCCCGAACTGCCCGCCCCCGGCGGCCTCGGCATCGTGGCGTTTCCCCGGGGCGACCACAGGAACGGCGTGTGGATATGCTCGATCGACCCGAACCTGCTGGACGCCAGCCCGAACGCGCCGGGAGTGCGCGGCGTCAGCCATCGGGCGCACTATTCGGGAGCGTGGTACCAGCACGACGCGGAAGGCAACACCGTCTTCCAGCTTCCGGACGGCACGACCCTGCTTGCCGGCGTCATGCCCGCTCCCACACGGCATACGTTGGATGGGAACCAGGTCAGGCAGGCGACGCCGTACCCGCTGTCCGAGCGCGTGCCGTCCCCGCCGGGCGCGCTGCCGCTGTCGCTGGTTCACCCTTCCGGCGCCTCGCTGACCTTGTCCGCGGCCGGCGCGGCGGCGGTCACCGTCCCTCCCGGGCAGCCGTTCACGGTGACGTTCGGGGGCGGTTCGATAGCGGATGACGGCACGGGCAACCTGAACCTCACGTCGACGAACATTACGTTGACCGGCAACGTGGCGATCGACGGGAACCTGGTCGTGACCGGCGGCGTCACGGCGGGCTTCGGCGGGGGCGATCAGATCGGGCTGCAAACCCACAAGCATCCCGCGAACGGAAGTCCGCCTACCCCAGGCACCTAGCTGTCCGTCTCCGCGGTCTCGTCCGGCCGGTTTCGCCCATGGACTACGCTACCTATGCGCAGGGTACGGGCGATCTTCCGTCCGCGGTCGTAGCGGCGGACGATGAACCATTCGGCGACGAGGGCGTACGGAAAACCGGGAAAGGCGCCCAGCGCGCGGAAGGCGTCGCATATCCATCCTTTCTCGAAGATGTTCTTCGCGGTGGTGGTCTGCAGGGCTTCGGTCTTCCATTTTTCCGCGTCGCAGGCTTCGAGCAGGCCGTCCAGCGTCCCTCGCCGTTCGTGGGTGGTGAAGATGCGGATCGTCTCGACGAACGGCCTGACGGCGGCCCATTCGGCGTCCGTCAGGCCGCGCGGGCTCACGGTCCTGTATGGCGACCCCGGGAGGGTTTTCGGGTCGACGACGCGCGCGGCGATCCATTCGTCCAGATGGTCCACGTCGTAGCGGATCAGGCTCGGGATGCGTCTCGCCTTCACGGGGGTTCGGTCCGGATCCGCCTCGAGCACCAGGTAACGCGGACCTTGCCTGCGGGTACGCCAGGATGCTAACAGGCTTACGCGGACGCCGAGATAGTCGGCGGCCTGTCTCACGGTGAGGAGCTTGCCGGGCATGAGGCGTCAGGACGCGCGAGGGATGACGCTGCGCGATCCGGTCAGGGATCGGGAGGCGGCGGCGGCCGGATTGCGCAAGATGCTGTCGCGGTACAATCTGGCCGAGTTCGAGGCGCAAATGTACGCGGTCGAGATGGTCCAGGTGCTCGCGGGTATCGCGCTGGACCCCGCGGCGCCCTTGGCGGATCGCCGAGGCTGCGCCAACGACGTGCTGGATCGGGCATACGGAAAGTC
>CAIQUG010000071.1 GCA_903874895.1 uncultured Caulobacterales bacterium | reverse complement strand
GGCCTTGTGGAGTGCGGCACGGTCACGCCCTATCCTCAGGCGGGCAATCCGCGGCCGCGGCTGTTCCGCCTGACCGAGGATCGGGCGGTGATCAACCGGATGGGCTTCAACAAGGCGGGGCTGGAGCCCTTCGAGGCCCGGCTGCGGGCCCTGCGGCGGCCGCTCTCCGGACCGGTGGGGGCCAATCTGGGGGCCAACAAGGACGCCATCGACCGGATCGCCGACTATGTCACCGGCCTGACCCGGCTCTGGGGAGCGTGCGATTATTTCACCGTCAACATCTCGTCTCCCAACACGCCGGGCCTGCGGGCCCTGCAGTCCCGGGCCGCGCTGGAGGAACTCACCGGACGTGTGGGCGAGGCCCGCCGGGCCCTGGTGGGCGCGACGGAGCTCAACCCGCCGGTGTTCGTCAAGGTGGCGCCGGACCTGGGCGACGACGAGGTGGGGGCCATGACCGAGGTGGCCGTCCGCGCCGGGGTCAACGGGATCATCGTCTCCAACACCACCCTCGCCCGGCCCGACACCCTCACCTCCCCCCATCGCGGAGAGACCGGCGGCCTGTCCGGCGCGCCGCTGATGGCCGCCTCCACCCGGGTGCTGGACCTGTTCCGCCAGGCGGCCCGGGGGCGGCTGGCCCTCGTCGGCGCCGGCGGCGTGGCCAGCGGCGACGACGCCTATGCCAAGCTCCGCGCCGGGGCGAGCGCGGTCCAGCTCTACTCCGCCATGGCCTATGAGGGGCCGGGGCTGGTCCTGCGCATCCGCCGGGAGCTGGCCCTGCGCCTCAAGGCCGAGGGGTTTGCCACCGTCGCCGAGGCGGTGGGACGCTAGGCCCTACCCCTCCACCTCGAAGGTGATCCCCGCCCGGGCGGGCAGCCGCGCCAGCAGGGCCGAGGCCATGGCCGCAGCGGGGGTCCAGCAGCCGCCGGGGGTCACTGACCGGTCCACGTCGAACACCAGGGCCAGCGCCGCCTCCGACAGCATCTTGGACGTCGAGCCGTAGCCCGGGTCCATGTCCCCCTTCACCGCCGCCCGGACCGCGGCCCCGTCTGGGCCCTCGGCGATGAACAGGAGGTCGTAGTTCCCGGCCTCCCGCTCGGCCTTCGAAGGGCCCTCCCCCGGCTGGGGCGGTGCCGCCCCCCCGAGGCCGAAGCCGCCACCCCCGCCGCCGCCCGCCTTGGGCGGGCCGGGGAGCATCATCATCTCGTCGTACTGGAAGTCCGCCCCCCAGGGATTGCCCATCAGGAAGTTGGTCCGGTGCACGGCCTTGGTGTTGATCCCGGCCATCATGAAGGATCCCACCCAGCTGCCGGTGACCGTGTCCTCGTAAGGCGTGTCCCCATCCGGCTGGGCGACGCCCTTGAAACCGGGGGTCAGGGCGAAGGGATCGGCCAGCAGCACCCCCACCGACGGGTCCCGCTGAGCGGCCATCATGGTGGCCATGCCGCTGGCAAAGGTGCCGCCGGACAGGGTGCCCTGCATGCCCCGCACCCGGCCCCGGACCCGCTTCGAGGGTACGCCGAAGCGGGCCGCCGCCTCCCGCTGCGCGTACCAGACGCCCAGGTCGAAGGGGATGGAATCGAAGCCGCAGGAGAAGACCAGCCGGGCCCCGGTGGCCTTGGCCGTCGCCTCATGGGCCACGATCATCTCGGCGATCCAGTTGCTCTCGCCCGCCAGGTCCACATAGTCGCAGCCCGCCGTGGCGCAGGCGGCCACCAGGGCGGCGCCATAGAGCTGGTAGGGCCCGGCGGTGGTGATCACCGCCCTGGTCCGCCCGGCCAACGTGGCGAGGGCCGCGGTGTCGGTCCCGTCGGCGGCGATCAGGGGCAGGTCGGACGGCGCACCGATCAGGTCGCGGACCTCCGCCAGCTTGGCGGCGCTGCGCCCGGCCATGGCCCAGCGCACCGGGCCCGCGGTCCCGTAGGTCTTCAGCAGGTACTCCGCCACGAGCCGTCCGGTGAAGCCGGTGGCCCCATAGACGATGACGTCGAAGTCCTTGTTCGAATCGGGCACGGGCGGATCCTTCCAGCTCTGTCTGTTCTGTCCCGCGCAGGCTACGCGACGGGAGGCTCTGGTCAACCGGCCTCCCAGGCTTCATAAGACCGGCCAACCTCTCCCTCCCCTCGATCCGTAGGACCCCATGGCCCTGAAAGTCGCCATTGTCGGCCTGCCCAATGTCGGCAAGTCGACCCTGTTCAATGCCCTGACCCAGACCGCCGCCGCCCAGGCCGCCAATTATCCCTTCTGCACCATCGAGCCCAACGAGGGCGAGGTGGCGGTGCCCGAGCCCCGGCTGGACCAGCTGGCGAAGATCGCCGGGTCGAAGGAGATCATCCCGGCCCGCATCACCTTCGTGGACGTGGCGGGTCTGGTCCGCGGCGCCTCCAAGGGCGAGGGGCTGGGCAACCAGTTCCTGGCCAATATCCGTGACTGCGACGCGGTGGCCTTCGTCGCCCGGTGCTTCGAGGGCGGCGACATCATCCACGTGGAGGGGCGCGTAGACCCGCTGAGCGACCTGGACATCATCGAGACCGAGCTGATGCTGGCCGACCTGGAGAGCCTGGAGAAGCGCGTCCCCAACCTCGAGAAGCGCGCCAAGGCCGGCTCCGACAAGGAAAGCGCCAAGACCCTGGAACTGGTGAAGCTGGCCCTGGCCGAGCTCAGCGAGGGCCGCCCCGCCCGCGCCGCCTTCCCCAAGGTGTCGAAGGAGGACCACAAGGCCTGGTGGATGCTGCAGCTCCTCACCGCGCTGCCCGCCCTCTATGTCTGCAATGTGGACGAGGGCAGCGCCGGGGACGGCAACAGCCTGTCGGCCACCGTGGCCGAGCGTGCCGGACGGGACGGGGCCAAGGCCGTGGTCATCTCCGCCAAGATCGAGAGCGAGATCGCCATGCTCGAGGCCGACGAGCGGGCGGAGTTCCTCGAGACCCTCGGGCTGGAGGAGCCGGGCCTGAACCGCCTGATCCACGAGGCCTACAAGCTCCTGGGCCTGCAGACCTATTTCACGGTCGGGCCGAAGGAGGCCCGCGCCTGGACGATCCCGGTGGGGGCCACCGCGCCCCAGGCGGCGGGGGTGATCCATACGGACTTCGAGAAGGGCTTCATCCGGGCCGAGACCGTGGCCTATGATGACTTCGTCGGCCTGGGCGGCGAGACCAAGGCCCGGGACGCGGGCAAGCTGCGCGCCGAGGGCAAGACCTATGTGGTCAAGGACGGCGACGTGATGCACTTCCTGTTCAACGGCTAGGGGATTGCAGGGTTCGGGACGGCCTCCAGGGCCTCGGGGAAGGTGGCCTGCCACGACCGGGTCAGGGCCTCCCGCACGACCGCCAGGTCCACGTCCGCCAGCCGCTTGATGTAGAGGCAGCCCTTCCCCGAGGTGTGCTTGCCCAGTCGTCCCATCAGGCCGGGATCCGAAATCACCCTCTGTCCCACATAGAGCACCTGTGCGGCCTTGCGCGGGGAGAAGCCGATCCGGAAGATCTCCCCGGTCCGGCCGCTGTCATAGCGATAGACATAGGCACCGCAGCCGATCAGGCTTGCGCCCCACAACCGGGCGGGCTCCCCGCTGATCTCCTCGATCAGGTCGACCAGCGTCGCGGCATCGGCACGGCGGACCGGGTCGGGAACCCCGGCGATGACGTCGGCGACGGGGACATCCGTCGCGCGGGTCTTGTTGGTGTCAGCCATCCTCGTCCCTCCGGCAGGCTACCGCACTGGGGAGCCTAGCGCGCGGGCTTCCAGAAGGCCACGCGGCAGGCCACGGCGCCGAAGGCCATGCAGGCCAGCTGGGTGCCCACCAGCACGATGGCCTGCGGGGCGAACAGGGCCGAGACCAGTCCGCTGATGGCGGATCCCGTGGCCAGCTGCAGCGCCCCCATGAGGGCCGCCGCCGCACCGGCATTGGCGCCCTGGTGATCCAGCGCCGTGACGGAGGCCGGGGTCATGCTCACCCCCTGGGCGGCAAACAGCAGGAACGAGCCGAGCATCATCACCGGCAGGCTGGCGAGGTGGGCCAGCACCATGCCGGTCAGGAACACCGCCGCAGCGATGGCGAACAGTCCCACCCAGCGCAGCTGCCGCTCCGCCCCGAGGCGCCGCATGAGCGAGCTGTTGGCCTGGGAGCTGGCCACCATGCCCGACGCACAGATGCCGAACATGCCTCCGTAGGCCAGGGGGGACAGATGGAACTCGTGGGCGAAGACGAAGGACGAGGTGGCCAGGTAGGCGAACACCGATCCCGACCAGCTGGCATTGGAGAAGGTCAGGCCCATCAGTCGCCGGTCCTGCAGCAGCCGCAGATAGGTCCGGACCATGGCCGCGGCAGAGGGTTCGGTGCGCTTGTGCTCCGGATGGCTCTCCGGCAGCACGAAGGTCACCAGGGCGAGCGTCAGGCCGACGAGACCCGTCAGGATGCCGAAGATCAGCCGCCAGCCGCCGACCTGCAGGATCAGGCTGCCGGCCAGGGGGGCGAACAGGGGCGAGACCCCCCAGACCAGGATCATCAGGGACAGGAGCTTGGCCGCCTGGGGCCCGGTATGCTGGTCCCGCACGACGGCCCGGGCGATGGTCATGCCGGAGCAGGCCCCCAGCCCCTGCAGGGCCCGGAGCAGGATCAGGGTCCGGATGTCCGGCGCGAGGACGCAGCCGACGGACGTGACCAGGAACAGGGCCAGCCCGACCTGCAGCGGCCGCTTGCGCCCGAAGGCATCGGACAGGGGGCCATAGACGAGCTGCCCCACGGCCATGGCGCAGAAGAAGGCCACCAGGGACAGCTGCACCTCGGCGGGCCTCGCATGCAGGTCCGCCGCCATGGCCGGGAAGGCCGGCAGGTACATGTCGATGGCCAGGGGACCGACCGTGGAAACGAGCCCCAGCAGGGCGGCGGTCTGGCCGAGACCCAGACCGGCCGTCGTCATCGCCGAGGGAGGTGCGGCGGGCTCTGCGGGAAGGGGGGAGGACATGCTAGGGCGCATGACGCGTTTTTATCCCCGCCGCAAGGCTCGTGGGCGTTTCTTCCGGGCCGACATTGCGATAAACCGCCCGCCGTGCCCCACGATCCTCACCCCCCAGCCGCCCCCACCTCCGCCGATATCGCCGCCGACTTCCGGGCGCTGATCGACGGCGCCCCCGCCTTTGACACCGCCGCGGCCGACGCTGCTCGGGCGGGGATGGACGGGGCGGACGGGCTGGCTGATCTGGCGAGATGGGTGGCCGGCTGGCGGGGAACGCCCCGGGTGGGCCGCGCCATTGTCGGCCTCTACGCCGCCAGCTACGCCGCCGTGCCCGAGGGCCCGGCCGTGGCCCGCGCACGTCTGGAATTCCTGGCCCAGGGCGGCGGCGCGGTGAACCGCATCGGCCGCAGCCTGGGCGCCGGGGTCGACGTGTTCGACCTCGCCCTCGACAAGCCGGTTCGGGACGCGGCCCTTGCCCGGGCCCTGTCCCTTCGCGAAGTGGCCGCCACCATGGCCTTCGGCATGGAGGTGCTGGCCAAGGAGCCGGACCTGCTGATCCTGGGCGACATCGCGCCGGGGTCCACCCGCGCCGCCGCCGCCCTGATCGCCGCCCTGACCGGGGCGGGGGCAGACCTCCTGTCCGCGCCCGGGGACCTCGACTGGACCCGTAAGGCACTGGCCCGCGCGCAGGCGACGGAACCGCAGGGTCCCCTGGACTGGCTGGCGGAGCTGGGCGGGCGGGAGCTGGCGGCGCTGACCGGCGCGGTGCTGGCGGCCCGGGCCTCCGGCGTGCCGGTCCTGGCCGAGGGGATGGCCGCCGCGGCTGCGGCCCTGGTCGCGCATCGGATCCACCCGGACGCCACTGCCGCCCTGCGGCTGGCGGCACCCCACCCACACCCGGCCCACGCCGCCGTCGCCGCCGCGCTGGGATCGTCTCCCGTGCTCGGTGTCCCGTCGGAGGACCACGAGGGCGCGGGCGGTCTGGGGGTGCTGGCCCTGCTGCGCCTCGTCCCGCCTGTCCAATCGTTAAGCTGACGAACGACGGCGCAACCTGTAGCCTTGCGGCATCAGGACGTAACGACGGGGTAGGCGGATGTCAGGCACAGCGACGACCCGGGGCACGACTTTGGGGATGCTGCGCCGGCGGGTCCTGCCGATCCTTGTGGAGATCGTCGTCAATATCCTGGCGCCCCTGCTGGTCTATGACCACACGGTGGCCCAGCTCGGCGAGGTGGGGGCCCTGATGGCCTCCTCCGCGCCGCCCCTGGCCTGGAGCCTGATCGAATTCGCCCGCCACCGCCGGGTGGATGCCATCTCCATCCTGGTCCTGCTCGGCATCGGCCTGTCGCTGGCCATGTATCTCGGCGGCGGCTCGGCGCACCTGCTGCAGCTGCGGGAGAAGCTGGTCACGGCCATCATCGGGACCGTGTTCCTCGTCTCCGCCCTGATCGGACGGCCGCTGATCTACGAACTGGCCCGGGCCGGCCTGCGCCGGGACCCGAACCAGTCCGCCGCCCTGGAGGCGTTCGAGTCCCGGGCGAATGACCGGGGCTTCAAGGCGGTGATGCGCAACCTGACCGTGATCTGGGGCGTCGGGCTGCTCGCCGAGGCGGGGATGGCGGTGTGGCTGGTCCTGCACCTGTCCGTGCACGACTACCTGATCTATGGACCTGTTGCGGGCTACGGCTTCATGGGGCTGCTGATCCTGACCACCTTCCTCTATGTCCGCCGGGCCCAGGCCCGGGGCCGGGCGCGACGGGCGCGGGACGACGCGGCAGCGGCTCAGGCGTCCCCGGACAGCGGGACGTAGAGGGTCCGCGCCTCCGCCGCCGGACCGCGGCGTTCGGCGAGCGCCACGATCTCCACATCCACGATCCTTGCCCCGAGGACGAAGACCAGCTGGTCGCCGGGGCGCACGGTGCGGGACGCCTTGTCCGGCCGGCTTTCCACGCCGCCCCGCATCAGCCGCACCCGCCCCGCCGCCACGAACGCCCCCGCCATCGCCCGGGTCTTGAAGAACCGGGCCTGCCACAGCCACAGGTCGATGCGGGCCGTGTCCGTCATGGGCTTGCAGGCAAAGCCCGTCTGGATCCGCGCGGACCCCGCTTGCGCTTGCGCACCGCGACCGCGGGCCGGAGCGCAGCCAGGGCCGCGAAGGGGCTGTCCTTGGGCGGCGGGGCCATGGGCGGGGCCGAGGCCGCGGCCCCCCGACGGCGCCAGACCGCCGGGCGATCGCCCTCCGCCCGTCGCGCCACGGTGTAGCCGAGCCCCTTCAGGATCACCGGCAGGGCGGTCACCGGCCAGCCGAGGCCCTCCGCCACCCGGTCGGGGGCCGAAACGCCCTGGGCCTGGGCCGGCTCGGCGCGCAGGGCGGCATCCAGCTGCTCCAGCGCCTCCACCGACACGACCCATGGGCCCACCTGACGCATGCCCAGGGCGGACAGGATCCGGTCAGGGACCGCCCCGCCCTTCATCTGCGGCGGCGGACGGGACAGGCCGGTCCGCTCCGGCCGCCAGCCCGGAGCCTCCACCTGGGCGAAGGCCGCCGTGAAATCGAGGGCTTCCGTCTCCAGCAGGGTCGGCAGATAGAGACTGTAGGCACCGAACCGCACCCCGAGCGCCTTCATGGCCCGGCGCTCCTTCTGGCTCAGCAGGGCCACCTCCTGCGCCACCTGGGCCCTGTCGATGACGCCTCCCGCCTCGCTCAGGCGAAAGCCCACACCGCGGGCGAGACCACTGAGCCGCCCCTCGGCCATGGCCAGATCCAGCGCCCGCAGGGAGGCCAGCCGACGCCCCGCCTCCGCGGCGACGAAGGCCTCCAGCCGCCGCTGGGCCCGCATCCGCGCCGGTTCCGGCCCCAGCTCGCCGAACAGCCGCACCCGGGGGCTGAAGGGCCGCCCGCCGGCCAGCTGCCCGGCCGGTTCGCCGCGCCAGTGGATCATCCCCTCCGGCGACAGGGTGAAGGCGTCGTCCGGTTCCGCTGCCAGCTTGCCCAGGCGCCGGGCCATTTCCGGTCCCACAGCCCGCTGGGCCGCCTGGCGCAGGGCCTTGTCCTCCAGCGCACCCTCACCCCGCTCGGCCTCGAAGCGCAGGCCATCGAGGCGGCCCACCACATGGCCTTCCACCGTGACCAGGCCGTCGCCGCCGACCCCGGCCAGCACCGTGCCCCCGTCGGACAGGCCCCGCATCAGGGCCGAGGTCCGCCGGTCGATGAAGCGCTGCATCAGCTTCTCGTGCAGCCGGTCGGACAGGCGGTCCTCCAGCTCCCGGCAGCGGCCCTGCCAGTGCTGGGCGTCGGCCAGCCAGTCGGACCGGTTGGCGGCATAGGCCAGCGTGCGGATGCCCGCCAGCCGCTGGGCCAGGACGTCGATCTCCCCGTCCAGCCGGTCCACGGCACGGAACTGCTCGGCGATCCAGTCCTGGGGCAGGCGTCGCTGGCGGGAGGTCAGATGTTCGAACACGGTGCGGACCAGGCGCAGGTGCTCGTCCTGGGTGGTCTTGCGGAAGTCCGGGGTCTGGCAGGCATCCCACAGGGTCAGCAGGGCGGACCGGTCCCGCGCCCGGTCTGCGATCCAGTCGTCCTTGGCGAGCGCCCGCAGCGTGGTCTCGTCCAGGCTCTCCTCCGACAGCTTCAGCCCCTCCCGCCCCGGCGGCCTGGCGAGGGAGCGCATCAGATTGGAGAGGGAGGAGAAGTCGAGGGCGGCAGAGCGCCACTCCGCCCCCTGAACCGGCTCATAGGCATGGGTCTGGACGGCCTCCACCAGGTCGTCGTCCATCTCCGGGGCCTCCCCCGTCACGCCGAAGGTGCCGTTGGTGCGATAGCGCCCGGCGCGGCCGGCGATCTGGCCGATCTCCTGCGGGGTCAGCCAGCGGGTGCGGCGGCCGTCGAACTTGCGCAGGCCCGCGAAGGCCACATGGTCCACGTCCATGTTCAGGCCCATGCCGATGGCGTCGGTGGCCACGAGGAAGTCCACCTCCCCCGACTGGTAGAGCGCCACCTGGGCATTGCGCGTCCGCGGCGAGAGGGAGCCCATCACCACCGCCGCCCCGCCCCGCTGGCGGCGGATCAGCTCGGCGATGGCGTAGACATTCTCCGTCGAAAACGCGACCACGGCGGAGCGCCTCGGCAGGCGGGTCAGCTTCTTGGAGCCCGCATAGGTGAGCTCCGAGAACCGCTCCCGGGTCACGAAGCTGGCATCAGGCAGCAGTCTCCGGATCAGGGGGGCGACGGTGAGGGCCCCCAGGAACAGGGTCTCGTACCGGCCCCGGGCGTGGAGCAGGCGGTGGGTGAAGATGTGCCCCCGCTCCCGGTCGGCGCAGAGCTGGATCTCGTCCACAGCCAGGAACTCCACCTCCCGGCCGAGGGGCATGGCCTCCACCGTGCAGACGAAGTAGGTGGCCCGGGGCGGGACGATCTTCTCCTCGCCGGTGATCAGGGCCACGGCCCGGGGCCCGCGCTGCTTGACGATGCGGTCATAGACCTCCCGGGCCAGCAGGCGCAGGGGCAGGCCGATCATGCCGGAGGCGTGGCCCAGCATCCGCTCGACCGCATAGTGGGTCTTGCCGGTGTTGGTCGGTCCCAGCACCGCGATCACGCGGGACGGGGCAAGGCCTGCAGCGCGGTCGGACATGTCCCATAACTGGCGTGCGGCGGGGTGACTCGCAAGCCCTGATCGCCGCCGCCGATGTTCCCGTTAAGTCCTGTAAATCCTTATGGTTAATTTCTGGAACGCAGGCGAAACGAATCAGGACCGAATCAGTGACTTCCGCCGATTCGGTCTTTGTTCCCTACCAGATGTGGCGCCTCGCCTCCCCTTCGACCACCACGGCCTCTGCGCAGATCGTCGGTCAGGGGGCTTATGCTGCACCGCACACAAAGGGATAACTGATCATCGATCAGGTTTTATGAATTCGCTGTAATCTGGTCCGCGACCCCGGTGATCCTTGCCTGAAAGGACGTCCGGAGCGCAGCTTCCAGCCTTTAGATTCCTGATAAGGCTCATCAATTTTCATGATGCGATTTTCATGCGGCAAAGACTTGCGCGGTGCTGCACTGCGAAGTATATCCAACCCGTGCAGCGCTTCGCGGCGCTGCTGCCCTTCCTGGGCGTTTCCTCCCTATGAACTGCGGCGCCTGCGGGCGCCGCTTTTTTTTGGCCTGGACGTCCGGACGGTGCCACAGGGTGGGACCGTTTCAGAACCGGGACCGACCCCATGCCCCCCCTCACCTTCCGCCGCGCCGGAGAGTCCGACCTGGACCGGATCCTGGCCCTCCTCGCCGACGATCCCCTCGGCGCGTCCCGGGAGCGGACCGACCCGTCCCACCGACTGCCCTATCTCGCCGCATTCCGAAGGGTCGACGCCGACCCGAACCAGTTGCTGGCCGTGGCCGAGCTTGACGGGGAGGTGGTGGGGACGCTGCAGATCAGCTTTCTCGACGGCCTGTCCCGCGGCGGCATGCGCCGGGGCCAGATCGAGGCGGTGCGGGTAGCTGCGGAACGGCGGGGAACGCGGATCGGCGAGGCCCTGATCCAGTGGGCGGTCGACCAGTGCCGCGCCGCCGGATGCGGCCTCGTCCAGCTGACCACGGACCGGTCACGGACCGATGCCCACCGCTTCTATGACCGGCTGGGGTTCAAGGCCTCGCACGTCGGCTACAAGCTGGACCTCCAGGCCCGGCGCCGTTGACGGGTGAAAGTCGTGCGGTCCATGATTGAACCCACACGGTCCCGGCCCCGGGGCTGAGCGGAGGGAACCCGCCATGATCGGCGCGCTGCTATCGGCCCTCGTTCTGTCAGCCGCCCCGTCCGGAGGCCCCGTCATGCCGGCACCGATCGTCTTCTTCGACATTGCCGGGCCGGACCTCGCGCGGCAGTCCGCCTTCTATCGCGACGTGTTCGGCTGGGAGAGCGGGCCGGGTGGCACCCTGTCGGTGCCGGTGACGGGGACGACCCTCTCCGGTGCCCTGCGCCAGGACCCCGCGGCCAAGGTGCTCTATCTGGGGGTGGACGACGTGACGGCCAGCCTGGCCCGGGTCACCGACCACGGGGGCAAGGTGGTCCAGCCGCGGTTCGAGGTGAAGGGCGTGGTGATCCTCGGCCTGTTCACCGATCCCGCCGGCAATCCGATGGGCCTGGTGGAGATGCAGGGCGGCAAGCCGAAGATCCCCTGAGAGCCGCCTGCTCCGGGGGGGCATGCGTAGTTTCCGAGCCTCGACAGCGGCAGCTCTTGCCGTACGAAGGCCGGCCCGGCGCGCGGGCCGCCGGCTGGAGTCGCTCGACCCGCCAAAGGACTCCTTGCCGCATGCCCAGGACCGCCGCGTCGCCAGAACCGCCGAGACCCGCCGTCGTGGCGGTGGTGGAGGATGACCCGCTGATCTGCCGGGGGCTGACGGAGCTGCTGGACGGACAGGGCTGGACGGTGGCCGCCTTCGGGACGGGAGAGGACCTGCTCGCGGCCCTCCACCCCGGCGCGTTCAGCTGCCTCTTGCTGGACGCCCGGCTGCCGGGGATCAGCGGCCTCGACCTGCTGGCGCGGATACAGGCGGAGGGTCACCGCCTGCCGACCCTGATGATCACGGGCACCAGCGACATCCGGACGGCCGTGGCCGCCATGAAGGCCGGGGCCCTCGACTTCCTGCAGAAGCCGGTCACCGGCCCGGAGCTGATCGCGGCCGTGACCCGTGCCCTGGCACCGGCTCCGGCCGTGGACGCCCCTCCCGGGGGGGCTGCCGGGCGTGACCTCGCCACCAGCCGCCTCGACGCCCTCACGCCCCGACAGACCGAGATCATGCACATGATCCTGGACGGCCAGGCGAACAAGAACATCGCGGCGGACCTCGGGCTCAGCCAGCGAACGGTGGAGAACCACCGTGCCAGGATCATGCGGCGGACCGGGTCCGGCTCCCTGCCGGAACTGGCCCGTCTGGTACTCACCGCAAGCTGGGCAGGGACATCCGGCCCCGCCCCGGTGGACGTCCCGCCGCAGTCGGCGGCCGCAGCCGCCACCGCGCTCGGCCCGCTGGATGATGATCAGTTCCGCCGGTTCTTCGACGCCGTGCCCATGGCCATCCTGATCAGCGCCATGGGCGCACCGGAGCGGATCGTCTACGCCAATCCCGCCTTCGAGACCCTCTCGGGACAAGGGCTTGCGGAGATCGAAGGCCGGCCCTGGTCCAGCCTGGGCGGGACCGATGCCACCGCGCCGGAGCGGGCGCTCGGCCACGCCATCGTCAATGCCGGCGACGGCCCCAGCGACTGGCTCGGCACCTTCGCCCTGCCGCGCGGCGAGGGCGACGAGGTGACGGCGGATGTCTATGTCAGCCTGATCCTCGACGACGCGGACCAACCGGCCTTCCGCCTGGCCGCCCTGGTCGCAGCGGTGGATACCAAGGCAGCGGAGCGGACCGAGCTCGAGGACACGATCCGGAACAAGGACCGGATGATCCTGGAGATCCAGCACCGGGTGAAGAACAATCTGCAGATGATCACGTCACTGATCCGGATCGAGGCCCGCAATCACTACCAGCAGACCGACCGCAGGCCCCTGGACCGGCTGGAAGGACGGATCAACGCCATCCAGATCCTCTATCGCCTCCTGTCGGAGCTGTCCGCCACCGACGAGATCGATCTGGGCGTTTATCTGAGCGAGATCGCGTCGGCCGTCCTGCACGCTCACGCCGTGGAGGGCATCCGGCTGGAGCTCAAGGTGGATGCCTATCCCGTGTCCGTGAACGTGGCCCTGCCCACCGGCCTGGTCGCCAATGAGCTGCTGACCAACGCCCTGCAGCATGCCTTTGCGGGATCGGAAGGCGGAACCGTCACCCTGCACAGCCTGGCTGACGTCAACGGCTGCCGGGTGGTGATCGCCGATGACGGGCTTGGCCTCCCCGAGGGCGTGGT
>CAIQUG010000070.1 GCA_903874895.1 uncultured Caulobacterales bacterium | reverse complement strand
TGGATCTGGGCGAAGGTCTGGGCCTGCCGCGCATTTTCCTGCGCTGCGACCATTTCCTCGTACGAGGCGAGACGCGCCTTCGACTTGGCCTGACGGGCCTTGGGGCTCGATCGCACCCATTCGAGTTCGCGGGTCATGGCGCGCTGGCGGGCTTCGCTTTCGCTCTGCTCCTGCACGATGCGCTTGGTCTTCTGCTCCAGCCAGCCGGAGTAGTTGCCCTCGTAGGGGATGCCCTTGCCGCGATCGAGTTCCAGGGTCCACTTGGTCACCTGGTCGAGGAAGTAGCGGTCGTGGGTCACGAGGATGACGCAGCCCGGGAACTGCTCCAGATGGTGCTGCAGCCAGGCCACGCTCTCGGCGTCCAGGTGGTTGGTGGGTTCGTCCAGCAGCAGCATGTCGGGCTTGGACAGGAGCAGGCGGGCCAGCGCGATGCGGCGCTTCTCGCCCCCGGACAGCTTGGTGATGTCGGCGTCGTTGGGCGGGCAGCGCAGGGCGTCGATGGCCATCTCGATCTTGGAATCGATGTCCCACAGGTCCTTGGCGTCGATGATCTCCTGGAGCTTGTTCATCTCCTCCATGAGCTCGTCGGTGTAGTTCTCGCCCAGTTCGGCCGCGATCTCGTTGTAGCGATCGAAGACCTTCTTCTCCTCGCACTCGGAGATCACGTTGCCCCAGACGTCCAGGGCGGCGTCCAGATGCGGCTCCTGCGGCAGATAGCCGCGTTTCACTCCGTCGGCGGCCTTGGCCTCGCCGGCGAACTCCTTGTCCAGCCCGGCCATGATCTTCAGGAGGGTCGACTTGCCGGATCCGTTGACCCCCACCACGCCGATCTTGGCGTCGGGATAGAAGGACAGCCAGATGTTCTCGAACACCTTCTTGCCGCCCGGAAAGGCCTTGGTCAGGCCCTGCATCTGGAAAATGTGTTGAGCGGCCATGACGGTCCTGTGTCGTCTCGAGCAAAGGGGGAGTTTCGGCCCGCGTGATAGCTCCCGCAGGCTCCGGACGCAATGCGAGGCACGCCGCATCCGCCGACTTTCCCGCTGGAGCAGGTCGGGCTGTGGCTGTAGGATGACCCCATGAACGCCATGGATCGCAATCCCGAGGGCCTGGCCCATCTGCACTACGGGGACGGGGAATTCGTCGTCCTGAAGCCCGGCCGCTTCGTGCTGTGCGCCGTCAGCCAGCGGGCGGTCCCGCTGGAGGCCCTGCGCTACTGGGACGCCGAGGCGCAGGAGGCCTATGCCGGCCCGACCGAGGCGCTGGCCGCCTGGCAGGCCCGTCAGGGCCGCTGATCCGTGCCATCCGGCCTGTGTCCCCACCGGCGATCCGTCCTGTCGGGGCTGGGGGCCGCGGCTGTGTTTCACCCCGCCCCGGGATCGGCGGCAGATGCCGCCGGAACCGCGCCGTTTCCCTGGCGCGGCCGCCTGGTGCAGGGCGGGCTGCTGATCGGCCGGAGCCGTCCGGGAGACCGGGTGCGGGTGGACGGGGACCTCACCACCGTTGCCGGGGCCACCGGCCTGTTCGTGGTCGGTCTTGACCGGGACAGTGCCGACCATGTGCGGATCGAGACGGTACTCGGGGCCGCAACCCTGCCCGTGGCACCCGGCGTGTTCGACGTCCAGCGCATCGACGGCCTGCCGCCCGATCAGGTCAGTCCCACCGCGCCGGCCCTCCTGGCGCGGATCGCCGACGAGTCGGCCCGCAAGAAGCTGGCCTTTGCCCACCAGGCGGAGGCGGAGGATTTCGCCGCCGGCTTCATCCTCCCCGTCGCCCGCGCCACCCGCACCTCCGCCTTCGGGCCGCAGCGGATCCTGAACGGGGTGCCCAAGCCCCCCCACTACGGCGTCGACCTGGCCGCCCCCGCCGGGACGCCGATCGTCGCCCCGGCCGACGGTCTGGTGGTGATGGCCGAGGCAGACCTGTGGTTCGAGGGCGGCCTGACCCTGATCGACCACGGCCAGGGGCTGGTCAGCGCCTATCTCCACCAGCGCGCCCAGCTGGTGATGGCGGGAGACCGGGTCGCGCGGGGTCAGGTCATCGGCGAGGTGGGGATGAGGGGCCGGGCGACGGGTCCGCACCTGTGCTGGCGCCTGACCTGGCGGGGACGCCACCTGGACCCCAGCTTGGCGCTCAATCTGGGCGCGCCGCCCAGTCTGGGTTGAATTTCAACTCCCGATTGCTTGCACGGGAAATGTTGGGGAAACATTATCCCGCCTCTCCGATGGTCAATAAAGTAAATAACAGATCAATCGGGGTCTTATTTAGTAACTCATTGTTAATAAGTTGGGCAACGGGCCCGCTGATTAGCAGACAGTCAGGAAGCGTAAAGTGGCCACCGGGTTAGCAAACCTGCGATTTCTGCTGGTTGAGGACAACCAGCATATGCGTTCGATCGTCACCACACTGCTGGCCGGGGCGGGCATGCACGACGTCCGCGAGGCACCGGACAGTCTGTCCGCCATCCGCATGATGCGGGACGCGCCGGTGGACATCGCCCTGATCGACTTCCAGCTCAGCGGGATGGACGGGGTGGAACTCACCCGGCAGATCCGCCGGTCTCCGTCATCCCCCGATCCCTATCTGGCGGTGATCATGATCACCGGCCATTCGGAGCGCAGCCGGGTGATGGAGGCGCGGGACGCGGGCGTCACCGAATTCGTGGTCAAGCCGCTGACCGCCCGGGCCCTTCTGGCGCGGATCGAGGCGGTCGTGTTCCGGCCCCGGCCGTTCATCCGCGCGGCCGGCTATTTCGGTCCGGACCGTCGTCGACACAATCCCGCGGACTACAGTGGCCCCCGGCGCCGCTCCACCGACCGTCAGGCGGCCCAGCCGGGCGCGGACCGGGACGTGTTCGTCATCTAGGCTGCGGTCCGGCGGGCCGGCAGGCGGCGGACATTGGGCTGGGCGCTCGGCACGATCGGCACCGGGCAGCTCAGGGCCAGGCCCTCCGCGAAATCGGCGACGATGTCGCACAGTTCGTCGGCGGTGATGCGCACCACCAGGGCGTTGGCGGTGCGGTAGTGCCAGAAGCTGACCACGTGATGCAGCACGCTGAGCATCTCCCCCAGTTCGGAGAACAGCTGCGGTGCCTCGATCAGGAAGTCTCGGAATTCCAGGGGCTTGCTGCGTTCGGTCAGGCCGCTGAAGGCCCGGTCGTAGATGTGGAGGATGTCCAGCGACCGCTGCAGGCTGCGGTTGGTGGCTTCGGCGATCCCGAGGCGGGCCACGTTCAGGCCCTCCAGGACGTGCTGCTCGCAATAGCCGTAGGGGCGCAGGGTGCGGATCTCGCTGGTCACGTCGGGCAGCTGTTCGCGCATCTCGCTGCACACCCACTTGTAGTAGAGCATGCCGCGCCAGGCGAAGACCCCGTCGGCGAACTGGCGGGGGGCCATCTGCAGGGCCACGCGCAGGGGCTCCATCTCGTCCAGGAGGTCATTGGCCATCAGCTTCTGGGCCAGGTCCGCCGGGGCGTCGGGTGCGGGCGCGGCAGAGGGCTTGCGGGCGACCGTTTTCAGACTGCGGTGGCTCAGGGGTTCGACCTCGCGGCGCACGAAGGTCAGCATGCGGGTGGCATCGGCGCTGGAGATCTCGAAATAGCAGGGTGCGGGGACGACGCCGTCGCGGCGCAGGTGCTCCCGCACCAGGAAGGGGTCGAAGGACGGGAGGGAATCGAGGATCGCCAGGGTCCTTCGGTCCCGGGCGCCGGCCTGGCTCTGGTCGTTCATCACCATGTCGATGGCGGCCTGCTCGCCCTTCTGGCCGAGAAACAGATACTGGCCGCCGGACCGAAGGTCGTTGCGGTCGATGGGAATGATCAGCTTGGTGGCCACGGTCCGAGGGCTGTCGAACATCTCGATCTCGTTCGCGCGAAGCCGGTGCTTAATGATGATCGCCTGATTAAGGATGCGGGAATTGAAAAGGGGCTGCGTCTTGTAGGATTCTGTCTGGCCGTAGATCTGATTAATCTTAACAAGATCAAGTACGCGCATGCTCGATCCGGTGTCGTTTATCTTGTCGAGCTTGCGTATCCCACGGTCAATCACGGCAGATCCTTCCCTTGTTGCGGTCAGCAATAGTCATCGGCAGTAAATAGACTGTGACTGTCCCTTTGATATTTGACGCCGCGGCCCGCGTGCCCCCACAGCGGCCGCGGGCCCCTGCGATGAAGCCCCCCGTCGGGTTCGCGATCCAGGCCGGGAGGATGTAGGGTGGAGCGGCCGATGACCGATGCCGCCCCCCAGATCTCACCGCTGATCTCCCCCCTGCTGCCCCCTCGCTTCCGGGACTGGTTCTCCCGTCGCGGCTGGACGCCCCGGGAGCACCAGCTGGACATGATCGCTGCAGCGCAGGCCGGGCAGGACGCCCTGCTGATCGCGCCGACGGGCGGGGGCAAGACGCTGGCGGGCTTCCTGCCGAGCCTGATCGACCTGTCGCAGCGGGGGCCGAGGAACGAC
>CAIQUG010000069.1 GCA_903874895.1 uncultured Caulobacterales bacterium | reverse complement strand
GGGCGAAGCCGGCCCCCTGCGGGGCCCGGGCCAGCACCTCCCGCAGCACGGCGGGGGACAGCTTGCAGCCGCATCCGCCCCCGTGGGACAGGGAGGTCAGCGACGGTTCGGGGGTGGCGACCGGAGGGGGGGCAGAGGATGTCATGCCCCTTCATGCGCAGGGACACGGCGCTTGTCACTCGGTTTTGCGTCGGTCGATTCGGCGCTTTCCAAGCTCTGCGCCTTGGGCGTAGGCTCCCCCTATAATCAAGAACAGATATCGGGAGGTTGCGTTGGACGGATTCGCCACTTCTGCAGGGACTGCCGCAGACGATCCCTGGTCCCAGCCCCTGGAAACCCTCGACCCCAGCCGGGCCGAGCTGTTCCAGTCCGGGGCGCATCACGCCTATTTCAAGCGCCTCCGCGCCGAGGATCCGGTGCACTACACGGCGGACAGTCCGTTCGGCCCCTACTGGTCCATCACCCGCTTCCACGACATCGTGGCGGTGGACACCAACCACCAGGCCTTCTCGTCGAACCGGGACATCGTCATCGGCGACAATCCCGAGGGGTTCGCCCCGCCCATGTTCATCGCCATGGACCCGCCCCGGCACGATGTGCAGCGCAAGACCGCAACACCCGCCGTTTCCCCCGCCCGCCTTCAGGACCTGGAGGCGCTGATCCGCCAGCGGGTCTGCACCATCCTGGACAGCCTGCCGCGGAACGAGGTGTTCAACTGGGTGGACCTCGTCTCCATCGAGCTCACCACCCAGATGCTGGCGACCCTTTTCGATTTCCCGTGGGAGGATCGTCGCCTGCTGCCCTACTGGTCGGACGTGACCACCACGTCGGAGACGGTGGGGGTGGCCGCCGACATGGCGGCGCGGGAGCGGATCCTGGGCGAGTGCCTCGCCTATTTCTCAAACCTGTGGCGGGAGCGTGCCGCCCAGCCCCCCAAGTTCGACTTCATCTCCCTCCTCGCCCACGGGGCCGAGACGAAGGACATGATCAACGACCCGATGGAGTTCCTCGGCAACCTCATGCTGCTGATCGTCGGCGGCAATGACACCACCCGCAACTCCATCACCGGCGGCGTCGTGGCCCTGCACCAGAACCCGGCGGAATACGCCAAGCTCAGGGCGAACCCCTCCCTCGTCCCCAACATGGTGTCGGAGATCATCCGCTGGCAGACGCCGCTGGCCCATATGCGCCGGACGTGCGCCGTGGATACGGAGTTCGGCGGCAAGCTGATCCGCAAGGGCGACCGGGTGGTCATGTGGTACGTGTCCGGCAACCGGGACGAGACCGTCATCGACCGGCCGGACGACTTCATCATCGACCGGGATCGGGCACGGCATCACCTGTCCTTCGGCTTCGGCATCCACCGCTGCATGGGCAACCGGGTGGCGGAACTGCAGCTGCGCATCCTGTGGGAGGAGATCCTGGCCCGCTTCGACCGGGTCGAGGTCGTGGGAGAGCCCGTGCGCCTGGCCTCGAACTTCGTGCAGGGCTACACAGACCTGCCGGTCATCCTGCGGGCCTGAGACCCGATCCCGACCCACCCCCGCTTTGCGAGACTGCAATGACCGGCACTGCCGAGGTCCTGACGGACCTGCCCAAGGGCGAGACGCACCCGCGTCTGGTGATCTTCGCCTCGTCCCTCGGGACGGTGTTCGAATGGTATGACTTCTATCTCTACGGGACGCTCGCCGCCTTCTTCGGCGCCAAGTTCTTTCCCAGCGGGAACGACACCGCCACGCTTCTGGCCAACCTGGCCGTGTTCGGGGCGGGCTTCGGCGTGCGGCCGCTGGGGGCCATCGTCTTCGGCCATCTGGGCGACCTGTGGGGGCGCAAGTCCACCTTCCTGCTGACCATCGTGATCATGGGCCTGTCCACGGTCGCGGTGGGTCTCATCCCCACCTATGCGCAGATCGGCATGGCCGCCCCGGCGATCCTCGTGGCGCTGCGGCTGGCCCAGGGGCTGGCGCTGGGTGGAGAATACGGCGGGGCGGCCACCTACATTGCCGAGCATGCCCCGCCGCACAAGCGGGGGGGCTTCACCGCCTGGATCCAGACCACCGCCACCGGGGGGCTGTTCCTGTCCCTGCTGGTGATCATGGGCTGCCGGGCGGCCATGTCGGAGGACAGCTTCAAGGACTATGGCTGGCGGATCCCCTTTCTGGTCTCGATCCTGCTGCTCGCCGTGTCCCTGTGGATCCGCCTTCAGCTGAACGAGAGCCCGCTGTTCGCGGCCATGAAGGCCTCCGGCAAGGGCTCGAAGAACCCCTTTGCCGAGGCGTTCGGCCAGTGGAAGAACGCCAGGGTCGTGCTGCTGGCCATCTTCGGCCTGACCATGGGCCAGGGGGTGGTCTGGTATGCGGGCCAGTTCCAGGCCCTGTTCTTCCTGCAGAACGCCCTGCGCCTCGACTACACCTGGTCCTATGTGGCGATCATGTCGGCCCTGGCCCTGGGGACGCCCTTCTTCGTCATCTTCGGCTGGCTGTCGGATCGGATCGGGCGGAAGTGGATCATCCTGACCGGCTGCCTGCTGGCCGTGCTGACCTATGTCCCCCTGTTCAACGCCCTGGGCCAGGCCGTGAACCCGGCGCTGATCGCGGCCCAGAAGACCTCCCCCGTTTCGGTGGTCGCATCGAAGTGCGAGACAAGCTTCGTGGCCAAGGCCTTCAACCCGGCCCCCTCCACCGCCTGCGACAAGGCCATGAATGCCCTCTACGCCCAGGGGGTGAACTACAGCCGGGCGCAGGCCGCCCCCGGCGCGCCGGAAATGACCATCCGCTTCGGCGATGCGGCCATCCTCGTCTTTGACGGAAAGGCGAAGACCTACGCCGTGACCACCGCGAAGGACGGCAAGACGGTCATCTTCCCCAGGACCGGGGCAGACAAGGCCACGGCCGCCAAGGCTCTCGCCCAGGCCCTGTCGGCGGCCCTGAAGCCAGCGGGCTATCCGGCCAAGGCGGACCTGGCCAGGGTGAACTGGCCCATGACCATCGGCGTGCTGTTCATCCTGGTGCTGTATGTGACCATGGTCTACGGGCCCATCGCCGCCTATCTGGTGGAGCTGTTCCCGACCCGGATCCGCTACACTTCCATGTCCCTGCCCTATCACATCGGCAATGGCTGGTTTGGCGGCTTCCTGCCCTTCTTCATGCTGGCCATCGCCACCTTCCAGGGCAACATCTTCGCGGGGCTCGTCTATCCCATGGCCATCGCGGGCGTCACCTTCGTCATAGGGGCCCTGTTCCTGCCGGAGACCAAGGACCGGGATCTGGAGCTCGACCACAACTAGCCGAAGCCACAAAAGGAACGGGCTGGAACATTGCTGCTCCAGCCCGTTTTTTCATGCCCTGTCCAGTGCTTACGAGCCGGGCTTCAGGTACTGGGCAAACCAGCCGAGCTCCGCCTCGCTGAGTTGCTTGACGTGCTCGGGCTTGCGGATGCCGTGGCCTTCGCCCTCGAGGATCAGCAGCTTGGTCTTCACGCCGACGGCCTTCAGGGCATGCCAGAACTCCACCGACTGGGCGGCGGGGCATTCCACATCCCGCTCGCCCACATAGATGAAGGTGGGGGTGACGGCGGTCTTCACGGTCTCCAGGGGTGACAGCTTGCGATAGATGTCCGGGTCGTCATAGGCCGAGGCCCCGAAGAACGGGATCATCCACTGGTCGATTCCGTTCTGGCCGTAATAGCTGATCCAGTTGCCGATGCCGGCCCCGGCCACGGCGGTGGCGAAGCGGTGGCTGTGGGTCACCGTCCACATGGTCATGAACCCGCCATAGGAGTGCCCATAGACGCCCAGCCGCTTGTCATCCACCGGCGCGACCTTCTCCACCGCGTCGATGCCCGCCAGGATGTCCCGCAGGTCGCCGCCGCCGAAGTCGCGATAATTCGCCCGGGTGAAGTCCTCTCCCTGGCCGTAGCTGCCCCGGGGGTTGGGCTCGAACACGTAGTAGCCCGCCTGCAGCAGCCGCCGCAGACCGCCGCCGCGGAACCCGGAGGAGGGAAAGCCCGGACGGACCGCGGCGCTGGGCCCGCCGTGGATGGTGACGATCATCGGATAGGACTTGCCCGGCACCACGTTGTCGGGCGCGATCAGCCAGCCCTGGACCTTGCGGCCCTCGCTGACCCATTCGAGGCTGCGGGCCACGCCCACGGGCTTCAGCGCCCGGTTCTCGTCCGTCAGCCGGGCCCCGAGGCCGAAG
>CAIQUG010000068.1 GCA_903874895.1 uncultured Caulobacterales bacterium | reverse complement strand
TGCAGGACACCCTGACCCAGGGCGTCGGCAACCTGGTGGACGCGGACGTGGCCAAGGAAAGCGCGAACCTCACGGCCCTGCAGACCAAGCAGCAGCTTGGCGTGCAGGCCCTGTCGATCGCCAACTCGTCCAAGAGCGGGCTGCTCAGCCTGTTCCGCTAAGACCGGACGCACCCGGCAACGGGTGTGCATCCTGTCAAAGGCCCTCCACGAAGCGCGCCGGCCCGTCCGGCGCGCTTCTTCTTTGGGCGACGGCGCCCGATTGCGCCTTGGGTCGCTGCCCCGGCCCCCCTATTCTTAGGACCATGCAGACCGACCCGTCTTCTCCCTCGATGTCCGCCGACGCGCGGCGGGCCGGTCTCCACCGGATGCGGCGCATCGCCGGCGCGGTGCTGGCGGTCATGGGCCTCCTGTTCGTGCTGGCCGCCGCCGGTCGGCGGGTCTGGCCGTCGGCCGCCGAGGCCCTGGGATGGGTCCAGGCCTTTGCCGAGGCGGGGCTGGCGGGCGGGCTGGCGGACTGGTTCGCTGTCACCGCCCTGTTCCGCCATCCCCTGGGGCTGCCGATTCCCCACACCGCCATCATTCCGAAGAACCGGGACCGGATCGGCCGGGCGCTGGGCGACTTCATCGCCGGGCAGCTGGTGACGGAGACCCTGGTGGACCGGGCGCTGGAGCGCCTGGATGCCGCGGCCCTGATCCCCGAGCTGATCGCCGGCGTGCCCCGTCCGGAGCTGGAGGCGATGCTCGGCCGCGCGGTGCGGGCCGCCCTGGAGAGCGCCCCCCTGGCACCGGCGGCCGGCGTGGCCCTGGCCGGACTGTGGACACCGGAGCGCAGCGGGGTGCTGATCCGCCGGGCGGTGCGTCTGCTGGCCCGGACCCTGGACAGCCGCCATGACTCCCTGCGCGACACCCTGGTCAGCCACGGGGGCGGCTGGACCCCCAAGTTCGTCGACCGGATGCTGGCTGACCGGGTGCTGGGGGCGCTGGCCGGCGTGCTGGGCGATCTGGAATCCGCCGACCACCCGTGGCGGGCGGCCCTGGACCAGACCGTCAACCGGATCATCGGGCGGCTGTCCACCGACCCGCAGATGGCGGCGGAGGCCGAGACCTGGAAGACGGCCCTGCTCCAGGACGAGTCCGTCGGCGCCATGGCCCGGGGGCTGGCCGACCGTCTGGCGGCCCTGAAGCTGGCCCCCGACGCGGCCGAGACCCTGAACCAGGCGGTGCGGGCCGGGCTCAGGGCCCGCATCCTCGAGGCCCGTCCCACCCTGGCCCGGCTTGTCAGTGAACGGATGAATGACTGGGACGAGGCGACGCTCGTCGCAGAGCTGGAGCTGCAGGCCGGCCGGGACCTGCAGTACATCCGCATCAACGGGGCCCTGGTGGGCGGCCTGGTGGGCCTCGCCATCCATGCGGTATCCGGCCTGTTCGGCTGGCGGTAGGGGGCGTCCCGACGGCCACCCCTTCCGTTTTACCCCAAGTCCCTCTAACTGTGCGGGGCCTGCCCCTCCGGAGCCCCGTTCCCCTTGGCCACCTTCGATCTCACCACGCCCAAGGGCCGGCTCCGCGCCTATCTGGACTATCTGTGGAAGGACCACGCCTATCTGCGGGTGGGGTTCCAGAACGCCCACTGGGTGGGTGACAACCTGATCCGCACCAACCAGCCCTGGCCGTTCCAGCTGAAGTGGTGGCGGGACCATTTCGGCGTGAAGACCATCATCAATCTCCGTGGCGGCGGCTACCCCACCAGCTTCTACCTGCTGGAAAAGGACGCCTGTGCCCGGCTCGGCCTGAAGCTGGAGGATTTCGCCGTATCCTCCCGGGAGGCCCCGACCCGGGAACAGGTGCTGGGCGCCATCGACCTCTTCAAGCGGGTGGAATATCCGGCGGTGATGCACTGCAAGTCCGGTGCGGACCGGGCGGGGATCATGAGCGTGCTGTACGCCCATCTGCACCTGGGCCAGCCTCTGCGCGAGGCGATCCGGGAACTCAGCTTCCGCACCCTGCACGTGAAGGCGGGGAAGACCGGCGTGCTGGACTATACCTTCGAGCGCTATTTCGCCGACGGCGAGCCGAAGGGTCTCAGCTTTGTCGAGTGGGTGCAGACGCCGGACTACGACCCGGTGAAGCTGAAGGCCGAGTTCCAGGCGGGGATGATCGGCAGCTTCCTCACCGAGACCCTGCTCAAGCGGGAGTAGGGGGGGCTACGCCCCCGCCTTTTCCGCGAACCGCCAGGCGTTCTCCCCCAGCGGGGCGACGCGGGCGGCCATGGCGGTGGCCTGCGGGCTGTTGGCCGTGCCGTCACGGACCCGGCCGACAATGCCCTGGCAGATGGCACCCAGGCGGAACAGGTTGTAGGCGAAGTACCAGTCCGCCGTCGGCAGCCCCGTCCGCCCGGTCTCTCGGCAGTACAGGGACACCATGTCCTCGAGGGACGGAATGCCCAGGGACGGCAGGTCCAGATCGGCGAGCCCCGACCGCTCGGTTCCCGGCATCACCCACTGCATCATGAAATAGGTGAAGTCGGCCAGGGGGTTGCCCAGGGTGGACAGCTCCCAGTCCAGGACGGCGATGACCCGGCTTTCGGTGGGATGCAGGATCATGTTGTCCAGGCGGTAGTCCCCGTGGACGATGGTGGTCAGGTCGTCCTCCGGCACGGTCCGGGGCAGCCATTCCATGAGCCGGTCCATGGCCGGGATGGTCTCGGTCTCCGACGCCCGGTACTGCTTGGACCACCGGTCGATCTGCCGGGAGAAGTAGTTGCCCGGCTTGCCGAAGTCCTCGAGCCCGACGGCCTTGTAGTCCACATTGTGCAGGGCCGCGAGGGTGGTGACCTTGGCGTTGTAGATGTCCGTCCGCTGCTGCGGCGTGCAGCCGGGCAGGGACAGGTCCCACAGGATGCGCCCCTCCACATTGTCCATCACGTAGAACATGGTGCCGATGACGCTGTCGTCGGTGCACAGGGCATAGGCCTTGGCGACCGGATAGTTCACCTTGTTCAGGGCGGAGATCACCTTGAACTCCCGGTCCACGGCGTGGGCGGAGGGGAGCAGCTTGCCCGGCGGCTTGCGGCGCAGCACGTAGGAATGCCCGGGCGTCACCAGCTGGTAGGTGGGATTGGACTGGCCGCCCTTGAACTGGCGGACCTCCAGCGGGCCCGCGTAGCCCTCCACGTTCGCCTCCAGCCAGCGGGCCAGGGCGGCCTCGTCGATGCGGTGGCGCTCCTCCACGGGCTTGGTGCCGGAGAACTGGTCCTGAGCAGACACGGGGGGGGCAGATGGGGCGGCGGTGGTCATGGCGGCTTCCCTGGCAGAGTCTTGGTCGGAGTGTTCTTGTGCGCCACCTTAGAGGTGTCAGACGCGCGGCGCCAAGCCTTCCGCTGGGGGAGTGCCTGCGGACAGCGGCGCCTCTGGCCATCTGCGGTCAATGATGCAAACCTTGCGCGGCAATCCCGGGACACACGGGGATCAGGGGAACGACGATGGAAGAGCCGACACCGGTCACCGGGACCGCCCGCGCGGGCCTTTACAGCTTCACGGTCGTGATCCTGCTGTCGGCGGTCTACACCTTCAACTTCCTCGACCGGCAGCTGCTGTCCATCCTGTCCGAGCCGATCCGCAAGGAGCTGAACCTCAGCTACACCCAGGTGGGCATGCTGACCGGCCTGACCTTCGCCCTGTTCTACACCACCTTCGGCATTCCCCTGGCCTGGCTGGCGGACCGGACCCACCGGGTGCGGATCATCGCCGCGGCCTGTACCCTGTGGAGCCTGTTCTCCATGGCCTGCGGCCTCGCCACCAGCTTCACCAGCCTGGCGCTCGCCCGCATCGGCGTGGGCGTGGGGGAGGCGGGGGGATCGCCCCCCAGTTACGCCCTGATCTCCGACTATTTCCCGCCGCGGCAGCGGGGGCTGGCCATGGCCATCTATTCCCTGGGCGTTCCCTTCGGCACCGGGCTGGGCTCCCTGCTCGGGGCGCGGGTGGCGGCGCTTTACGGCTGGCGCATGGCCTTCTTCGCCGTGGGGGCCCCGGGGGTGCTGCTGGGCCTGCTGGTGCTGCTGGTGATCCGGGAGCCCAGGCGCGGCCGCATGGACGTCCTGGCGGAGGGGGAGACCGAACACGCCGCGCCAGCCCCCCTGCTGGCGACCATTGTCAGCGTGCTGAAGAACCGCACCCTGGTGATCACGGCCCTGTCGTCGGCCCTGTCCGCCTTTGTGGGCTATGGCACCCTGAACAATGCTCCGGCCTATCTGATGAGCAACAAGGGCATGAGCCTGACGGAGATCTCCCTCTACTACGCCGCCGCCAGCGGGCTGGCGGGGGGCTTCGGCACCTTTGCGTCCGGCTTCCTGGTGGACCTGTTCGGCAAACGCCACCGGACGGCCTATGCCCTGGTCCCGGCGGCCATGACCCTGACCGGCCTGCCGTTCTTCATCGCCTTCCTGTTCGCCCCCACCTGGCCGACGGCCATGCTGTGCCTGGTGATCCCTCTGACCTTCGGCACCGCCTATCTGCCCGCCGCCATCGCCGTCGCCCAGAACGCCGCGGCACCGGCCCAGCGGGGGACCACGTCGGCCATCCTGCTGTTCATCCTCAACCTGATCGGTCTGGGGGGCGGGCCGGTCTATGTCGGCATGGTGGCGGACCACTTCAAACCGACCCTGGGGACCGGGGCGCTGCAGTACGGACTGCTCGCCCTGGTGCCGGTCTATCTGCTGACCATCGTCGCCCTGCTGGCAGGGGCGTGGTCGATCTCGAAGGACAGCCGTCTGGCGGCCCAGCTGGGGGG
>CAIQUG010000067.1 GCA_903874895.1 uncultured Caulobacterales bacterium | reverse complement strand
TTCTGGGGCGTGACCCGGGTACCCCTGGCAGAGGGCATCGCCCTGTCCTTCATCGCCCCCCTGATCACCCTCTATCTGGCCGCCGTGCTTCTGGGAGAGACCATCACCCGCTGGGCGGTGATCTCCTCCCTGATCGGCCTGGCGGGGGTGGGGATCATCATGCTGGGTCGCCTCGGGGGACACCACCGGCCCGATGCGGCGCTGGGGGTGATCGCCATCCTGTTTTCGGCAGTCTGCTACAGCTACAATCTGATCCTCCAGCGCCAGCAGGCCCAGGTGGCATCGCCGGAGGAGAGTGCCTTCTTCGGTACGGTCGTCATGAGCGCAGTGCTGCTGCTGTTCGCCCCGTTCGCCGCCCGGCTGCCGCCCCTGAGCCAGGTCCCCTCCATTCTCGGCAGTGCGGCCTTCGCGTCAGCCGCCTTCATCGCCCTGTCCTGGGCCTATGCCAGGGCGGAGACGAAGGTGCTGGTGGTGGTGGAATACACGGCCTTCATCTGGGCCGCGGCCTTCGGCTTCCTGATGTTCGCCGAGCCCGTGACCCCCGCCACCCTGGCCGGGGCCGGACTGATCGTCCTGGGATGCCTGCTGTCCGCTTGGCATGAACGGTCCCACCAGCCCAGTGCCGAACTCGGCATCTGAGCGGCAACGGCCAGGCCCGCTACTTCACCCGGACGCGGGACGTGGCCTGACGGCCCCGGCTGTCGATGACCACCAGGCGATAGAAGCCCGGCCCGGCGGGGTGCCAGACCGGCGGTCCCCCGGCGATCCCCGGCCCCAGGGCCCGTCCGTCCGCATACCAGCGCAGCCCCTCCCCCCGGGCGGTCAGCGCAAACCCCCGAGCCTGCGTCCCGAACCCGTCCGCGAGAAGGGCCGCCCCATCCGGGGGAAACAACACCTGCGGCCCGCTGAGGGTCGGATCAACCTGCCGGAGGGCCGCCGGCGCGGTCTGCGGCGTCTGCGCCCCAGCCTGTGAAGTCTCGCCGCTCAGCAGGTCGAACACCTGGAACAGCAGGGGAAGCGCCGCATCCCGTCCGGTCAGTCCCGGTCGGGCCCCGCCATCGGGTCGCCCGGTCCAGACCAGAACGGTCCAGCGGTCCCCGACCCCCGCCGCCACAGCGTCGCGAAACCCGTAGGAGGTCCCTGTCTTGAAGGCGAGCCGTGGGGCCCCGGCGCTGAGCACGGGGGGTGCGCGACCCGGCGGCGGCGGGGCATCGCGCAGGATGTCCAGCACCTGCCGGGCCGCAGACGCCGACACCAGCCGCGCCCCCGGAGACAACGGCGAAAGGGCGGCGTTGGCTTCCGTCCAGCTGAGCGGCTTGGCCACACCGCCGTCTCCGAGGGCGGCGTACAGTACGGCGAGGTCCCGCAGCGTGATCCCTTCCCCGCCCAGCGCCAGGGCCAGGCCCGGGTCCGCCAGCCCGTCCCGCGGACGCACGACGCTGACGCCGGCCCCCTGCAGCCGGTGCTCGAAGGCGGCGGGCCCCAGCCGCGCCATCAACGCGACCGCGGGGACGTTCAGGGAATTGGCCAGGGCCTCCCGGGCCGTGACCTCCCCGTGGAAGCTGCGGTCGAAGTTCTCCGGCTCATAGCCCTCGTAGGCCACCTTCTGGTCCACCAGCCGGGTTTCCGGTGCCACCAGCCCCTGCTCGAAGGCAAACGCGTAGAGGAATGGCTTCAGCGACGAGCCCGGCGACCGCAGGGCGCGGGTGCTGTCGATCCAGGCCCCGCCCCCTGCCCGGGCACTGGCTGAAACGGCGGCGCGGACGCTGCGGGTCCGGGTCTCGAGCACCACCACAGCCGCCGCCGTGTGCGAGCCCTGCCCGGCGGCTGTCTGCGCCGCCAGGGCCTCCAGCCGCGCCTGCAGATTGGCGTCCAGGGTCGAGACCACCGTGGGCCGGTCACCGGTGGCATTGCGGGCGATCTCCCCGCTGACCGCCCAGGCGCGGACCGGGAAGCCGCTCCGCCGGGGCATCGGCACCTGCGCCGCCTCGCGGGCCGCCGTCGGCGTGATCAGGCCCCGGTCCGCCAGTCGCTCAAGCACCCGGTTCCGTGCCAGACGCGCCGCCTCGGGGTGACGGTCCGGCCGCCGGGCCTCGGGCGACTGCGGCAGGGCGATCAGGAGGGCCTGTTCGGCGTCGGTCAGGTGCATCGGCTCATGACCGAAATAGGCGAGCGAGGCCGCGCGCACCCCCTCCAGATTGCCGCCATAGGGGGCCAGGGTCAGATAGTCCGCCAGGACACCGGACTTCCCGAGGCGCCATTGCAGCCCGATGGCCCGGATGGCCTCGAGCAGCTTGAAGCGCAGGGAGCGGGGATTGGGGTCGAGGCGCCGGGCCAGTTGCATGGTCAGAGTCGAGCCGCCGGACCGGATCCGCCCCGCCGACAGGTCCGTCGCTGCCGCCCGCAGGATCGCCATCGGATCGACCCCCGGATGCCACCAGAAGCGGCTGTCCTCCATGGCCACCAGCCGACGGATGAACTGGCGGTCGGTACGCTCGAGGTCGGCACGCAACCGCCACCGTCCCCCGTCCGTCGGGACCGCGCGAAGCCAGACCCCCTGGCGATCCACCACCACCGGCGAGGCGTGCTGTACCTTGTCCAGGGGCAGCGACAGCAGGAAGGCGCCCAGGACGTCCAGCAGGACGAGTCCGGCAGCCAGTCCCGCGGCCTGTCGCCGGTCGAGCCGAAGCTCAAACCTGAGCTGGGGCCGTCGCCACAGATGCCGCCACCGCCTTGGCCACCGCCAGCTTCGGCCGGGGCTCTGGCGCCCGGGGGGCGAAACGGTCATCGCAGGGGCGCGATCCGGGTCCGTCCCGGGGCCGTGCGGGCATTGACCGACGGGCGATACATATCCTGAACCAGGGCACCGGGCAGGAAGAAGTCACCCGGCGTCACCGCCCGCACCACATAGGCCACCACGAAGGTCTTGTTGCCCTCCGCCCGGAGCGCCGCCACATACCGGTCGTCCCGCTTTTCCTGCACGGACACTGCGGTCAGCTTGCCGAGGAAGGCAAACGGACCCGCCGCAGCCTTGCCGTTGTCGCCGCCGACACCCTGGGCATCCGCCGGCGTCAGCACGCTCTCGATCTCGAAGCCCGCCGGCAGGGCGTCGTCGATCACCGCGGTGATCTGACGGTCCGCCAGCACCTGCCCGGCGATCCGCACGATCAGGCGCTGGCCCTGCACGACCTCCTCCGGCTTCACCGGCCGGCCGGTGACCGACACGAGGCTCTTCTGCAGCAGCATGCCGTTCTCCGCCACGCCCGGGGCCGAGAGCGGCGTGCCGCGCACGGTAACCGTCCGCCAGACCGGACCGGACCCCGCATGGGTGAAGTGCGCCTGGGACAGTCGTCCCACCGCCCACCGCGCCGTTCCGTCCGGCGTAGCCCCCGTCGCCTGGACCTTGACCGGCCCGGCGGCGGCGAGCATGGCCCGCGCCGCCTTCAGCAGATGGCTCTGCTCCTGGGTGTTCAGCCGGTCGGGCTGGCGGACCGTCCGCTCGAGCCGCGTCTGGAGAGACTGCGCGATGCCCGTCTCCCCCGCCTCGTAGGCCAGGGCGACCACGCCTGCGAGGTCACGGAGCGGCGTCTGATAGGCGTCGTCCGGCGAGGACCAGCCCCTCGCCCGGACGGCCTGAAGGAAGCTGTCATGCGCGCGCCCATGGTCGCCCATGGCGGCCAGCGCCGCCCCGATCTGGGCCCGGGCCAGGGCCGAGGGCTCCTTGTCGAATCCCGCGTCATGGAACCAGCGCAACCGCCCGAGGTCCCCGTGACCGCTCTTGGCCATGACGTACAGGGCATAGGCCGCCGCCCGGCTGCGCAGTCGCTCCGTTGCCTGACGATCCTTGTCGGACGTCCGTCCGTACCCGCCATAGGTCTGCATCCGGTAGCCGACGGAGGTGTAGCCGTCCGTCTGTGACACCGACCGCATGGCTGACACCGCCCGGCCGATGGCCTCGTCCGGCACCGCGGCCCCCATGGCCTTCGCGTCCAGCAGGAAGTCCACGATGAAGGCCCCGGTCCACGGATCCGCCTCTCCGTCGCCCACCTGCCAGAGCCCGAAGGACCCGTCCAGCGCCTCCCGGTCCAGCAGTTTCGATACCGAGGCAGCCAGGGCCATCCGCGCCTTGGCACCGCCGCCGGACGCCACGGAGAACAGTGCGGCATAACCGGTGGAGGCCAGTTGCTCGCTGCAGCCGTAGGGATAGCGAGACAGGGCCGCAGCAATCGGCGTCGGGTCGAAATTGGCGAAGGGCGAGTAGGACACGGTGAGGCCCGCGTCCGCCGCCAGGCCCGTCAGCAGGGTGGCCGAGGGGGTATAGCTGTCCCCTGGCTTCTGCAGGGTGGTGAAGGCCCGCGTGATCTGACCCCAGCCGGCGCGGGTCTGCAGCGGGAAGCTGCGACTGGCGGCAAAGCCGGGACCGCGGGCGTCCAGGGTGATCTGGCCGATGGAGGGGCGATTGCCGCCGCTCAGGCTCAGCCTTTCCGTCACGTGCTGGCCAGGCTGCAGGTTGAAGCTGCGACCCGGTGCCGCCGTCGGGCCGTCCCGCCCGTTCAGATTGACCAGATAGCTTCCCGCCCGGCCCTCCACATTGTCCAGCTCCACCGTCGCCTCGGCCCGGTCTCCGGGGGCCAGGAAGCGCGGCAAGGCCACCTCGGCGACCACCGGCTCCCGGACGATCAGGTTCGAGACTCCGGACCCGACCGCACTGTCCGTCCAGGCCACCGCCACCAGCCGCAGCTGGCCGTTGAAATCCGCCGCCGGCAGACGCACCGTGGCATGCCCGGAGGCATCGGTGGTGACGATGCCCGACCACAAGGCCACCGACCGGATCGGCACCACGGCCAGCCCGGCCCCGCCCACCTCGTCCCCGCCGAAGCTGACGGCCCCGGCGGCACCCAGGTTCGGATCGAGGAGACGGCCATAGTCGTCGCGGTAGGCGAGACCCAGGGCCCGCTTGCCGAAGTACCAGCCGGCAGGATCCGGATTCTTCTGGTGGGTCAGGCGAAGGATGCCCTCGTCCACGGCGGCCAGGGTCACCCGGGCGGTCTGCCCGCCGGTCAGGCCCTGGATCGTCAGGTTCGCCACCACGGGCGCGTGCGAGCCGATCCTGGTGGGCGTGCGGATCGCCACGCTGAGCTTGCGCCCGGGGGCCTCGAGGGGAATGTAGACCAGCCCGACGGCCCGACGGGGCTTGGGACTGGACACCGGATCCCGAGGCTGGACCACGGTCACGAGGACATAGGCCCCCGCGCCCCAGTCGGCGCCGGCGCGCAGATGCACGCTGCCCCCGTCGGGACCCAGCGTTGCGGACTTGAGGCTGATCAGGCGATCGCCGGCCACCGCTACCTGGGCCTCCCCGGCGAAGGGTGCCTGGATGCGGATCTCCACGTCATCGCCCGGATGATAGCCGGTCCGAACTGCGGACACCCGGGCCATGTCCGGGGCCTCGACCCCGTCATCGCTGTCGGCCCAGCCGGCGGACTGGCGGACGACCGTATGGGCACCGGTGGCCGGATCATCCAGCACGAGCCGATAGTCGCCCCAGGGCAGCTTCTTGGTGATCCGCGCGGGTCCGCCGGCACCGATGGCCAGCGTGCCCTCGGCGAGGGGAATGTCCCGGCTCGTCCTGCGCCAGGACCAGCGCCCGCCGGACTCGAACCAGTCATAGTTCCAGCGTTCGGAGATCAGCAGGTAATGCACCTTGGGGGCCGCGACCCGCTGTCCCTGGGCATTGACGGACACCACCTCGAAGCTGGTCAACGGATCGGTGCCGATACCGGGGGTCGATTTCACGCCGAGATACAGGGACCGCAGGTGCAGCTTCAGCGTCGCCTGTTCCGCCACCGGGCGACCGCCCGGCTCGAACACCGACGCCGTCAACCGGGCCCGGAGGGGGTCGGTGGGCTGGCCAAGGGTCTTGAGGTCCAGGGGCGCGAGGCTGCGGCCACCGGCGTCGGTCTGGCCCTGCGGGGACTCGATCAGCTTCTCGTCAAAGGGCTTCTGCTGGTCGCCCCACGCGTAGCCCTTCAGGGCCGGGAACGGGTCGGGATCGACGCTGACCCGGGCTTCCGAGGTGACGGCCAGGCCGGAGGCAATGGCCCCGTAGAGATAGCGGGCCGCGATCTGAACCCGGCGGGACTCCCCCGCCAGCACGGGTCGGTCGGCCTCCGCGCCGATGGTGACCGCCAGCCGCTGGGGTGCGAAATCTTCCACCTGGAAGGCCGCTGAGCCGGACGCCCCCTCCGCCCCCTCCATTTCCAGGCTGACGCGCCACATGGCGCGGGGCGCGCCGGCGGGCAGGACCACGTCCGCCGCGGCCGAACCGCCCGGCGTCGCCTTGAACGGATAACGGGCGAATTCCAGTCCCGACGGTCGCCGGACGACCAGTGAACCGCGGCGGTCGGTCACGGCGTGGGTCAGCCGGTCGCGCAGCAGGCCAACCACATGCACGGTCTCCCCGGGACGGTAGATGCCGCGGTCGGTGTAGACAAATCCGTCGACGGCGTTGGCGGCCTTGGCCACATCGGGGCCCGTGGTCGGCTTGGAGCCCGGGGGCGAGCGACCGCCCACATCCTGCTTGGACAGATCCACCGGCGAGCGTTCAAGGTCGAGAAGAGTGAAATCCGCCTTCGGGCCGTAGGCCATGACCCTCATCGGCTTGGCCCCGTTCTCCCCGCCCAGCAGGGCCCGGGCGAAGCGGACGCGGCCGCTGGCATCGGTCAGGGCGGACGCCAGCTCCCCGCCGTCGGCCGCGACCAGGGCGAGACGCACGCCGGCCATGACCCTCGCCGTCTTGAGGGAGCGCACCACCACGTCCAGGGCGTCGCTGCCGTCATAGGCCTGCAGCGCCATGTCGGTGAACAGGATCCAGCGACGGGCGCTGGCCGGGCGCTGGGCGTCCGCTTCGCCGTTCCGCGCCTTCACGCCGCGCAGGCCCGTGGCATCCCTGGCCACCACGACATAGGCACCGGACTGCAGGGTCTTGAGCACGGCGCCCAGGGGGAAGACCGTCGTGGTCCGCTGGTCCGCGGTGCCGCGAACGGCCATGTCCCCTTCCCAGACCTTGCGGCCGTCATCGCCCACGTCGTCCTCGGAATATTCGTCCTCGGCGCTGGGTTGGGGGGCGCTGATCTGCTTCCGGACCAGGTTCCGGTCCGGCACGCGCCAGACTTCCAGATGCAGCCGGTTCACGTTGACGGTCTCGAGGCCGACGCCGTCGGCATCTTCCCGCGGCAGGATCACGCCTTCCCCGGAAAAGCCCACATAGGTCGGCTTGGCCCCGGCCACGAACGCCACATCGGCATTCTCGGCCAGGGTCTCCCCGCCGGCAGACGGCAGGCCCCGCAGCAGGGTCACCGTGCGTCCGGCATAGCCCACATCGGCGACGCACAGCTCGTCGTCGTGGGCGGTCACCGCCGCCGGGTGGCCCAGCGCGGGGCTGACCGACACGAAATCCCCGTAGGACCTTCGCGGATCGAGGGGCCGGGTCATGCGGATGCAGGCCGACGGGGCCGTGCCCCGGGAGTCCAGACGGCTGGTCCAGACGGTGAACCCGTCCGGCTTGCGGGGCGCAGCGCGGGGTGCGTCCGCCGCGCGGGGCTTGCCGAACAGGGACCAGGCCGTGCCGTCCCTGGCGGCCTGCGCCACAGGCGTCGCCGGCGGCACCGCGGTCAGCCTCGCGAGCCCGAAACCGGCGGCAAAGGCAGCCACGATCAACCCGGCGACGACCCAGGTCCTCCGCCCGCCTGCAAGACCCGCCATGACCGCTTCCCCCACCCGATGACAGCGATCATCGGCCGGGCGGAGCGTCTGTCAATCACGAGCGGGGGGAATTCAGTGCCCGATCTGCGTTCACTCGCCGCCGACGGGCGTCCCGGACGGCTTCGGCAGCCAGGGAACGAAGCCCGAAGTGGTTTCCATGTACCGGACATAGTCGGGCCGTGTCTTGCGCAGGCGATATTCCAGGGTCGGTGCCCCGCTCCACTTCATCAGAGTCCAGGTCAACAGCACCGGGCCCGGCAGGGCGAACAGGCCGTACGGCGTCTCCGCGGCAATCAGAAACAGACCCCACCAGGCACAGGCGTCGCCGAAATAGTTGGGGTGGCGGGTGTAGCGCCAGAGCCCTGTGGACAGGACCTTGCCCCGGTTCTCGGGATTGGCCCGGAAGCGGGTCAGCTGCCAGTCCCCCACTGTCTCGAACAGGACCCCGAACAGGCCGACGGCGACGCCCGCGAGCGCCAACGGTCCCAGCGGCCCCGCCCCTGTCCCGATCTGCCCCAGCTGGACCGGCAGGCAGACGATGAACAGCAGCGGTGCCTGGGTCGCGAACACAAGCCGAAGCGTGGCTTCCCCATAGCCCCAGCCCTTGGCGTCCTTTGCCTTCTCCATCATCCGGACATAGCGGCGATCCGGGCCGTGGCTGCGCCACCGCCAGAGGAGATACCCCCCCAGCCGCAGGCCCCACAGGCTGCAGAGCGCCGTCAGCGCCAGCTTGTGCGGCGTCATGGGCCCCGTGGCGATCTGGCTGGACCAGGCCATGGTCACCATGCCCAGCGCCCAGAAGGCATCGACGAAGGTCACGTCGCGAAGGCGCAGGGCGACAAGCCAGAGCACGGCGAACAGGGCCACGCAGGCCCCGGCATTGATCGCAAGAACCGTCAGGATCGGCATCATCTCTTCCCGTTCAACATCAGACGGCAGGCCGGTCGGCCAGGGCCAGGACATGGGCGGTCGGTGCCGTCCCTTCCCGCTGGGCGGTCATGACGCCCACATCCACATAGTCCCGCCAGTCGACGATCAGGTCCCCGCGGAAGCGGATGACCCCGGCATAGGGGGCGACGATGGTGCGGCCGGCCCGGGTGGTGAACTCGTCGACCCCCTCGACGAACAGCCGGTCCCCGCTTTCGGCATGGTCGAACACCCGCCAGCGGACCTCGGCGATATCCGCGCCGAAGCGGGTCAGGAACTTGCGGGCCGAGGCCTTGCCCCTCAACGGCGGCTCGGCCCCGACGGCAAAGTGCCAGACGATGTCCTCGTCCATGCGGGACAGCACGTCTTCCACGTCCTGGCGCTTCCAGGCGTCGATCAGGGCCAGGAACTGGTCGATCCGGCGGGGGGCGTTCACTCTCAGACCCCGACCACGAGGCTGACCGTGGTGGTGGTCGAACCGCCGATGTTCAGGGTCTGGCAGGTGCGGGCCCCCTCGACCTGATAGTCTCCCGCCTGTCCGGTCACCTGCTTCATGGCATCGAGGGCCATGCGGACCCCCGTGGCCCCGACGGGGTGGCCGAGCCCGATCAGTCCGCCGGACGGGTTGATGGGCAGGCGGCCTCCCATCTCGATCGTGCCGGCCTCCACCGCCTTCCAGGACGCGCCCGGTGCCGTCAGGCCCAGATGATCGATGGCCATGTATTCGGTCATGGCAAAGCAGTCGTGGGTTTCCACCACGTGGATCTGGGACAGGTCGGTGACGCCGGCCCGGCGGTGGGCGTCCTCCACAGCGCGGCGAACCTGCGGGAAGACGTAGGTCTGGCCCTGGCTGGCGCGAATCTTGTCCGCGTAGGGGATGGGGGCCGAACGGTGACCCCAGCCCTGGATCCGGGCCATGTCCTCGAGCCGCTTGCCGCGGGCCTTCGCATATTCCCCCGCCCGCCGGGGCGAGGCGAGGAAGATCACCGCCGCCCCGTCGGTCACCTGACCGCAGTCCAGCTTGCGGGTGCGTCCCTCGACCACCGGGTTCAGGGCGTCGTCCTGGGTGAAGCTGTTCTCCGGGAAGTTCCACTGCCGGGTCTGGGCGTTGGGATTGCGCCGGCCATTGGCGAAGTTGATCTCAGAGATGCGAAGCACATGGGCCGGATCGAGGCCGTAGCGGCGCTCGTATTCCTCGGCCAGGTCCGAGAAGGCCCGCGGCCACGGGAATTGCGCATCCAGGTACTCGTGACCGGCCCAGGCCGCCGCCCCCAGGTTCTGCGCAGCCTGCTGGCCGGAGACGTTGCGCATCTGCTCGATACCGACGACGCAGGCAAGGTCGTAGCGGCCGGCCTCGATCTCCGCCGCTGCGGCCAGGATGGCCACGCTGCCGGACGCGCAGGCCGCCTCGTGCCGCGCCGTGGGCATCCCGTCGAAGTCCGGATGCACGAGGCCGAAGAAGCCCCCCAGCAACCCCTGACCGGCGAACAGGTCCGCGACGAAGTTGCCCACATGCCCGCACTCGATGTCCTTCGGCTCGAGCCCCGTGGCGTCGAGACCGTGGCGCACCACGTCCGCGAACACGTCGGCCAGTTCGAGACCCTGTCGGGTCCAGTTCGCGGAGAAGTCCGTCTGCCAACCGCCCAGGATATAGGTCATGCCGCTTCCGTTCCTGTCATGGCCGTCGGGATCAGGATCGTCCCGGGCCGGTTGATGTTCCGCGCCGCTGTCAACGCCCCAGCCCCCGCAGGGCGCCGGCCTCGGCGGAGTCGATATATTCGTCGAGCCGGGTGATCCGGCCGCCCTCCATCCGCACCACGACACAGGCGGACATCTTCCACGCCGTTCCGTCCGGCAGGGTCGCCGAAAGCACGTGCTGCTGCAGGAACCCGTCCTTCAGCGCCTCCAGACGCTGGATGGTGTAGACCCGGTCCGGCAGCTTGCGCACGAACCAGTCGAGGGACCGCATGTTCTGGTCGACCGTCTGTTCCACATTGTCGATGTTGTGCCAGATCTTCGCATCGGGGGCGTAGCAGGCCCGTACGGCGTCCGCGTCGCCGCCCTGGATGGCGGCGACGAAATGCTTCGCAAAGGCGAGGATCTCTGCCTCGGTCGTCGCGGGGCTGGTGGTGGTCGTCATGGCCGGTGTCCCCTCATCGTCCGGTACTGATCCGTTCCGCCGTCAGGGCCCGGCGCATGGCAAGTTCCAGGGCCTTCGGGTCCCTCGCCAGGCTGGCGCGGACGTCGATGGCCAGGAAGTCGGTATCCACCTCGTCCACGCCCCGGGCGATGGCCTTCAGGGCCGCCTTGGCGATGGTGGCCGGGGCCTCCTTGAAGCCCTCCACATGGCTGGCCATCCGCGTATCGACGGAGCCGACGATCAGGGCCGTGACGCTGGTGTTCTGCGGGGCTAGCTCCGCCCGCAGGCAGGCGGACATGGCCCGCCCCGCGAATTTCGACGGGCTGTAGCCCCCCATGACCGGTGCCGCCACGATCCCCCCCACGGACAGGACATTGGCGATGGCGCTCTCCGCATGGCGCGCCAGGAGGGGGGCAAAGGCCCGGCACAGCATCAGCGGGCCGAAATAATTGGTCTCCATCTCCAGGCGCGCGGCAGTGAGGTCCGGTGCCCGGAGCAGCGTCTCGTTGCAGAAGGCCCCGGCATTGTTGATCAGGAGGCTGACATCGGCGCAGGCCTCGGCCGCAGCGGCGATCTGCGCCGGGTCTGTCACGTCGAGACGGACAGCCACCAGCCGGTCCGGTGCCTCGGCCACCAGGGCTGCCGCATTCGCCGGATCCCGAGACCCCACATAGACCCGGCGCGCACCGGCAGCCAGCAGCCCGCGGACCAGAGCCTCGCCGATCCCGCGATTGCCCCCCGTCACCAGTGCGACGCTGTCCTGCAGCTTCATGCCCGTGCGCCCCTGTTGTTCTCATCCAGGCACCGCAATCCGTGGCGGCAGCCCTCTCCCCCGCCGGTCTGACGCCAGCTCGCTCCGAGGCTAGACCTCCTGTCAGGCATTTCAACCCGGTTTTCCGCCCGCTCAGGGCCCCTTTGAGTCGGCCGGCGTGCTGGCGGCGGCGGCAGGCGGGGTCAGGGCGGCAGGCAGAGCTTCACCCCAGATGTAATGGAAGAACCAGGCGGCATTCTCTGCCATCACCGCCCGCTGCTGTCTGGGCTTGTTGATGGGGTGACCGAAACCGTCATAGACCACCAGCTTGACCGGAACGCCCTTGTCCTCCAGTGCCTGACGCAACTCGAAGGCGTTGGCGATGGGCACCCGGCGGTCGGCACCGCCATGCTGGATCAGGGTCGGCGTCCGGGCCTTGGCCACATAAGTGATCGGGGAGGTCCGGGCATAGATCTGCGGATCATCCCAGGGCGTGGCCTTCAGATACTGGCGCGTGAAGGGGGTGACGTCGGTATTGGCGTAATAGGTCATCCAGTCGGAAATGCCCGCACCGACAGACACCGCCCGGAACCGGTCGCTGGAGGTGGTGATGAAGGCAGAGATATAGCCCCCCTCGCTCCACCCCATGGCCCCCACCCGGTCCCTGTCGACGAAGCCCTTCGCGATCAGGGCGTCCACGCCGGAGATCACGTCGGCATAGTCCCCCACCCCCAGGTTGCGGACGTTGAGGGCCCGGAACCGCGCGCCATACCCCGCCGATCCTCGATAGTTGGGGCGCAGCACAAGGGCACCCCGGGCGACGAACTGCTCGATCGGGTAATAGCGGTCCGGCCCAATGGCCGGGGTGTCGACCCCCGTCGGTCCCCCGTGGATGACCACCAGCAGCGGGTAGGTCTTCTTCGGATCAAAGTCCCGGGGCTTGTACAGCACGCCCTCGATCCGCTCCCCGTCGGTGGAGGACCAGGACACCAGCTCCCGCACCGACGTGTCGAACCCGGCCAGCTGGTCCCCCACATGGCTCAGCTCCACGGGCCGGGGGGCCTTGAGCGCCGTGGCGAAGATGTCCGGATAGCGGTTGGGCCCGGCTCCGGCAAAGGCCGCCACGGTCCCGTCCTGCGAAAGGCTGATGCCTCGGGCCAGCTCGAACCCGGGCAACGGGACCGGGCGGACCTGGGCCTTTGCCGGATCCGCAAGGAACAGCCCGGCTCCGGTCTTCTGTCGCGCCTGGAACCACACACCCTGAGCGGTCCAGCGGATCAGACTGGCATCCTCGTCAAAGGCCGCGGTCAGCACCCGGGCCGCGCCGCCGTCCTTCGGAACCACGGCGATCCGCACATTGGCGAAGTAATAGTCCGCCGCCCCGTCCGAGGTCTCGAAGGCGATGGCGTGCCCATCCGGCGACCATTTCGGATGACCGTTCGGCCCGCGGGCCACGGCCACCGGGCGAACCTCGCCCCCGTCGATCCCGACGGTGTAGATCCCGTCGCTGTCGGAGGAGATCAGGTCCGGGTCCTTCTGCGCGCTGAAGGCGATGGTGCGCCCGTCCGGCGACACGTCGAGGTCGGTGATGCTGAGAGGCGCGTTCGGCGTCAGAAGCTTCGGTTCGCCCGGCGGCGTGGACCTGCCGGCGCTGTCCTCCAGCGGCAGGTCGAGACGCCACAGGCGGACCATGTCATAGTCCGCATGGAACACGTGGTAGTCGCCGAAGGCCTCCTTGCGGGCCTTGGACGCCTTTTCCTCCGGTGCTTCTGCCGCCAGCACCAGGGAGCGGCCATCGGGCGTCCAGGCCACATGACTGACGCCCTTTTCCATCCGGGTCAGCTGGCGCGCCTCACCCCC
>CAIQUG010000066.1 GCA_903874895.1 uncultured Caulobacterales bacterium | reverse complement strand
ACATGAGCCTGCCCCCCGTCTCCTCCCTGAGCGAGGCCGAGGCCGCCGAGGAACTGGCGCGTCTGGCGGCGGAACTGACGGCTCACGACGAGCGGTACTATCGGCAGGATGCCCCCACAGTCTCGGACGCCGATTACGACGCTCTGAAGCGACGGAATGCCGCCCTTGAGGCGCGATTTCCGGGGCTTGTCCGTCCGGACTCCCCGTCTCGCCGGGTCGGTGCGGCCCCCGCGGAAAATTTTGCGCCGGTGGAGCACGGGGTTCCGATGCTCAGCCTCGACAATGCCTTCGAGGCGTCGGACGTGGAGGATTTCGTCCGCCGGATCCGGCGGTTTCTGGGGCTGGACGAGGCACCGATCGCCTTCACGGCGGAGCCGAAGATCGACGGCCTCTCCGCCAGCCTGCTCTATGAAAACGGCGCACTTGTCCGCGGTGCGACCCGGGGAGACGGCCGGGTGGGGGAGGACGTCACGGCCAATCTGCTGACCCTGTCGGACATCCCCCGCAAGCTGGCCGGGTCCGGCTGGCCCGCCCGGATCGAGGTCCGCGGCGAGGTCTACATCCCCAATGACGCCTTCGCGGCCATGAATGCGTCGGCGGAGGCTGCCGGCGAAAAGACCTATGCCAATCCGCGCAACGCCGCCGCGGGCTCCCTGCGGCAGATCGACTCCGCCATCACGGCGAAGCGGCCGCTGCGCTTCTTCGCCTATGCCTGGGGCGAGATCAGCGCGGCCTTTGCCGACAGCCAGGCCGACGCCCTGGCCCGGTTCGCCGACTGGGGCTTCCCCGTCAATCCCCGGTCGGTTCGGGTGGCGGATGTCGAGGGCCTGCTGGACGTCTACCGGGGGCTGGAGCGGGATCGCGCGGGTCTCGGCTATGACATCGACGGAGTGGTCTACAAGGTCGACCGGCTGGACTGGCAGGGGCGCCTCGGTGCCGTCGGCCGGGTGCCGCGGTGGGCCATTGCCCACAAGTTTCCCGCCGAGCAGGCCACCACCACCCTCCTCGACATCGACATCCAGGTGGGGCGAACCGGGGCCCTGACCCCCGTCGCCAAGCTGGCACCGGTCACGGTGGGCGGCGTGGTGGTGCGAAACGCGACCCTGCACAACGCCGACGAGATCGCCCGCAAGGACGTCCGGGTGGGTGACACGGTGATCGTCCAGCGCGCCGGGGACGTGATTCCCCAGATCGTCGGCGTGGTGGAGACGGATCGGCCGCCCGGCTCGGAGCCCTTTGCCTTTCCCACGGTCTGTCCCTGCGCCCTGCGGACCGCCGTGACCCGGGAGACCACGACCGGCGGCGCGGAGACCGTGGTCCAGCGCTGTACCGGCGAGCTGGCCTGTCCGTTCCAGAAGATCGAGCACCTGAAGCACTTCGTCTCCCGCCGGGCCTTCGACATCGAAGGGCTGGGGGAGAAGCAGCTTGTCTCCCTGTTCGAGGACGGGCTGGTCCGTGAGCCGGCGGACATCTTCACCCTGGCGGCCCGGGACCGCCTCAGCCTGAAGAAGATGAAGGATCGGGAAGGGGCCGGGGAGACCAGCACCGCCAACCTGTTCGCGGCCATCGAGGCCCGCCGGACCATCCCGCTCGCCCGGTTCATCTTCGGCCTCGGCGTACGGCATGTGGGCGAGACCACCGCCCAGACGCTGGCGCGGGGCTATGGCAACGTCACCGCATTCCTCGCGGCCATGGACGCCGTGGCCGGCGGTGACGAGGCGGCCGCCGCCGAACTGGACGCCCTGGACCAGATCGGGGAGGCGGTGATCGTCGCCGTCCGCGGCTTCTTCGCGGAAAGCCACAACCGGGCGATGGTCCAGCGGCTGGTGGAGCAGCTCTCCGTTCAGGACGCGGAGGCCCCCAAGGCGGATACGGCCGTGGCTGGCAAGACGGTGGTCTTCACCGGCAGCCTGGAACGCATGACCCGGGACGAGGCCAAGGCCCAGGCGGAACGGCTGGGTGCCAAGGTCGCGTCGTCCGTGTCGAAGAAGACGGACATCGTCGTCGCGGGACCGGGGGCGGGCTCCAAGCTGAAGACGGCGACGGAGCTGGGCATCCAGGTCATGACCGAGGACGAATGGCTGCAGCTGGTGGACGCCGGCTGAGCTTTGCTTGAAGGTGATGCCGGACCATCCCCGGAGACCGTCATGCGCCTGTCCGCCGTTCTGCTGATCGCCGCCCTGCTCGTGCAGGCACCCCTCCTGGTCCGGACAGCCGGGGCCCAGACGGTCCCCGCCGCCCTCACGTCCGACCCGGCCCCCGATCCGAAGAACCCGGCCCGTCTCGAGGTGGTGCATGTGCCAACCGTCGGCGGCCTGAAGGTCAACGGAGTCGTCTTTGTCCCGTCCGGGGCCGGGCCCCATCCCACGGTGGTGCTGTTCCACGGCCTGCCGGGTAACGAGAAGAATTATGACCTGGCCCAGACCCTGCGTCGGGCCGGGTGGACGGTCCTGTCGATCAACTATCGCGGGTCCTGGGGCAGCCCGGGGGCCTACAGCTTCGCCGGGGATCTCGAGGATGCGAAGGCCGCACTCGCCTTTGTCCGCGACCCTGCCAATGCGTCCCTGGGCTTCGACGGGCGTCGGATCGTGGTGATCGGTCACAGTCTGGGCGGCTGGGTGACGGCACACACCGTGGCGGGCGACCCCGGCGTCCTCGGGGGGGTGATGATCTCTGCGGGGGATATCGGGCTCCTGGGGGTGGCGGCGAAGATGTCGCGGGAGAAGGCCGTCGCCGCCATTGCCGACATGCACGAGACCCTGACCACCTCCCCGCAGGACATGGCGGCCGAGGTCGCGGCCCACGCCACCGAGTTCGGCTTTTCAGCGGTCGTTCCGGCCCTGGCCCAACGTCGCCTGCTGGTGCTCTACAGCAACGACTTCGTGAAGGCCCATTCCGAGAGCCTGATCCAGCAGCTGAAGGCGGCGGGCGACACCACCCTGGACACGGGCTATGCCGATACCGATCACAGCTGGGACGACCACCGGATCACCCTGCAGACCCTGATCCTCGACTGGCTCGCGAAGCTGCCGGGGACCCGCGCCCCATAAGGCGGGTCCTCCCCCGGAAAGTTTGCTAGAGAGGGGCCCACATCCCGATTCCGGAGCGCCCCGATGCAGCTTTTCCTCGACACCACCGACACGGCCGTTCTGGCGGAGCTTGCCGATACGGGTCTGGTGGATGGCGTGACCACCAATCCGACGCTGATTGCCAAGTCCGGCCGCCCGATGCTCGAGGTGATCAAGGAGATCTGCGATCTGGTCGACGGACCGGTGAGCGCCGAAGTGGCTGCCACCGACACCGCCACCATCCTGAAGGAAGGTGAGAAGCTCGCCGCCATCGCCACCAACGTCGTGGTCAAGGTGCCCCTGACCTTCGAAGGCCTGAAGGCCGTGCAGACCTTCGCCGCCAACGGGATCATGACCAATGTGACCCTGTGCTTCTCCGCCACCCAGGCCATGCTGGCGGCCAAGGCGGGGGCGACCTTCATCTCCCCCTTCATCGGACGGCTGGACGACCATGGCGCCGACGGCATGGACCTGATCCAGGAAATCCGGACCATCTATGATAACTACGAGTTCGATACGGAGATCCTCGCGGCCTCGATCCGCACGTCGGCGCATGTGAAGGAGGCGGCCCTGTTCGGTGCGGACTGCGCCACCCTGCCGCCCAGCGTGTTCCGGGAGCTGATCAAGCATCCCCTGACGGATCGCGGCCTCGATGCTTTCCTTGCAGACTGGGCCAAGACCGGGCAATCGATTCTCTAGGGACCTGTGACACGCTGGGGCTGATTCGCTTGGCCGGGCCTGTCCACGGGTCCGGCGGCATCAGTCGAGGACAGGCGTGTGAGCAGCGGATCAGGCAAGGTTGGCGCGGCAGCGACGGGCGGTGATGTCGTGGCGCAGGACTGGGTGAAGGTCCGGGAATGGCTGCTGACGCACCCCGACCGCATCCGGGATGATCCCGCGCTGCTGGACACGCTCGGCCTCAGATACACGGCCCCCAATGTGGTGGAGTTCCTGCCGGCGGCACTGGCCAGGCTGGAGGCAGCCCATGCCCGCGAGCTCACGGCGCGACAGGAGATCGAGGCTCTGGCCAAGGCCAATTTCGACGCCCAGGCCCAGACGCACGATCTGATCATCGACCTGCTCGAAGCGCGCTCGAACACCGATCTGGCCCGGCGGGTGGACCAGGCGGCGCAGGAGCGGTTCGGCCTGGTGGGCGGCCTGATCGCCGTGGAGACCGCCGATGCCCACGGCGCGGTGCCGACCGGCTGGAGGCCGCTGCCCACCGGTGTCCTCGACCTGATGATGGGGCCTGACCGCCAGACCCGGATGGGGCCTTGCCCGGCCGGGCGGGAACTGTTCGATCCCGGCGATCCGGCGGTGCAGAGCTGCGCCCTGGTCCGGCTGAGCCTGGGCAGTCCCGAGCGTCAGGGCGTGCTGGCCTTCGGGTCCGCCGACCCGGAAGGGTTCACGCCTGACATGGGGCCGGAGCTGGTATCGTTCCTGGCCCGCGTGGTGGAACGGACCGCCGCCCGATGGCCGATCCTGTAGACCTCTCATCCCGGCCGGCCACGGCCCGGGCGGCCCAGATCGACTGGCTGGCCTATCTGGCTCATGAGCGGCGGGCCTCCCCCCGCACGCTGGAAAGCTACGGCGCGGTGGTCAGCAATCTGGTGAGCTTCCTCGAACAGCACAGGGGCGAAACGCTGACCCTTGAGGTATGCGCTGTCCTGCGCGCCGCGGATTTCCGGGCGTGGCTGGCCTTTCGCCGCACGGGGGGGCATCCCCTGTCGGCCCGGTCCCTCAGCCACGCCCTGTCGGCGGCGCGGGCCTTCTTCCGCTATCTGGACCGGCGGCTCGGGGTGGAGAACAGCGAGCTGGCTCTGGTCCGCGGCCCCAAGGTCCGGCCGACCCTTCCACGGCCGGTGAGCGAGGACAGTGCCCGGGACCTGCTGGCAGAAGCGGCGGCGGACGAGGGCCGACCGGCCTGGGCGCGCGCCCGGGACGCCGCCGTCCTGACCCTGCTGTACGGCTGCGGCCTGCGGATATCCGAGGCCCTGTCCCTGCGCCGCAGGGACGCGCCGCTTGGGGAGGGCCTGCGGATCACCGGCAAGGGGGGCAAGACGCGGATCGCGCCGGTGCTGCCCGCCGTCCGCGAGGCCGTCGACGTCTATCTGGCAGAGTGTCCCTTTCCCCTCGCCATGGACGCGCCCCTGTTCCGCGCGACCCGCGGCGGGCCGCTGGGGCCGCGGGCGGTCCAGGCGCAGATGGCGATCCTGCGGGGCCGCCTCGGCCTTCCGTCCAGCGCCACGCCCCATGCGCTGCGCCACGCCTTCGCTACCCATCTGCTGGGGGCGGGGGCCGATCTGCGGGCGATCCAGGAGCTGCTGGGTCATGCCAGCCTCTCCACGACCCAGAAATACACGGCGGTGGACGCCGAGGGCCTGTTGGAGGCGTACCGCCGGGCCCATCCCCAGGCCTGAGCGCGTCAGTCACCCTCGCCGATGAAAAGGGGGCCGCGCCGGTCTCCCGGCCACGGCCCCCGAAGGTCGTCGGATCGGTGGTGCCCGGGCCTAGAGGCGGCTCGGGATGATCACCTGCATGGACTCATAGCCCTTCACGAAGAAGGAGCGGACCCGGTGCGGTTCTTCCACCACGCGGATCTCGGGGAAGCGGACCAGGATCTCTTCCCAGAGGATGCGCAGCTGCAGCTCTGCCAGGCGGTTGCCGACGCAGCGGTGGATGCCGAAGCCGAAGGACAGGTGGTTCCGCGGGCGGGGACGGTCGATGATGTAGGCGTTCGGGTTGTCGATGATCTCTTCGTCCCGGTTGCCGGAGACGTACCACATCAGGACCTTGTCGCCCTTCTTGATGGTCTTGCCGCCCAGTTCCACGTCCTTGGTGGCGGTGCGACGCATATAGGCCAGCGGGGTCTGCCAGCGGATGGTCTCCGACACCATGGAGGGGATCAGTGACGGATCGGCCTTCAGCTTGGCCAGCTGGTCGGGATTCTTGAACATGGCCAGGACCGAGCCGGTCATGGTGTTGCGGGTGGTGTCGTTGCCGCCGACGATCAGCAGGATCAGGTTCCCGAGATATTCCATCCGGTCCATGTTCCGGGTGGCTTCCCCGTGGGCCAGCATGGAGATCAGGTCGCCCTTGGGCTCGGAATTGACCCGCTCGTTCCACAGGCGCGTGAAGTAGTCCACGCACTGGAACAGGACCATCTTTCGCTCGGTGTCCGGGTCGTCGGTCTTGAAAAGCTTGGATTCCGGCGCGGCGGTAGCGATGTCGGACCAGTAGGTCAGCAGCCGGCGCTCTTCCCAGGGGAAGTCGAACAGGGTGGCCAGCATCTGGGTGGTCAGCTCGATGGACACCCGGTCCACCCAGTCGAAGGGCTCGCCGATGGGCAGGGCGTCCAGGGTCTTCTGGATGCGACCGCGGATCACCGGTTCCAGCAGGTGCAGGTTCTGCGGCGAGACGATCGGGCTGACGGTCTTGCGCTGGATGTCATGCTTGGGCGGGTCCATGGCGATGAACATCTGGAGGGTGAAGTCTTCCTCCGGATTGAAGATCGTGATCGCCGGCTCCGACGAGAAGGCCTCGTGGTTCGTGTCCACGGCCATGATGTCGTTGTACCTGGTCACCGACCAGAAGGCACCTTCCTCGTGGTGATGCTCCGGATGGTAGTGGACCGGGTCTTCCTTGCGCAGGCGCTCGAAGTACGGCCAGTGGCTGTCCGTCAGCCACAGGTCGATTTCCGTGGGGTTCACATCCTCGATGGGGAGGGCATAGGCCCGGGCCCGCGCGTCCGCAGCCAGATCGATCGCACCATCACTCATGTCGCTTCCTCCAGTCCGTTTTCCTGACGTTCCTCCAAAGTGACGGCTGAGTCAACTTTGAGGTTGCCGCAGCGGGCATCACGTCTGTCGTTGGGTGAGGGTAGGCGAAGTTCGGCAAGATTCCCGTAACACGTGACGGCACTCGTCCCGGAGGGGATTATTCCACCACAAGCCTGGGGGCCGGGCGGGCATCACCGCTGTCCAGAGCCTCCGCGATCGCGGCGGCCATGGCGATGAATCGCTGGGAGGTGGGATGGCCCGGATCGACCGCCACCAGGGGGGCACCGTCGTCGCAGGACTGGCGGAGCGCGATGTCGATGGGGGCTTCTCCCAGGAACGGGGCCCCGATGGCGTCGGCGGTGGTGCGGGCACCCCCCCGGCCGAAGATCTCGATGGGTTCGCCGGTCACGGGATGGGGGAAATAGGCCATGTTCTCGATCACGCCGAGAATGGGTGTGGCTGTCTTCTCGAACATGGCCGCGCCGCGACGCACGTCGATCAGGGCGATTTCCTGCGGTGTCGACACGATCACGGCTCCGGCCAGGGCCAGCCGCTGGGCGAGCGTCAGCTGGATGTCTCCGGTGCCCGGTGGCATGTCGATGATCAGCAGGTCGAGCGGCTTGTCCGCAGAGCCCCAGGCGACATCGTTGATCAGCTGGTT
>CAIQUG010000065.1 GCA_903874895.1 uncultured Caulobacterales bacterium | reverse complement strand
CCCAGCACCGCCCCGCCCGGCGTCGCGTCATCCAGACTCAACCAGAGCCCGACAAGGGAGGCCGCCGCCACAGCGGAGATCAACGCGAAACTGAAGCCGTGGAACCGCTGCGGCCGACGGTCCAGCCACAGGATCGCGCCGGTGGAGAACCACCAGACGAAGATCGTGTAGCCGATGGATGTGCCGACAGCGGAAAGGGTCATGACCTGTTCGCTCCCCTACCAGACCGGCGCGAGACGGACGTCGGTCGGCATCTCGTTGGCGATGGACGGGACGGAATAGAGGGAGAGGAACGCCGCCGCCGCCTGGAGACCCAGGCCGATCTTCCCGACCGTCCCCGCCGTTTCCATCTTCTGGGTGATCCTGAACAGCCGGTCGAACGCTGCCTTCGACTGGGGATGGTCGATATCCACGACGAGCGGGAACACCTGCCGGGTGATCTCCGAACAGACCCGGAAGACCTTGTAATCGTACTCCGTCGGATCGACGCCCAATGCGGCGTGGAAGGCCGGACGGGCATGGTCGCGCACGTACATCGTGGCGTAGACCGACAGCAGGAAGAACTTGATCCACAACCGGTTGAGCCCCGTCAGCAGCTTGGGATCCGCCCGCATGATCAGGGCAAAGGCCTCCCCGTGGCGGAACTCGTCGGCGCACCATTCGTGGAACCACTTGAAGATCGGATGGAACCGACGCTCGGGGTGGCGCTCCAGGTGACGGAAGATGGTGATGTAGCGGGCGTAGCCGATCTTCTCCGACAGATAGACCGCATAGAAGATGAATTTGGGCTGGAAGAAGGTGTACTTCTTCACCTTGGTCAGGAAGCTCAGGTCCACGCCGATCTTGAAGTCCTTGAGGGCCTCGTTGATGAAGCCGGCGTGGCGGGCCTCGTCGCGGCTCATGTACTTGAACAGGGCCTTGATGTCGGGGTTCTTCACCCGCTTGACGATCTCGGCATAGAGGACGCAGCCCGAGAATTCCGCCGTGAGGGAACTGACCAGGAAGTCGACGAATTCCTGGCGCAGGCCGGGCTCCATGTCCTCCAGCAGGTTTTCGAAGGCCTCGGTCCGCTTGAAGTGGTTGCGGTTCGGATCCGCCGCCATTTCGGCGATCAGGGCATCCCACTCCCGCCGGACCGGGGTCACGTCGATCCGGTCCATGGCGTCGAAATCGGTGGTGTAGAACCGCGGGCTGAGGATCGTGTCCTTCTGCGCCAGCCGGGTGGTGTCGGCGATCGCCGGGTCGGCGATGGACGGGGACATGGAAAGGGCGGCGTCGGTCATGACAATCTCCCGGGGGTGAAGCTGACTTCATAGAGTTCGGTAAGGGACAGGCCGGCGGTCAGGCGTGTCCACTGGCGCTCGAGGAATCCGGCGCGCCGCACCTCGGCGTTCCGCCGCAGGGTCAGCCGCTCGCCGAAACGGACGACGATGGGGGCACCCAGGACCCGCACCCGGTCACCGGGCTGGATGTCCCGGGCCCCGTCCAGATTGACATGGGCATGCAGGCTGGCGGCCGTGTGCTCGATGTCGATCGTGCAGGGAAGGGTCTCGATCCGGCGGCTCATGAGCGGACGCCCTGCACGGGCAGCAGGCGGCTGAAGGCCTGCTTGTTGATGTCACCGAAGGCATCGAGGTCGATTTTACGACCATCGGTGGGGTCGAACAGCTCCAGGTGCCGATCCGGCCATTCCGCCAGCTGGAAGGCCGCGTCTGCACCGATCCCGCGCACCTTGCGGTCATGGGCCAGACCGCGCATGGCCCCGCGCACGAACCCGTCGGATCCCGGCGGCAGAGACGTGATGACGGCACCGGTCGCATGGTTGCGGATGCGGACCGAGCCATCGGGCATGTCCGCGAAGCTCAGTTCCACGACCCGCGCCGGCGGCGTGGCCGGACCGGTGGGAGTGGCCGGCGCGTGATGCCGCGCATAGGTGGTGGCCGCGGTGGCGACGAGGCTGAAAACCACCACGCTGACGGCTGCGATCACGGCACCTTTCGGCAGGGTCTCACGGTCTATGGCACTCATGACTTGGGCCTCCTCAGGCGGCGGCGACTTCAGGACGGGACGGCCCGGTGCCGGTCGCGCGCGAACCGGTGGACACGGACTGGCTGGAGACGGTGATCGGTGCCACGTCCTTCATCGCGGCCACGAGGGCAGCGCTGGCGGCGTCAAGGTCGTTCAACGCCGTGAAGCTCGGCTCGGGACGTGCCAGCCGCCACGGCCGCACGTTCGGCCACAGATGCAGGAAGGCGATCTTGTTAGGGGCCTTGAGGGTCAGGGCCAGATCCCCGCCGGTCCCGCCGCGACGCTTCACCGCCGCGCTCTCGATCTGCGAGAACGGAAGGTTGATCGCCTTGGGCAGGGCCACGCCGAAACGCAGGACGACCCGGCGGCTGGTGATGGTGTAGACGGTCGTGCGGCTGTAGAGCACCGCAAGCACGCCCAGCAGCGAAAGGGCCAGGATCGCCAGCGGACTGACGGCCGCGGCCTCGGTCAGCGCCCGGCCGGGGGAGACGCCCTGGGCCAGACGGCTCGCCGCCCGCCATCCGATCATCAGGGCGAAATAGCCCCCGACGGCGCGGATGTGAAAGGCCTCGCAGGCCAGACGCCAGGCATCGGGGGCCCCTTGCCAGATCAACCGCTCGCCCGACGGCAACTGCCCGGGGAGACCACGGATTTCCTCGAAATCATGTTCGCTCATAACAGGGGCTCCGTACGGCCGGGCGTCGCGTAGAGCAGGCCACCGCCGTAATAGGCGGCAATCCGCTCTTCCTCGTCGACGGTCACCGAGGTGGGATTGGACAGTTGCGGAACGCCGGAGAACTGCTTGGCGAGGATCGAGTCGACCTTCACCTGCCGTTCCACGGGACGGTTGGATTTCTTCAGAATCGCCATGGGCAGCGGGACCAGGACATGGCGTCCGGCGGCGCCGGTCTCGGCGGAGAGTTCGACCTCGAGGTACCGGATGAGGGCCTCGGCCTGGTCGACCCAGCAGTCCACCACGACGCCGGCCTTGACCCAGTCGGCGGCCACGACGGTCATGCCGCGGGGGTCATCAAGCTTGCCGTCGATCCAGAAGCTTTCAGCCGCCCGCAGGGGAACCACCTTCGGCCCGCCGTGATGCATCTGCTCCGGCGCCTTGGAACGCTGGGCGTAGGAGCCCGGACCGACACCGGCGGCCATGGGATCCCCTACCGGCTCGAAGGGCGAGCCCGGCAACCGGGTCGTCTGGCGAAGGTTCGCCACCTTGCCGTCGCGGTTGTAGTCCGGCTTGGTGACCGACCCACCGCCGGACAGGAGGAAGGTCTTGGGTTGGGCCACGAAGAACAGGCCGCCCATGGTTTCGGACTTGCCGGTCACGTCATCTTCCAGGGGGTAACCCTCGCGACGGTCCTCCCGACGGAGGTAGAGGATCAGGCCGAAGAAGAAGGCGACAAAGGTGCCGAATATCAGCGACGCCATGTCGAAGTTGCCGGCAAAGATGGGATTGTGGGGCATTTCGCTTCTCCTTTGGAAGCTCGATCAGGCCGAGACATTGTTGATGGGACCCGCTCCGACGGGGCGGACCCCGACGGCCACGCCGAGCGGCGCTGGGGCCCCGAACCGGGCGAGCGGGCCGAGCGCCACCAGGGTGGCGAACAGCAGGACCAGCTCGAAGAGATAGACGGCCGTGAAGCCTGTGGCGGGGGTCGCCAGCACGCTGCCGAGCCGGCCGCTGCTGGCCAGGAAGGCGACGCCGTCACCGATCAGTCCGCCCGCGGCAATGGCCAGACCGGCGGCCAGGGCCTGCACCGCTCCCCAGACGCCCAGGGCCAGCCCCGTGGCGTCGGACTCCGCCATGTTCATGGAGGCGGTCAGCGTGCCGTGGGCGAACAGCCCTGCACCGAAACCGACCAGGGCCACGCCCAGGGCAAAAAGGGCCGGAGAGCCGGTCGGAGCGGCAAAGATCACGGACAGGAATGCGGCAATCCCGGCGGTCGCGCCGAAGCCCGCCACCCGGTAGGGATCTGCGCCCCGGTTCAGCTGTCGCGCAGCCAGGGCCAGCCCCGCCGCACCGCCGACCGCCAGAAGGGCTGTCAGTAGCGTCGTCACGCCCACGGGCAGGTGCAACACCCGGCCGCCATAGGGTTCCAGCAGGACGTCCTGCATGCTGAAGGCGACCGTGCCAAGGCCGATGGCCAGCAGCCGACGCACCGCGCGGCCGGTCCGCAGATAGGCTGTCCAGGCCTCCGAGAAACGCGGCTGCGGCGTCGCCGTCGCGCCCCGGTTTGGATCCCGGGCTTCCTGCTTCCAGAGGGCGACACTGTTCAGGACGAGGGTCAGCGCGGCCGCACCCTGGGTCACCTGCACAAGCCGCACTTCGCTGAACGGGCTCAGCAGGAACCCGAAGCCCACCGCTGCGATCACGGTTCCCACCAGCAGCATCAGGCAGAGCAAGGCCACCACCTTGGGCCGCACGGACGCAGGTGCCAGATCGGTGGCAAGCGCCAGACCCGCTGTCTGGGTCATGTGCACGCCCGCGCCCGCCATCAGGAAGGCGAGGGCTGCGCCGGCCTGACCGACGATCGGCGGACCATGGCTGTCGCCCGACAGCAGGATCAAGGCAAAGGGCATGATCGCCAGACCGCCGAACTGAAGCAGGGTCCCGAACCAGATATAGGGCACCCGCTTCCAGCCCAGCACCGACCGGTGATGGTCCGACCGGTGACCGATCAGCATGCGGAACGGGGCGAACAGCAGCGGCAGGGAGATCATCAGGGCCACCAGCCACGCCGGCAGATTGAGCTCGACGATCATCACCCGGTTCAGGGTACCGATCAGCAGGACCGCCGCCATGCCCACGGTCAGCTGGAACAGCGCCAGCCGGAACATCCGGCCCAGCGGCAGCTCCGCCGTCGCCGCATCGGCGAACGGCAGCATGCCGAGACCGACATTGCGCCAGGACCAGGGATTGACCGGCCGGTTCACGCTCATCTGCGGACGAGCTCCAGGGCCTGGGAGGTGTAGAAGCCACCGCTCACCCGTTCGGTCCGCGCCACCCGCCAGCCGCGGAGGCTCCGGGTCTGTTCGATGGCATAGACGAGGGCGGAAGGGCGTACCGGGATGATTTCCGGTGCCCGGTTGCTGCGCGGGAAGAGGCGTCCCATGGCGTGCATTACCGTCAGGGCCGGCGTCTGCGGGGCGAAGGTCAGGAGGATCGACCGATCGGTCCGGTCCGCGACCCCTTCGATGACGTTCACGATCTGCCGGGTCGGGTAGTGGATCAGGGAGTCCATCGCCACCACATGGTCGAAGCGACCGAAGGCGGGGTCGAGCATGTCACCGACCTGGAAGCTGATCGATCCCGGTGCCAGGTTCGCAGGCGCCCGGTCCCGGGCGATCTCCACGAGATTGGCGGCGATGTCGACGGCGGTCACCGCACAGCCCCGCTGAGCCGCCACCACCGACAGGGCCCCGGTGCCGCAGCCCGCGTCGAGGAGCCGCGCACCGGACAGGTCCTGCGGCAGCCAGGACAGCAGCGTATCGCGCATCCGGTCCCGCCCGGCGCGCACGGTCTGCCGGATGCGGCTGACCGGGGCATCCGAGGTCAGCTGCGCCCAGGCGTCCATCGCCGTGGCATTGAAGTAGGTCTGCAGTCGCCCGCGGCGCTGGTCGTAGATGGCGTCACTCATCATTCAAACCCCAGGAATTCGAAGACATCGCGGTCCTTCATCGGCGTGCAGTCATAGGTGGTCGAGCCGACCCACAGGGACGCCGCGAGGCGCAGATATTCCTGCTGAACCGCCTCCAGTTCCGGTGAGGGCTCCATTTCGAACAGGGTGGATTTCTTCAGACGGCTGCGACGGATCACGTCGAGGTCCGGGAAGTGGGCCACGCGCTCCAGGCCGATGGCGGCATTGAACCGGTCGATCTCGTCGGTGTTCTTGCTGCGGTTGGCGATCACGCCCCCCAGCCGGACATCGTAGTTCTTCGACTTGGCCCGGATGGCGGCGATGATCCGGTTCATGGCGAAGATGGAGTCGAAGTCGTTGGAGGCCACCACCAGGGCCCGCTCGGCATGCTGCAGGGGCGACGCGAAGCCCCCGCAGACCACATCCCCCAGCACGTCGAAGATCACCACATCGGTGTCTTCCAGCAGGTGATGCTCCTTCAGCAGCTTCACCGTCTGGCCGACCACATAGCCGCCGCAGCCGGTGCCCGCCGGCGGACCGCCCGCCTCCACGCACATGACGCCGTTGTAGCCCTCGAACACGTAGTCCTCCGGCCGCAGCTCCTCGGTGTGGAAGTCCACGCTCTCGAGGATGTCGATCACCGTGGGGGTGAGCCGTTTTGTCAGGGTGAAGGTGGAGTCGTGCTTGGGGTCGCAGCCGATCTGCAGCACCCGCTTGCCGATCTTCGAAAAGGCCGCCGACAGGTTCGACGAGGTCGTGCTCTTGCCGATGCCGCCCTTGCCGTAGATGGCAAACACCTTGGTGGTGGTGGAGCGCATGTCGAGATCGAGCTCGACCTGCACGCTCCCCTCCCCGTCTCCGCGGCCACGGCGGGGGCTGGTGTGCAGGGACCGGGGGATATCAAGCAGGGTCATCGGGGGCTCCTCGCCTTACGCCGCCGTCGGAACGCCTTCGAGGCGATCCTCCAGCTCGTCGCTGGCCGCGTGCAGGGCGCGCAGGGTCGCCTCGTCCGGGGTCCAGTAGTTTCGTTCGGAGGCTTCCAGCAGGCGCTTGGCCAGGCGGGAGGTCGCCACGGTGTTCAGTTCGGCCATGCGGGCGCGAAGCTCCGCGTCCAGCACGAAGGTCTCGCTGATCTTCTGGTAGATCCACGGGTCCACCTGGCCGGTGGTCGCCGACCAGCCGAGCGTGGTGGTCACCGAAGCCTCGATCTGGCGAACGCCCTCATAGCCGTGCTTGAGCAGGCCCTCGAACCACTTGGGGTTCAGCGTCCGGGTGCGGGTTTCCAGGGAGACCTGCTCGGCCAGGGTGCGGACCTTGGCCTCGCCATTGGCCTGGTCGCCGATATAGACCGGCGTCTCCACCCCCCGGCTGCGGCGCACCGCCCGGGTGATGCCGCCCAGCGTGTCCACGTACTGGTCGATACTGGTGACGCCGAGTTCCACCGACTCCACGTTCTGGTAGGCGAAATCGACCTTGCTCAGGATCGTCTTCAGCACCGCCGGCTGCTTCACGGGCTGGCCGTTGAGGCCGTAGGCAAAGCACTTCCGCGCCTGGTAGGCGTCGGCCAGTTCGTCCTCGTCGGTCCACGCGGAGCTGTCGATCAGCTGGTTGACGTTGGCCCCATAGGCCCCCTCCGCGTTGGAGAAGACACGAAGGGCCGCCGTCATCTCGTCGCAGCCCGTCTCTGCCATCATCTGCAGGGCATGCTTGCGGACGAAGTTCATCTCCGGCGGTTCGTCGGCGATGGCGCAGAGATAGGCGGCTTCCGCCAGCATCCGGGTCTGCAGGGCCAGCAGGTCGCGGAAGATGCCGGACAGGGTCATCAGCAGGTCCACCCGCGGGCGACCCAGCTCTGCCAGCGGGATCAGCCGGGCTCCGCACAGGCGACCGAAGCCGTCGAAACGGGGGGCGGCCCCCATCAGGCGCAGGGCCTGGGCAATGGGCACGCCCTCACTCTTCAGATTATCGGAGCCCCACAGCACCATGGCGATGGTCTCCGGGAACTGGCCCGTGTCGGCCAGGTGCCGGTCGAGGATGATCTGGGCATGCCGCCCGCCTTCCCGGACCGCAAACGGACTGGGCAGCAGGAACGGGTCGAACCCGTGCAGGTTGCGGCCCGTGGGCAGGACCTGCGGCGTGCGGACGAGATCGCCGCCGGGTGCCGGTCGGACATAGGTGCCATCCAGGGCGCGGACGATGGCCTTGACCTCGTGGTCCTCCATCAGGAAGGCATTCGTCTTCGCCAGATCCTCCACCCGGGCTACGTCCGTGGACGTCACCTTCAGCCCGCTCAGCTTCAGGACACCGGCCGCCGGGACCCCGTTGGCGACCGCGGTGATGGAGGCCGGAGACAGGGCCGGCCCGTCCCACTGGCTGGTCATGGCGGACAGGAGGTCAACGCGCTCCTCCAGGGTCACCGGTTCGCCCACCGTGTGCAGACCCGCCGGGATAAGCTGCTGCTCGATCTCGGCGACCTTGTCCGCCAGATCGGCGATGCGGCTTGCATCATCGGTGCCCACAGCCACCAGATCGAGATCCGTGGCCTGCTGCAGGATGAAGTCGGCGAGGCTGGCCATCTCTTCCACCGCGCTGGGCGGCATGGACCGCCAGCGCTGGATGGAGCCCTTCAGCTCGACCAGGTCCTTGTAGAGCCCCGACTGCGCCACAGGGGGCGTAAGATAGCTGATCAGGGTGGCCGCAGAGCGCCGCTTGGCCAGCGCCCCTTCGGACGGGTTGTTGGCGGCGTACAGATAGAAGTTGGGCAGGTCGCCGATCAGCCGCTCGGGCCAGCAGCTGGCCGTCAGGCCCACCTGCTTGCCGGGCATGAATTCCAGCGCCCCGTGGGTGCCGAAGTGCAGAACGGCGTGGGCGTCGAAATCCTCGCTGAGATAGCGATAGAAGGCCGAGAACGCGTGGGTGGGGGCAAAGCCGCGCTCGAACAGCAGCCGCATCGGATCACCCTCGTAGCCGAAGCCCGGCTGAAGGCCGACGAAGACATTGCCGAAATGGGCGCCCAGCACGAACAGGCTGCGGCCGTCGGTCAGCTTGCGGCCCGGGGCCGGCCCCCATTGCGCCTCGATGGCCGCCAGGTGCGGCTCGCGCCGGATATGGTCGTCCACCGAAATCCGGACCGCCACGTTGGCGTCGGTGCCGTAACGCGCGGAATTCCCCCCGAGCAGCTGCTCGCGCAGCGCGTCCACCGTCTCGGGAACGTCCACGGCGTAGCCCGCGTCCGCCAGACCCTTCAGGGTGTTGTGCAGGGAGGCGAAGACCGACAGGAACGCCGCGGTCCCGGCCGCACCGGACTGGGGCGGGAAGTTGAACAGGACCACCGCCAGGCGCCGCTCCGCCCGCTCGGACCGGCGGAGGGCCACCATGCGAGCGATCCGCGCGGCAATGGCCTGCGCCCGTTCGGGGCAGACGTGCATGCGCGGTGCCTTCGGGGACGCCTCGAACACGCAATGGTGGGAACAACCCTCGCAGGGCACACCGTCGCCGGTGGAACGACCGCCGAACACGCTGGGTGCCACGGCGCCGTCGAGCTCGGGGATCGAGATCATGATCGTCGATTCCACCGGGTTCAGCCCCGAGGCGTTGCGCCCCCAGGCCTCCAGGGTCTGGAACTCCAGGGGCTGGGCAGTGATATAAGGTACGCCGAGCCGTGACAGGATCTCTTCCGCCGCGCCCGCGTCATTGTAGGCAGGTCCCCCCACGAGGGAGAATCCGGCCAGGGACAGGACCGCATCCACCACCGGCTGGCCGTCCTTCATGAAGAACTGCTCGATGGCCGGGCGGCCGTCGAGCCCGCTGGCAAAGGCCGGAATGACCTTCAGCCCCTTGGCCTCCAGCGCCTCGATGACCCCGTCATAGTGACCGGTGTCATCGGCCAGCACGTAGGACCGCAGCACCAGAACGCCCACGACGCCCCGCGGGGGAACGCGCGGCGGGGGAAGGTCCTCGATCCGCTCCACGATCCGGTCGGCGCTGCGGGGATGGTAGAGCGCCAGCTCGGGATATTCCCGGGGGGCCGAGGCCTCCACCTTGCCGCGCAGGGCCCGGCGCTGGCCGTCGGCATAGCGGCTGACCAGGAAGCGGACCATGGCCGCACAGTTGTCCTGCGAGCCGGACAGCCAGTACTGCATGGTCAGGAAATAGGCCCGCAGGTCCTGGGCGGCACCCGGGATGAAGCGGAGGATCTTGGGCAGGCGCCGAAGCATGGCCATCTGGCCGGCACCGGAGCTGGAGCTTCCGCCGACCTTGGAGCGATTTCCCCGCAGACGCTTCAGCAGGGCCATCGGTCCCTTGTCGGACCCGTCCATCTTCAGGCCGCCCAGGCGGGTCAGCTTGATGATCTCGCCTGCGGAAATCAGACCGACCATGGCGTCGCAGTGATCGCGGCGCGCCTCGAGGGCCGGCAGCACGGCACGGATCTGCTCGTCGATGAACAGCATCGCCATGACGATGATGTCCCCGGTGGCGATGTCCTCGAGGCACTTCTGCAGCGCACCCGGATCATCGGCCCAGTCCGTCGCCGCATGCAGGCGAAGCTCGAGGCCGGGAATGTCCTTGCGCACCTCCTCCTCGGCCCGCTGGAACAGGCCGGTGAGGTGGCGGTCCAGTGTGAGGAACACGACCCGCACCGGGGTCGCGCGCCCCTCCGGCCGCTTAACGGGCGAAGTGGCTGCGGGCGTCATAGATGGTCTCGATCTCGATCCGTGAGACGCCGCTCTGGCGGGCGTACACCTCGGTGTTGCGGCGGGCCTTGCCCCGGACGAAGAACGGGATCTTGATCAGCTCCTTCTCCGCTTCCGGTGTCCAGCTGAGCCCGGCAGCAACGCGGGAGTCCGCGGCGGGCTCGGCTGGAGCGAACCCAAGAGAATCGGCGGCAAGCTCTGGCTCTGGGGAGTGAGCTGGCCTGCCGCCGCCGGCCTGGCCCAGATGAGATGGGCCGGCCGTATCGTTGAACTCGAAATCGTCGCGGAACATGGCCAGGAGGTGCTCTTCCAGTCCCATGACCAGGGGGTGAACCCAGGTGTCGAACAGGACGTTGGCGCCTTCGAAACCCATCTGCGGGGAATAGCGGGCCGGAAAGTCCTGCACGTGGGCCGGGGCCGAGATCACCGCGCAGGCGATGTTCTGCCGCTTGGCGATGTGCCGCTCCATCTGGGTGCCGAGGATCAGTTCCGGCTGCAGCTCGGTGATCCGCTGCTCGACCTCGAGATAGTCGTCGGTGATCAGCGCCTCGCAGCCGTGGCGCTCCGCGGCAGCACGGACTTCCCGGGCGAACTCGCGATTGTAGCAGCCCAGTCCGACGACCTCGAAGCCCATCTCCTCGGCCGCGACCCGGGCGGCGCAGACCACGTGGGTGCCGTCGCCGAAGATAAAGACGCGCTTTCCGGTGAGGTAATTCGAGTCAACGGAGCGGGACCACCAGGGCTGATGCTGGTGACTGGCGGCCAGGGCTGCCGCGGGATCCAGTCCCGTGAGGGCGCAGATCTCGGCGATGAAGTCCCGGGTGGCACCGGTGCCGATGGGAACCGTCTTCACCGACGGTTGACCGAAGGCCTTTTCCAGCCAGGCGGCGGTGACGCCGGCGATTTCGGGATACAGCACCACATTGAAGTCGGCGTCGCCCAGGCGGGTCAGATCGGCGGGAGAGGCCCCCAGCGGGGCCGTCACGTTGACGTCGACGCCGATGGTCTCCAGCAGCCGGGTGATCTCGATCAGGTCGTCCCGATGACGGAATCCCAGGGCCACCGGCCCCAGGATATTGCAGCGCGGGCGGGCAGCCGGCGTCCGCTCAACCCGGGCCGCGAAGGTGCGCACCAGCTGGAAGAAGGTCTCCGCGGCGCCCCAGTGTTCCTTCTTCTGGTAGGACGGCAGTTCCAGCGGCACCACCGGGATCGGCAGGCCGAGGGTCTTGGCCAGACCGCCGGGATCGTCCTGGATCAGCTCCGCCGTGCAGGAGGCACCCACCAGCATGGCCTGCGGCTGGAACCGCTCATAGGCGGCAGTGGCGGCCTCCTTGAACAGATCGGCGGTGTCCGTGCCCAGATCCCGGGCCTGGAAAGTGGTGTAGGTCACCGGCGGGCGGGCATTGCGCCGCTCGATCATGGTGAACAGCAGGTCCGCGTAGGTGTCCCCCTGCGGCGCGTGCAGCAGGTAGTGGACATCGCGCATGGCCGTCGCGACCCGCATGGCCCCCACGTGGGGCGGTCCTTCATAGGTCCAGACGGAGAGCTTCATGGGTCACACCCTCAGCAGGTCATGACGGGTGATCGGGCGGGCGAAGAGCCCCGCAAGATCCCCGGCCTGGTCAAACCCGTGAATGGGCGAGAAGACGAGTTCGATGGACCACTTGGTGGCCAGTCCCTCCGCCTCCAGCGGATTGGCGAGCCCGAGACCACAGACCGTCAGGTCCGGACGGGCCGCGCGACACCGGTCCAGCTGCCGATCCACGTCCTGACCCTCGGACAGGACCACATCGGCGGAGAGGCGGTCCGTCTCGCAGCCGACCAGGGTGCGGTTCAGGTAGGGCGTGCCCACTTCCAGCACGCGCATGTCCAGTTCCTCGGCCACGAAGCGGGCCAGGGACGGCTCCAGCTGCGAGTCGGGGAAGAAGAAGATCGACTTTCCGGCCAGCTTCCCGCGATGCCGCTCCAGCGACCGGCGGGCGCGGTCCCGGGCCGGCGCGATCACCGCCTCGAACCGGGCCATGTCCACGCCGAAGGCCTCCGCCGCGGCACGAAGCCAGGCCGTCGTGCCATTGGCACCGAAGGGGAACAGAGCTGCCAGGCGCTGGGCGCCGCGACCTTCGAGCTTCTGGGTCGTCTCGCCCAGAAAGGGCTGGGCCAGCAGGAAGCGGGTGTTCGGCCCGATGGCGGGCATCTGGGTCGAGCGACGCGGCGGGAAGAAGGCCACCCGGGGCAGGCCCATGGCGTCGAACAGGCGCTGGAACTGGTCCTCGACGATATCCGGCAGGGTTCCCACGACCACGAGGCTGGCCTCGGTCGAGGGATCCACGGGCACTTCGTCCAGCAGGGCCGCCAGGCAGGCATCCTCGCCCTGGGTGAAGGTGGTCTCGATGCCGCTGCCGGAATAGTTCACGACCCGCAGGTTCGGACCATACCGGCCGGACAGGCGCTGGGCGGCCCGGGACAGGTCGAGCTTGATGACCTCCGACGGACAGGACCCGACGAGGAACAGGACGCGGATGTCGGGGCGGCGGGCGAGCAGCTCGGACACCACGCGGTCCAGTTCCTCATTGGCGTCGGCCATGCCCGCGAGATCGCGCTCTTCCATGATCGCGGTGGCGAAGCGGGGCTCCGCGAACACCATCACCCCGGCTGCGGACTGGATCAGGTGGGCGCAGGTGCGCGAACCGACCACGAGGAAGAAGGCGTCCTGGATCTTGCGATGCAGCCACACGATCCCGGTCAGGCCACAGAAGACCTCGCGCTGGCCGCGCTCCCGCAGCACCGTCCGGCGAGCGGCAGGCTGGATCGCGGTGCGCGGCGTGAGGTCCAGCACGGTCATGCGGCATGACCCGAGATGGTCGAGGCATGGGTACCGGCCTCGAGGCGGGCCTGACGCAGCTTGAAGATGAACTGGCCGGCATTGATGGCGTAGGCTGCATAGGCGGCGATGGCGATCTGCATCTGCTGCACCGGCGTGGCCAGATGGAACAGCGTCCCGGCCAGATAGGCGGTCTGCAGGGCCAGCACGAGGAAGCTGAACACGTCCTCCCAGAAGAAGGCCGGGGCGAACAGCCACTTGCCGAACACCTTCTTCTCCCAGATCGAGCCCGTGATCATGATGGTGTAGAGCAGCAGCGTCTTGAGAAGGATCGACGCGGTGGCGAGCTCGTATCCCCGCCCGGTGACCAGAAACCGGCACACCAGGATCAGGCTGATCGCGAAGACCAGGAACTGGATGGGGGCCAGCACGGCCTGCACCAGGGTCCAGCGGGTCCGGTCACGCCGCAGCCGTTCCTCGGGCGTATAGAGCGGCCGCTTCGCCGGGGCCTTGTGATGCAGGCCGACGGTCGCGCCCCACGGCGCAGGCGCCACGGTCTCGAAAAGGTCTTCAAGGAGGCCCGCCGGGCTGAGCAGACGGAACCCCGTCCGGCTGGCCTCGGCGTTGTGTGACCCCGGGTAGTTGCTCTGGATGCTCAAGGCCGGCCTCCGAACGCATTGGCTTCGAAGGGATGCTATGGCCGCCCCAGATATGTGTCAATCTATCATGACGTCATTTCTAGTTGACACTTTTGGCTTGACGAACGTTTTACCGGGCTGCCATCTTAACAATCCTTGGAATTGGGTTAGGCTCGTCGCTGGATGGGTCTCAAAGGGCGCACAGACGCCCCCTGACCCCGCCGGGAAACGCAGCTGTTCAGCCGTTTCAACCGCTCCGGCGCGCGACGACTGAACCTAGTCAGACGGCGACGAGGTCCTGGTCAGGCTCCGCCTTCCGTCCGGTGGAGGGTTTATATGAACGGTCTGGCGTTTACGTCCCCATTCAAGTTCCTCAGCCAGCTCAGCGGCACCCCCGCCGCCGCCCGCACGTCCGGGCGCGATGGCGGACGGCCGGGCGATGCCGCGGCAGGCGGGCGGGACGATCCGTCCACACCGCAGAACCTCAGGGCGATTGTCGAGTACGAGATCATTCCCCGACTGATGCTGGCCCACGCGGACGGGCCGGGCCTTCCGGCGATGGACGTGCCGGCCGAGATCCGGATCAATGACGACACGGTGCGATATTTCGCGGAGCTGACCCTCACCCGGGAAGCCGACACCTTGTCCGCCTTCGTCGCGGGTCTGATGGAGCGGAACTTCACGCTCGAAGACATCTACATGTCGCTGATCGTTCCCGCCGCCCGGCTTCTGGGGACCTTCTGGAACGAGGACCGCGTGTCCTATGCCGACGTCACCATCGGGCTCGGGCGCCTGCAGCAGCTGATCCGGTCGATCGGCTGGCAGCTGCCCCCCGGCCACGACATCCCCGAGGGCTCCAGCTCGGCCCTGTTCGCGGCGACGCCGGGGGAGAACCACTCCCTGGGCCTGATCATCATCGAGGACCAGTTCCGGCGGGCGGGCTGGCGGACCTGGCTCGAGACCAACGCCGAGGAACATGAACTCGCCGACACCGTG